>CAZATR010000188.1:0-4677 GCA_964488035.1 uncultured Natronomonas sp.
GCGAGCTCCGGCCGGCCCGGCGCGCCGAGCTTTCGGGCCACGACGACGTCGAGGGGGACCCCGAGACGGTCAGCAACCGCTCGACCCACGGGAAGCCCACCCCGGGGAACGGCGAGTACGACGTCGGCGTGGACATCGTGGGCCTCGACGTCGGTCGCGAGCCGCTCGCCGGCGTCGGTCCGGTCCTCGAACATGCCGCCGTGTAGTCCGTTGGCCGCAAAATAGCGAGCGGTGGATCCCGCGCGTGGAAAACGTCCCGCCCGGCTAGCCGTCCGTTCGGAGTTCCCGCACCCGCTCGATGTTCCACTCGTAGCCCTTCTCGTCCTCCGGGGTCTCGAGGACCATCGGCTTCTCCCGGAGCGCGTCGTGGTTGACGAACTGCCGGAATCCCTCGGCGCCGATCTCGCCCTCCCCGATGTGTTCGTGTTCGTCCTTCTCCGAGCCGAGTGGGTGCTTCGAGTCGTTCAGGTGGAGGTAGTGGACGTTGCCGAGTCCGATGGCGTCGTCGACCTCGGCGACCAGATCGTCCATCCCGTCCTCGTCGGTGAAGTCGTAGCCCGCGGCGTAGAGGTGGCAAGTGTCGAGGCAGACGCCGAGCGGGCCATACCCGTGGTCGGACACGTCGACCATCGTCGCGAGGTCGGCCGGCCGACGGCCCACCGTCGTGCCCTTCCCGGCGGTGTTCTCGAGGAGGACGGTCACCGTGTCGGGGATGTCCACCGCGGACAGCCGTTCCCCGACGCTCTCGATGCCCGTTTCCTCGCCGGCCCCCGTGTGCGAACCGGGGTGGAAGACGTAGTAGGGAATCCCGAGGGCGGCGGCCGCATCGACCTCGGCTTGGACGGCATCGATCGACTTCGCCGCGAGGTCGTCCTTTGGGGTGGCGAGGTTGATCAGGTAGGTGCCGTGGACGATCCACGGCCCGACGTCGGCTGTCTCGGCGGCCGACGTGAACGCGTCAGCTTCGTCCGCCTCCACCTCGGTCGTGGCCCAGCCACGGGGAGACCCGACGAAGAGCTGGCCACAGTTCCCACCGAGGTCGACTTCGCGGTCGACGGCCTTCGCGAACCCGCCCGCGATCGAGACGTGAGCGCCGAGCCTGAACATAACGCGACGTGGTACTCGGGCGGCACAACGATTCCGGTTCGGGACTGCGCCCACCTGATCAGGCCGGTGCTTCGGTCTGGCCCAGCGTGAGCTCGACGCCACACTCGTCGCCGACCGTCACGTGAATCTCGTCGACGGCCCGGCGGTATTCGTTCGTGTGTTTGCCGGACCGCCGGATGCGGATGCCTTCGCGGACCAGTCCGGTGTCCTCGAGGAGTTCCAGCTTCCGATACGCCGTCGAGAGGGGGATATCACAGATCTCTGAGAGTTCCGCAGCGGAGTGGGCGTCCTCGCCCGTGGCTCCGAGGATTGCCCGGCAGGCACCGTCGTCGAGCGCTTCGAGGAGGCGGCGGCCGTCGCCGTCGGCGCTGAGGGTCGTCGGGCGGTCGTCACGGCCGGCGAGTGACGGGGGCTGGGTGATGGCCATGGGTGCGTGACTCACGGGTCAACATTCGGCCGCGACCCGGAGATAGCCACAGCCCCGGTAACAGGGTGGGTTTATGTACTCCGGGCGGTCACCGCTCCCCGAGAACGTCGGTCAGGAGCTTTGTCTGGGCGGCGGCGAGGTGCTCCGCGACCGTCGACGGATCCAGGTCCAGCTCGGCGGCGACCTCGGACGCGTTGGCCCCGCGTGGGCGGTCGAAGTATCCCATGTCGTAGGCCGTCTGAAGGACCTCGAGCTGGCGGTCCGTCAATCGACCCCGATCGACGAACACCGAATCCTGGGTCTCGTCTGCGGCGGGCGAACGGACGAGGCGGCGAACGTCGAGGTCTGGATACCGGTCCAGCAGGGTCTGGACGGCGGTCTGGAGCTCCTCGTAGTCGCCGGCGTTGAACACGAGTCGGAGACGACCGGCGGTGGCGACGTACCGCTGGATCGGACAGCCGAGTCCGCCGAGACACTCGCAGGGACAGGCGTCACCGCCGTCGTGGTCGTACCGAAGCAGGTGCCGGTCCCCCAGGGAGAGGACGGGGTCGCAGGCGGGATGCTCCGGCTGCGAGGCGGCTTCGACTTCGAACTCGGAAACGGGGGTCGCGTCTGCCGGAGGAACGCTCCGCCAAACCCGATCGATGACGGCGTCAGTCCGGCGGGAGACGTCGGCGATCGGACAGGGGGCGGGGTCCGGGAGTTCCACGGTCGCTCTGATACCCGCGCTCATGGCTGGCGATGGATCGGTGTCCGCCGTGGTCCGGGGCGGCCCGTCTGCGGGCCCACTTCGCGCGATCCGATCACACTCGACGGTACTAGCCCATCGCGAATATAGGTATGGCTTCGCAGTCGAACGACATCGCTAGCCGGCGGTGCTCACCCGTCGTCACGGTCGAGCTGGACCAGCCGGCCGGACAGGTGGTCCGGGTCGAGCTCGTATAGCTGGATGTCGAGGTCGGGTTTCTCCTGGCCCCATATCTCGAAGAGTGGGCGCTTGGCCTCGCCGTACTGTTCGATGCGCTCGACCGTGAGCTCGGACGGATCGACTGCCTTCAGCTGACCGGTGGCCACGACGCTCCGGTAGGTGTCGCCGTCCTCCTCGTAAACCACGAGCCTGGTCTGGGGGGAGGCGGAGAGGAACGCCCGCTTCTCGCTCTCCGGCGTCGAAACCAGCCGGAGGTAGAACCGCCGCGACTCGGTGTCGTAGCCGAACGAGATCGGGACCGCGTAGGGGTCGTCGTCCCTCGCGAGCGCCAGCACGCCGGTTTCGTGTCGCCCCAGGAGCGCGTCCATCTCTTCGGGGGACATCCGAGTCTCTCGGTCGAGCGCCATGATCGGTTGCAGGGACTGACACAAGGGGCCACCATACAAGTTCCCCTCGGCTCGCAACGAGGGCGGGCCACAGTGTACTCCGACGGTATCCGTGCCGGAACCGAGCGCCTACTTGCCGACGTCCTCGAAGGAGTCCTCACCCACGTCCGCCCCGCAGACGACGCAGCCGTTGGCGATGATCGCCTCGCGCATGGCGGCGTTCATCGAGATCGTCTCCCGGCACTCGGGGCAGACGAACTGGTACTCCTCGGCCTCGGCCATCACGATTGCTCTATTGGGGTGCCGTCATAAAATCCGCCCCATCATTCCCACGGGCTGGCACGAGTCGGTGCGTCAGTGGCGTCCGCGACGGTGCCTCAGACGTGCGGTCGCGGCCGGAGCTCTCGGTCCGAACGGGCGGCGAGCCAGTCACTGAGTTCGATCAACTGTTCCGTGGCCGCCTCGAATAACCGCTCGCCCTTCTCGGCGGTGGCGTCGGTCTGATCGCCGAACACGCCGTTGTCGGAGTTCTCGACTGCGTCGTAGAACACCCGCGTGCCATTCCGTAAAATGTCTCGCGTCTCGACGTCCGAAACGCCGTGGTCGCGAGCGTCCTCGAGCCGATCTTCGTGGACTAGTTCGGGGGCGAGGTGTTGGATCATCGCCGTCTCTTTCGGGCCGCCGTGGGGGCCGTTGTGCTCGAAGAGCTCGTCGACGAGGTCGGGGATCGAGTCGTTCCACATCCACTCGACGGCGAAAGCCACCTCATCCTCGTGGAGGCGGCGGCCGACCTCCCGGAGGTGCTGGACGTTGCCCCCGTGAGCGTTCACGAAGACGACCCGATCCATCCCGTGGTACGCTAGATTCCGCGTGAACGACTCCACGTAGTCTCGGAACGTGGCGGGGTCGACCCACATCGTCCCGTGGAACTGTCGATGGTGGGCTGAGACGCCGACGTTCACCGTCGGCGTGCAGAGGTACCCGCCGCGGTCCGCCGCAGCCCTCGCGAGCCCTTCAGCGATGAGATGGTCCGTCGCCAGCGGGAGGTGCGGGCCGTGCTGTTCGGTGGAACCGAGCGGCACGAGCGCTAGCGACTCCGCTTCGACGTAGGTCTCCAGGTCCGGCCAGGCTTCGTCGCCCAGGTACATGACGGGAGAGGGCGGGGGCCCGCACCATTAGTGGTGGTGATTCGAGTCCGTCCCGTGTCGGGCGTGAGGCGCCACGGAGCCGACCATTTTCACTTTCACCGAGCTTGGCGGCCATACTTCCTTCCAGCCCGTCGAGTGTGGTGTACGCCCGGGACTACCCCCGGCTGTTGCACATGTCGACGACATCCACCGCACCCCCGCGACTCGGCCGCTGCCCCGCCTGTCGGGCGGAGATCGCGAGCCTCGACGTGCGAATCCTCGAGGGCGACCGTCCGAGGGTCCTGACCGATTGTCCCAGCTGTCGCCGGCGGGTCACCCCGGTGTGATTCCCCGATGGCCAGCCTCCTCTCACGGTTGCGCCCCACCAGTCGCCCTGAGGTCATCGTGGAATGCCGCCACTGTGGCACGACGGTCGAGGCGACCGGGGGTACCTGTCCAACCTGTGGCGCCTCCGGGTTCGCCGAGTACCGGATCCCAGGCTAGTCCCGCCGTTCGACAGCCATCCATCGAACCTTTGAGCCTCGACCACGAAGCACGGACGAGGCACGCCGCCTCCCTACCATGACCCAGACGATCGAAATCGACGACGACCTCGCACAGCGCATGGAGGCCTACCTCGAGGAAGGCGAGACCATGGCGGAGTTCGTCGCCGAACTCGTCGCCATGTACGAGACCGAGGGG
>CAZATR010000189.1:0-4657 GCA_964488035.1 uncultured Natronomonas sp.
CGGACGCAGTCCGGTGGCTAGAGGCGCGGTTCTCGGAGATCCGCGCCGACAGCGAGCGCGTGGACCCGCCCGCGTGACGCCGGGTCCGGTCCCGGCCGACGGCCGGCCATCCCCGCGGCGTCCGGTCGCCCTACCGACCCCTGGCCGGACGGCCGTCCCCGAGGTCGTCGGCCGCGACCGGCCGGACGTACGTGCCGACGCGTTCGCGGACCCACCAGTCGCCGGTTCGGCGGTGCTCCGCGGGCGTGGTGAACCGGTAGCGGTACCGGACGGCCCGGACGTACGTGGGGGCGTCGCCGTCGAACGGGTCCTCGGCGAGCAGCGACCGGGTGGCGTCGTCGCCCGCGAGCAGCTTCGCGAGCAACCGGTGGACCCAGGGGCTGCGGCGGGGCGACGGCCGCATCGCGGCGAACCAGAGCTGCCAGCCGAGCCGGTGGTGGTACGGCGCGACCTGGGGCGGCCGCCGCGAGGTGTCGGTCGGTTTGCCGGGGACCTCGTAGGCGTGCCAGTCGGCGTCGGTGGGGGCGTCGCTTTTGGTGCCCTCGACGACGACCTCGTAGCGGTCCCTGGTGATGCTGCCGAAGGCGCCGTAGCTGTTGACCAGATGCAGCGGGTCCCAGCCGGCGTTCATCCGCTGGCGTGCCGAGAGCACGTTCCGAACCGGCCGGATGCTCAACACCACGACGACCGCGGCGACGAGGATCGAGGCTGCCTGGAGGTACGTGGGTGAGGGCGCCGCCGCGGTGGGTGCCGAGACCGGGAGCGCAGCCGTGAGAAGGCGGTCGCTGAACGTGGCGACGGCCTGGACGATCGTCAGGGCGTTGAGCCACGAGAAGTTCCCGGTCGCCATCAGCCAGAGGTGGAAGCCGACGGTGAGCGCGCCGCCGACCGCGGCGTACGGCTGCGGCGCGAAGTACAGGAACGGGACGGCGAGCTCGACGACGTGGTTCCCGAGCGTCTCGACGCGGTGGACCCGGTCAGGGAGGTGGTGGGCGTACCACGACAGCGGGTTCGGCATCGGCTGGGTCCCGTAGTGGTAGTCCAGACACGTGAGGTCGCGCCAGCAGTCGTCGCCGCGGAGCTTGATGAGGCCGGCGCCGAACATGTTGCGGAACAGCACCCACTTGAGGAGCCAGATCACGATCACGGGCGGGCCGGCACTGCCGGCGCCGAGGAAGACGGCGAGAAAGCCGGTCTCCAGCAGCATCGACTCCCACCCGTAGCCGTAGAAGACGCCGCCGGCGTTGACGAAGGAGAGATACAACAGCCACAGCGTCGCCCACAGCGCCATCGCCGCCGGCGTTGCGAGGCCGTCCGGGAGCCAGTAGGGGCCGGCAAGGAGGGCGACGGCCGAGAGCGCGACGCCGGTCCAGGCCGCGAGGGCGACGGCGCGGTCGTCGGGGACGAGCCGGAAGAGGCTCGGGCGGTCGCGGAACGCCGTGGCGTCGAGCCGGTCGCCGAGCGGCGAGAGGCCGTCCTCGCCGGCGAGCGGCCGGAACTGCCGGACCGCCACGAGGAACGCCACCAGGTAGACGACGGCGAGGCCGCGCTGCAGGACGAACCTGGCGAGCCAGTAGCCCTCCGCGACCGGCAAGTCCATACCGGACGGTGTGTCGGGGCGCCGTCAAATGCGTGTCGGGCGCAGGCAGACCGGCCGGTCCGGTTCCCGCCTCGAGCGACGGTCAGGTCGCGGCGTCGAGGTCGAGTTCCCGGCCGATGCCGGCCGCGAGGCCGGCGACGCCGAGCGCCGCGAGCGCGGCGCCGGCGAGCCACGGCGGCGACCCCTGGGCGGTCAGGTGGAGCGTCCACACCCCCGCCAGGAGGGCGAGGCCGCCGGCGACGAGGAGCCCGACGAACCGCTCCATACCCGGGGTTGTTCGGCCTCCTGTTTGAATTTCGGGGTCGACGGAGGCATGGTGGCTGCTCGGGACCGGGCAGCGTCGGGCGGGGTGACGAGGCGCCCCAGCCCGGGGCGTGCCACCGAGGGTCAAACGGGCGTTTGAGCCAGTGGGGGCTTTACGGTGCGGCGGCCGAATCGTGAGGTATGGCAGATCGACGCACGCTGGCCGTCGTCGGCCTCGTGGTGCTGCTCGCGTTGGCGGGCTGTAGCGGGTTCGGCGGCCCACAGAGCGGCGGGCCCGACGCCGGCGAGCCGGCCGACGGCGACGCCGAGGCCGAGCAGGGCGACGGCGGCAACGCCGGCAACGGCGGCGACAGCAGAGCGGCCGGGGCGAACGCGGCCCAGCTCGAGGTCCAGCAGCGACAGCTGATCCGGACCGGCGAGCTCCGGTTGCGGGTGAACGACACCGAGACGGCCGGCGAGGCCGTCCGGGCGCTCGCACGCGATCGCGACGGGTTCGTGACCGCGAGCAACGTCGAGGTCCACGAGCGGCACAACGCGACCTGGCGGACCGCCCGCATCGTGCTCCGGGTGCCGAGCGAGGAGTTCTCGGCGGCCGTCGCCGAGATCGAATCGCTCGGCGACGTCCGGAGTGCGGAGACGAGCACCGAGGACGTCACCGACCAGCTGGTCGACATCGAGGCACGGCTGTCGAACCTGCGAGCCGAACGGGACCGCCTCCGAGAGCTGTACGAGCAGGCCAACGAGACCGAGGACGTCCTGGCGGTCCAGCGGGAGCTGGCCGACGTCCAACAGGAGATCGAGCGCCTGGAGGCCCGCCAACAATCGCTCCAGCGGGACGTGGCGTACGCGACGATCACCGTCGAGCTCGAGGAGCGGCCGCCCGACGCCCCCGAGGCCGAACCCGAGCCCGCCTGGTACGACACGGGGCTCGTGGCGGCGTTCCTCGCGTCGGTCGACGGCGTCGCGACCGTCGTCCGAGCGCTCGCCGTCGCCGCCGCCTACGCCGCCCCCTACGTCGTCGTGTTCGGGACGCCGGTGGTCGCCGGGGTCGTCGCGTGGCGCCGGGTCCGCGGGTAGCGGACGGCCACGGCGCCGCGAGACGCAGGGCGAGCGGTGCGGCCTCCAGGTTTCGCGCCGGTCCGTCGTTTCGGAAGGAATATGTCGTGATCCGCGGTATCCGCCCCCGATGCACACACCGGATGGCTTCCTGCACCCGTGGATGGCCGGCGCGTTCGTCGTGCTCTCCGGCGCGGTTCTGGCCCACGCCGCGCTGCGGGGTCGTGACTCGCTGACCGGGTATCGAGTGCAGCTGTTCGCCGTCGTCGCGGCCGTCGTGTTCGCCGCACAGCTGCTCGACTGGCCGCTCCCGGGCGGGACGAGCGCCCACTTCGTCGGCGGCGCGTTCGCGGCGATCGTGCTCGGCCCCCACCTGGGGGCCATCGCCGTCGCGCTGGTCGTCGCCGTCCAGGCGCTCGTCTTCGGTGACGGCGGGGTTCTCGCACTCGGGGCGAACGTTTGGACCATGGCGATCGTCCAGGCGTACGTCGGCTACGCGGTCTACGTGGCGCTCGCGGACCGCAGCGAACCGCTGGCGGTCGCGGCCGGCGGGTGGGTCGGGGTCACCGCCGCTGCGGCGACCGCCGGCCTCCAGCTCGCCGTCTCGCCCGGCTTCGCCGGCGAGTTCCTCGCGGTCGTCGCCGTCATGACCGGCGGCCACCTCGTCCTCGGCCTCGGCGAGGGCGTCCTCACCCTCGCGGGCGTGCGGCTTCTCGACCGCGCCGGCGTCGAATCCGGCCAGCGCCACCCGGAGGCGATCCGCGCGTGACCCTCCGGTCGGTCGCCCGGACGCCGTGGCAACGACGCTCGCTCCTCGGGCTCCTCGGACTCGTGGCACTCGCCCCGGCCTTCGCGTGGGCCGCCGACCGGACCGGGTACACGGAGCCGATGACGCACGCCGCCGCCCTCGCCGGCGTCACCGCCGACGCCGCCCCGACAGGCCCCAGCCTCCTGTCGGGTTACGCACTCCCGGCCTGGGCCCCCACGCCGGCACACTCGCCGGCGCACTCCTCGGGACCGGGCTCACACTCCTGCTAGGGCTGGCGCTGGCCCGGGGGCTGGCCGCCAGTGGCTGATGCGAACCGCACCCGCCGGAGGGATGCCGCTCGCGTCGCCTCGACCCACGAAACGTCGCGGTCCGGCGAGCGGGTAACCCATAGGTTGTTGCGGGCCAAAGTCGAGGTAGCGTAATGTACGATTGCGAGGTGTGCGGCGAGGCGTTCGAGACGCTGTCGGCGCTCCGGCTCGAGCACGAGCCCTGTCCCGTCGCCGAACGGGAGTGCCGGTACGAGGAGGCCATCGAGCGGCTGGCCGAGGAGCGCGGGCTCGAGATCGGCGACCGGTGCCGCGTCGTCGCGAGCGGCGCGGAGGTCGAGATCGTCGACGTCGAGGCGGGGTCGGCCGAGGAGGAGCCGCGAGCGGTCTGGGTGCCTGCCGGGAGCGAGGACGAGCCCGACAATCGGGAGACGTCGGCGTTCGACGAGGTGGTGTAGCCGTGGCGACCCCGGCGACGTTCCCGGTCCGGTCGATCGAAGCGGCTCGTCTGAGAAACCCTTAGATTGGAACGGTGTACTGCATACAGAGGGGATATCTATCAAGTCGGGTGGGAGGCTCGATCTCTCGTCACCTCAACGACTGACACGTCCTCGTCTATGGTCACCGTGAGGGCATCGTCATCGATAGTGAACGTGAACTCCGCTTTGAACGGATCTACCGAGAGAACGTTCTCCTCGTAGT
>CAZATR010000190.1:0-4636 GCA_964488035.1 uncultured Natronomonas sp.
TTCCTGGTGGACTGAAAGGGCGAGGCGCGGTCGCGCTGAAAGGGAGTCGCTCTGCGGGCCGAGGGCTTTCGGGGTCGGAGCTTTAGGGTTGTTCACTCAACCAAGTTCTCCTAGCGACCGCGAGCGGGCCGAGGGCTTTCCAGGTCGCGGTAGCTGAGTCTTCGTCTCAGACAGTTCCGAATTCCGTTCAACTCAGTCGTCCGCTAGCCCTACGTCCGGCCGATACTCCCGACTGACGCGCTTCCAGACGCCGGTGCGGAACCGGTAGTAGTTCAGCGCGGCCGGCACGGTGGTTTCGGCCATGAACGCGAGGTAGAGGCCGTAGATGCCGAGCGGGGTCACGGTCCCGATGTAGACGAGCGGGATGGAGACGCCGAACATGCCGAGGGCCTGGCTCATGAACGGCCAGCGGGTGTCGCCGGCGGCGTTGAGCGGGCCGGAGGCGGCGCCGGAGACGCCCTGGAGGATCACGGCGACGCAGGCGACCCGGACCAGCGGCACGGCGATCGGGACCGCCGGGGCGGTCGGGTCGCCGACGAACAGCACCACGACCCACTCGGCGAGCAGGAAGACGAGGGCGGCGGCGACGGCGTAGACGGCGACGGCGAACCGGACGATCTCGCGGCCGTAGGCGGCCGCGAGGTCCTCGTCGCCCGTGCCGAGTTCCTGGCCGACGAGGCTGGAGGAGGCGAGGCCGAAGCCCCAGCCGGGCGTGTTCATCAACCCGAAGATGCGGCGGGCGATGACGAACGCCGAGACGACGTCGCGGCCGAAGACGTCGAGGATGGCGAACATCGGGAACTCGGCGACGGTCCACACGAGGTTCCGACCCATCACCGGCAGTCCGATCGACACGAGGTCCGAGAGGGTCCCCGGGTCGGCCCAGCGGCCGCGCGGGTCGACGGTGACGGGGAACTCGCCGGCGCCGGGGAACCGGCCGAGGACGAGCCCGGTTGCGAAGGCGGCGACCACGACGACGTTGGAGACGACGGTACCGATGGCGGCGCCCTCCACGCCCATCCCGAGCCCGAAGATGAGGACGGCGTTGATGGCGACGTTGGCGACGGCGCCGCTGGCGCGCAGCACCATCGCGGTGTAGGCGTCGTCGGCGCCGACGAGCGTGCGGCTGCCGACGAGGTTGAGGCCGGCGAACGGGATGCCGAGGGCGACGATGCGGAGGTAGGCGCCGCCGAGCCGGACGGTCGCCTGGTCGCTGCTCAACAGGCCGATCAGCTCGGTGGAGAACGTCCAGAACGCGGCGACGACGGGGAGCGTGGCGGCGAGGACGAGGAGGACGCTCGAGCGGACGGCGAGCCCGAGGTCCTCGGTCGCGTCGGCGCCGTACCGCTGGCTGACCAGGGCGATGGTGCCGCCCGCGACCCCGCCGCCGATGGAGAAGGCCAGCCCCCAGAACGGGCCGGCGATGCCGACGCCGGCGATGGCGGCCGACCCGACGGCGACCCCGACCATCGCGACGTCGACGGCGTTCTTCGACATCCGCGCGATACCGGTGACTATCCGCGGCCACGCGAGCTCGGTCGTCCGGCGGGCGCGGGCCTCCGACACCACGCCGAGGCGGGCGAGCGCGAGGCCGATGTACAGGATGGTGCCGCGGACGGGGTTCGGGACGGCGGACACGGCGGACGTGTTAACTGACCAGTCAGTCAGCCAAAGGTCTTCGGGTTCCGGGCCGGCGCGGCGGGGCGTCAACGCCGCCGACGTACGGCCCGGACCCGACCGGCGGCCCGCCGCCGCAGGAACCCTTTTTTGCGCCTGGGTGCAACGCCGCCCGTGGACCGCGATCGCGCCCTCCCGCTCGCCCTCGCGCTCCTCGCCATCGTCGCGCTGGCGCTGTCGGCGGCGACGCTTGACTCCGCGGTCGTCCCCGAGGGCGCCTCCGGCTTCGGCGGCGACGACCGGGGCTTCGGCGACGACCGTCCGGAGGGCGGGGCGTCGACGGCCGACGGCTCGGTCGGCGACCGGTCGGACGCCCGGGCGCTCCCCTTCTCGCCGTGCTGGCCCGTCCTCCGGGAGCCGGCCGTCCTGGCCGGCTACGGCCTGCTCCTGGTCGGGCTGTTCGCCGCCGTCTACCGGTCGACGCGGTCGGCCTTCGCCGGCGTCGTCGTCTGTGGCGGCGTCACCGTCCCGTTCGCGTTCCTGTGGGCGGCGTTCGCCTTCTGCGGGCCGCCCCCGGGCGCGACGAGCCGGAACGGCACCACCGCAGGTGCCGCCAACGGGAGTCGAGTCCCCGAGGGCGGCGCCGGCGGCCTCGGGAACGCCGGCGCCGAGACGCTCTCCTCCCCGACCGTCCTCCTCGTCCTGCTTGTCGTGGTCGCGCTGGCCGTCGTCGGCGTCGCCGTTCTCGCCACCGGCCGCGACGACGGGGCCGCGTCGGGGCCCGGACCCGAGTCCGAGCCCGACGACGCGACCGACCGCATCGGCCGGGTCGCCGGCACCGCGGCCGACCGCATCGACGCCGAGGACCCGGTCGACGCCGACAACGAGGTCTACCGGGCCTGGCAGCGGATGACCGACGCCCTCGACGTCGACTCGCCCGAGACCACGACGCCGCGGGAGTTCGAGCGCGCCGCCGTCGACGCCGGGATGGCCCGCGACGACGTCGCGGCACTGACGTCGCTGTTCGAGGCGGTGCGCTACGGCGGCCGCGAGGCCACCGCGGACGCGGAGGAACGGGCCGTCGGGACGCTCCGCCGCATCGAGGCCGGCTACGGGGGCGAGTGATGCAGCGAACGGCGGTCCTCGGCGTCGTCGCCGTCCTCCTGGGGCTCGCGGCGCTCGTCGAGCACGGGCTCGCCGGCCGCCTCCCGCTGGACGGCCCGGTCGTCACCGGCGTCGGCGCCCTCGCCATCCTCGCCGGGCTCCGGTACGCCCACGCCGCCCGGTCGACGCCGCTGGAGACCGCCACCGTCGACGCGCCCGAACCGCGGCACCGCTCGGCGGTCCTCGGCGAGGACGTCGAGGCCACCCTCCGGACGCGCGGACGGATCGGGACGGCCCGCCGCGTGGAGCTCCGGCGGCGACTCCGGGACGTCGCCGTCGACGCCCTCGTCGCCCACGACGGCCGGGACCGCCGGGCCGCCGTCCGGGCCGTCGACGACGGCACCTGGACGGCCGACCCGGTCGCCGCCGGCTACCTCGCCGAGCCCGAAGCGCTCCCACGGCGGTGGCGGGCCCGCCGGCTCCTGCGACCCCGCTCGACCGCCCGGCGCTGCGTCGCCCGGAGCCTGGACGCCGTCGAGGAGGTGCGAACGACGTGACCCCGGCCGTGTGCGCCCGGACGAACGGGGAGGTGCGAGGGACGTGACGCGCACGCACCGCTGGGCGGGCCTCGCCGGCGCGGCGCTCCTCGTCGTCGGCGTCGGCGTGCTGTTCCGGTCGCCCGGCCCGGTGCTGGCGGCCGCCGTCGCCGCCGGCGTCCTCGCCGTCCGCGCCGCCGCGACCCCGCCCTCGCCCGACCTCGCCGCCGACCGGACGCTCGAGACGACGGCCGCCGACCCGGAGGCGGACGTCCGCGTCGAGGTCACCGTCCGCAACGAGGGCGAGACGCTCTACGACGTCCGGCTCGTCGACGGCGTGCCGGACGGCCTCGCGGTCGTCGACGGCCCCGCCCGGCACGCCACGGCGCTGCGGTCAGGGGACGCCGCCACGTTCGCCTACACCGTCCAGGCCTCCCGCGGCCGGCACGCGTGGGGTCCGCTCGCCGTCGTCGCCCGCGACCCCGTCGGCGTCCACGAGCGGGAGACGACGGTCCCCGCGGCGAGCGAGCTCCGCTGTGTGCCCACGTTCGAGGGGACGGCCGACCTGCCGCTCCGCGGGCTCACCACCCCGAACGCCGGGCGCGTGCCGACCGACGTCGGCGGCGCCGGCATCGAGTTCCACGCCGTCCGGGAGTACCGCCGCGGCGACCCGCGGGGCCGCGTGGACTGGAACCGCGCCGCCCGGACCGGCGAGCTGGCCACGCTCGAGCTCCGGGAGGAGCGGGCGGCGACCGTGGTCGCCGTCGTCGACGCGCGCCGGGCGGCCTACGTGGCGCCCGCGCCGGGCGTCGAGAGCGCCGTCGAGCGGAGCGTCCACGCCGCCGGGGCGCTCGGGTCCGTGCTGCTGTCGACGGGCGACCGCGTCGGCGTGGCGGCGCTCTCCCCGCGGGACTGCTGGGTCGCGCCCGACACCGGGTCGGGCCACCGCGCCCGGCTCCGGGACGCGCTCGGGACCGACCCGGCGTTCGCGCCGACGCCGCCGGCCGACGAGACGTTCGTCCCGCGGCTGTGGCGCCAGCGGTTCCGCCGCCGGCTGCCGACCGACGCGCAGGTGATCCTGTTCTCGCCCTGCGTCGACGACCCGCCGGTCCGGCTCGCCGAGCGGCTGAACGCCCTCGGCCACCTCGTGACGGTCGTCACGATGGACCCGACGCCGCCGGACGGCCTCGGGGGTCGCCTGGCCGGCATCGAGCGGGCCCTCCGGCTGTCGGGGCTCCGCGGCGGCGGGGTGCGGGTCCTCGAGTGGGACCCGGCGGAGCCGTTCGCCGTCGCCGCCGACCGGGCCGCCCGGAGGTGGTCCGGGTGAGCCGGGTCACGGGCGGCGGGCCAGACGCGGCGACGCCGGACGCCGACGGCGC
>CAZATR010000191.1:0-4577 GCA_964488035.1 uncultured Natronomonas sp.
GCGCGACCGGAGGGAGCGCCTCGAATGCGAACGGCGACCGACGGGAGCCGTGAGCGGGGTCGATCCGGCCCCGGCGACGGTGAGCCGAACGCAGTGAGGCGAACGCCGGACGACGACCGCAGGGAGTCGTCCGGAACAAGCACCGCAGCGAAGCGAGGAGCGCAGCGAGCCGCGGCCGGTCGAGCCGGCCGAGGGCTTCGCACGTCGCCGATAAATTTCAGAAACCTTGAGCCGAACCACCCGTAACAACAAGCCCCTGAACGTACTATCCGGGAAACCGTCCGTCCAGCTGTCGAGGGTTCCGAGACGGTCGCTATTCTCTACGACTTCGCCTCAATACTCCGGCGACTCCTCGCGGACGTCCTCCCGCTTGTTGACCACGCGGGCCCACACGAACAGCGCGTCCGACAGCCGGTTGAGGTAGGCGACGGCGGCCTCGTTGACCGGTTCATCGCCGGCGAGCGCGACGGCGCGGCGCTCGGCCCGCCGGCAGACAGAGCGGGCGTGGTGGAGCTTCGAGCCGACGTCGCTGCCGCCCGGGAGGATGAAATGCTCCAGCGGGTCCAGTTCGTCGTCGTAAGCGTCCATCCAGGCCTCCAGCCTGTCGACGTGCTCGGCCTGGATGTGGGGGCTGTCGGCGTCGTCCGTGTCGGGGTTCGCGAAGTCGGCCTGGATGATGTGGAGGTGGTTCTGGACGGCGCCGAGTTTCTCGTCGACGTCGTCGTGGCCCGAGGGCCGCACGTGGCCGACGACGCTGTTCAGCTCGTCGACGGTGCCGTAGGCCTCGATCCTGGGGCTGGTCTTCGAGACGCGGGACATGTCGCGGAGGTCGGTCATTCCCTCGTCGCCGCGACCGGTGTAGATCTTCATGCGGGCGCGTTCGCACCGCGGGGGCTTATACGGTTGGCACGGCCAGGACGGTACCGACCGTCCATCGACCGGCGGGATCAGGAGCCGTCGAACGGCAGTCGGGCGCGGAGATACCGATAGACCGGGAAGAGGTAATCCTCGACGCGGCCCGAAACGCCGCCGGGCGTGGCGTAGATGAACACCGGCACTCCGGCCTCGGCGGCCCGCTCGACGACCCGGTCCGGCGTGCTGCCGAACACCCACTGGCTGAGCCGCCGGTCCCGGGAGGCGCCGATCACGAGCACGCCCCCGTCGACGGCCGCGCTCTCGACGAGGCCGCCCGCGATCGTGTCCGACTCGATCTGTGTCACCGTCACGTCCAGCCCCTCGAACGTCGACACCGTGTCGCCGGGGTCCTCGACCGTACCGCCGCGTTCCGGCGTCACGGAGGTGATTCGGACCTCGGCGCCCTGGTCGGCCAGCGCCTGGACGAGGCCCAGCGAGCCACGGTGGTGCGGTCCGCCGCCGGCGCCGACGGTCACCTGCCGGATCGGCGGGATGTCGGGGTCGTCGAATCCGGTCACGAACACGACGTCGCAGGGTGCCTCGTACTCGACAGTTTGCGTGAGTTCGGGTCGCTCCTCCGGGTAGCCCATGAGGACGAGGTCGGCCTCGTCGGACCGGGCCGTCTGGACGATGTCGAACGGGACGTCGCGGGAAGTGTGTGCCTCGACGGTGTACTCGACGTCAAGGTCCGCTTCCGTCAGGTTCTCGGCGATACGGTCGGCGCGCCTCTGGGCGGTGTCGGCCACCATCTCGTGGGGCGTCTGGTCGGGAATCTCGGTGACGGTAACGACCTGGACGAGCGGCTCGCGGCCCCGACCCGCGGCGACGGCGGCGGCGAGTCGGACGTAAAGGCCCGCACGGTCCGGGCGGGCTATCGGGACGAGAACTCGGTACCGTTCCTCGACCGTCGTGTCGCTCGCTTCGTCCGGGGCCGGGGCTGCCTCGGGGCCCCTGGTTTGCTCCCCGGTGCCTGGCGTCACCGCGGTGGTCGGTGTGGCCGGCGTGACGTCCCGGACCAGCTCCTCGACCTCCGGTGCGCCGCCCCACGCGATGTAGACCGCGATCAGCACGACGACCAGAACCGCCCCGGTGATGACGCCCTTCACCGGGAGGTTCAGGATCAGCGCCAGGTTCGCTAGGATGCCCAGGATCGGGACGGCGGGGACGCCGGGGACCGCGAAGCCACGTTCCATGTCCGGGAACTTCCGGCGGTGGACGATCAGCGCACCGTTGACCACCGAGAGCGGCAGAAGCAGATTCAACGTCGCGAACCCGGTGAGCGCCTCGAGGCCGAGGTCCGTCAGCGTGACCGGGCCGAAACCCGGGATGGGAACGGTGACGTCGATCGGGACGATGCCGCCGTGGGCGGGGAAGACGGCGATAAAGAAGGTGATCATCGCGACGATGGTGGCGGTTACGGTGATGACGCTCCAGATCGGGGTGCCGTACTGCTGGTGGATGCGGGTGAACGGCCGCGGGGCCTGGCCGCGACGGCCCATGAGCGTGCCGATGCCGGTGGCCGCGAGGATGGAGGCGTTCGAGGCCGACACCATCGAGAACACGGCGCCGGCGACGATGAGGGACCGGCCGGCGGGCCCGAGGAAGCCCTCGGCGACCAGCCCCATCGCGGTCTCGCCCTCCTCGGCGACGACTTCCGGGGGCACCGTCGAGTTCGTCATCGCGACGATGACCAGGGCGTACAGGACGGTGACGGTGACGATGCTCGCCGCGATGGCGCGCGGGACGGTCTTCCGTGGTTCGATGATCTCGCCGGCGCTGGCCGCGATGGCGGAGAACCCGAAGAACGTGATGAACGCCAGCGCGGCGACGGTGACGATGCCGACGGCGTCGGCCTGGAACTGCCCGGCGAAGTTCGCGGTCGCGGTCGCGGGACCCCGGAAGGCGAACGCGCCCGCGATGAACGCGAGCAGGACAGCGACCTTCGCGCCGGTCACCATGAGCTGGAACGTGCCGGATTCCTCGGTCCCGCGGGCGTTCAGGAGGCCGAGGAGGACCGCGGCTGCCACGCCGACGGTGCCGTGGGGCAGCCACTGCAGCGATTCGGGGATGATGAAGCGGACGAACCACTCGTCCATCGTCGCGAGGTAGAACGCCGTGGTGCCGGTGTACCCGAGGAACAGCGACATCCCGACGGCGTAGGTGAGGAGCCGCCGGTCCTCGAAGGTACGGGAGTTGAAGAGGTAGCCGCCGCCGTTCTCCGAATAGATGGAGGCGAACTCGGAGTAGCTCGCGGCGGTGATGCCGGCGACGACGGCGGCGATGACGAACCCGATGACCGCGCTGGACCCGATCATGGCGACCGCGGCGCCGGACAAGGAGAAGATGCCGGCCGCGATCATCGTGCCGAGCCCGATCGCGAAGGCGATCTTGAAGTCCAGCGTCCGGGTGTGCTCTGCCATTGCCGCTGTATGCTCGTGGCGTGACATATATTTCTGGCCGTTCGCAGGCGCTCGGCCACTCCGTCAGTGGCCCGGGCCGTCAGCGGCTCTCGGTTACGTGGACGGCGCCCTCGCTGGGGATCTCGAGATCAGTGCTCGTCTGGCGACTCGCCCTCATCGGTTGCGGTCGGCACCAGGAAGAAGTACGCGAAGACGCCGAAGGCGACGCCGAGCGGGAACCCCCACTCGATGCCGAGCCGGAGGTCACCGAGCAGGATGCCGCCGACCGTCGAGACTGCGAAGGCGAGCACGAAGAACGACGCGGCACGGGTGAGGTCGTCCTGGACGAACGCGTGCATCATCGATTCCTGGTGCCTGTCGGGGATAAACGTGTAGATGAAAACATGGGTATCCGAGGTGGCCGGCGCGGTAGTTTTTCCCCAAGTTTTTGCGACTGAGCGGGTTGCGGGCCGCTGGCCCGCAACCGAATGCCGTGGTCGTTCGAAAGGCGCTCCGCGCCTTTCGTGATGACGAGAGAGCGTCGCTCTCTCGAACCACGGCGAAGCCGCCACGCGGCTCCCCGCAGCGCGACCCTGCGGGTCGCGCGAGGAAGCCCGAAGGAGTAAAAGTGGGTTTCTATTCCCACTCGCCGTCGTGGATGTCGGGCTCGGCCTGGTGGGCCATGTTCACCTCGAAGTTCGGGAGCGCGAGGGCGAGGTCCGTGGTGGTGATGATGCCGACCGCGGCGCCGTCCTCGACGACGGGGAGCTTCTTGACGCCGTTGCGGCCCATCCGTTCGGCGGCGGCCCGCAGCGTCTCGCTCGGTCGGATGGTGACGACGGGGTCCGACATGAGTTCGGAGACGGGCGTCGAGGGGTCGAGTTCCTCGCCGACGGCGCTGACGACGTCGGATTCGGTGACGATGCCGTCGAGGCGCTCCTCGCCGACGACGAGCGAGCCGATGCCCTCGGCGTCCAGGACGCGGGCGGCCGCCGCGAGCGTCGCGTCCGGCGCGACGGTCTCGACCGGCGTGGTCATGAGGGTCTCGACGGTCGTGTCGGGCTCGGTCATATCCGGGGTCTGCCGCCGGACGGCCATAAGGGTATGTGCTCTGGCGAGTATCGGTTCAGCTCCGCACCCGAATGGCGCCCTCCCGGAGGACCGTCCGGTTCGGGATGACGTACTCGTCGCCGTCGTCCTCGATGGTCGTGACGAAGACGTCGACCTCCTGGACGATGCCGCGGGCGCCGTCGATCTCCACCT
>CAZATR010000192.1:0-4550 GCA_964488035.1 uncultured Natronomonas sp.
TGGTGACCTCGAACTCGGGGTCGGCCTGCTGGTCGACGGCACCGGTGGCCTCCTCGATGGCTCCAATGATGTCTTTGACGGTCTGACTGAACTCTCCTCCAATATCCGCCCAGGCGCCGTTATCGGCGCGTTCCTCGGCCATGTATTTCAGTTCACCTTCCTGACCGTCAGGACCGCCCTCACAATCGTACCCTGATTCAGGTGGCGAAACCGACACCAAATAGGCATCCGCTTCATTAAGTTCGCTCATTGCCGTATCGCGAGACTCTGAATCCCCTTGGTCACTACAGTCAGTGAACACAACGATGACCTTCTGCGATCCAGGTCGCCACGAGATATCATCAAGTGCGGTGCGGATTCCTGCAGAAGCATCCTCATCGCCGAAATTAGAGCCGACTTCATCAAGAGCATCGTCTATTTTCGTCCTGTCGGTCGTTAAGTCCTGGGCAACGTCCGGGCCTTCGAAGTTACGGTCCATAAAGACGACTCCGTATTGTGCATCGACGCCCGACGAAGCGAGTTGGGCGTTGAGATCGCTCGACTGACTCTTCAAGTCGTCCGCGACATCATCCATGCTGCCAGAGATGTCCCACACGTAGACCACGTCGGCCTGCTGTGACTGTGCGGCGGCCGCCCCGACGAAGCCGACGGTCGACAGCGCGACGCTTGCGGCCATCAAAAGCGCGACGGCGACGGCGATCCAGGGAGCGGTGTCTCGGCCACTCATTGGAACCCCCTCCCCGGGTCGTCGGCTCGCCGCGACGGCGGCTGACGGATTCTATACGTAAAGGTCGGTACGGTTTCGGCTCTCGTAATCCCCACCCGCATACCAGGCAAGATATCCACCCGGTATTATAAATATATCCCTTCTCCCGATGTCAGCGGCCGTGAGACAAATCATCGAGCGTCGAGAGCCGGGGATCGAACGGCGGGCGTCCGGTCCCTGGTGGGGTCGGCGTTACTCGGGGTCGTACGGGTCGGTTGCGGCGGCCAGGCGGGTGAAGCCCTCGAGACCGTCGAAGTCCTCGTCGAAGCCGTAGAGGTATTCGAACCCCCGGTCGCGGATGCACGCGGTGATAACCGCGTCGGCCAGGGACAGCCGGTCGACGGAGCGGAACACGTCCAGGCCGGCGCTCCAGACGGCGTCGGAGTAGGTGTCTATCGTGAACCCGGTGCTGGTCTCGAGTCGATCGAGCATGTCGATTGCCGTCTCCGGTTCGACGTCCCGTGTGAGGCCGTTCATCGTCTCGACGAGGACGACGTCGGGGACGTGGAGCGTCGGGAGTGTTCCACGGTCCGCGGCGCGAACGATCTCGATGGCGGTGTCGTGCCGCTGGGTGTTGCGGTTCCCGGCAGCGTAGAGGACGGTGGTATCGACGACGGCTGCGGGCATCAGTCGGTCCCGAAGGCGTCGTGCTCCTCGACGCCGTCGACGGATTCCTCCGATGTTCCGGGTTCGAAGTCGTCGAATGCCCGTCGTTCGGTCGGGACGACCGAGACGCGGAGCTCGTCGCCGTGTACCCGCCACCTGAGGGTGTCGCCGTCCTCGATGTCGAGGTGCCGTCGAATGTGGGCCGGGATCGAGGCCTGGTTCCCCGATACTTTGCCCTCGCCGACGCGGTCGCTGTCGCTCATATCGTTCCTAGGCCGCCCGCCCGATAAAAATGTTAGTGTGAATCCACACTAACGTGGCCGCTTACTCGCTCGCCGCAGCCGCCTCGTCCGCGTCGGCGTCGTACCCCTCCTGCAGCCGCCGCTCGGCCTCGTCGCGGTCCTCGGGGTAGCCGACGTCGATCCGCCAGCCGTCCATCCGGATGGCGTCGATGGTGCGGCCCGACTGGATGAGCAGGTCGATGGCGTCCGACAGCTCGTACTCGCCGCGGTCCGACGGCTGGACGAGGTGGCAGGCGTGGAAGATGGCGGGGGTGAACGTGTAGAACCCGGTCATCACGAGGTTCGTCGGCGGGTCGTCGGGCTTCTCGATGACCTCGACGATCTCGCCGTAGTCGTTCGTGTCGCAGACGCCGTACCGGGAGGCCTCCTCCCAGGGGACCTGCTCGACGAGGAACGCGGCGTCGGCGCGGTCCTCCTGCTGGCGGTTGACGACGTCGGCGAGGTTCGCCTCGAAGATGTTGTCGCCGAGCATCAGCATGAAGTCGCCGCCGACGTGCTCCTCGACCGTCAGCAGGGCGTGGGCGAGGCCCTTCGGCTCCCGCTGGTGGGCGTACGTTATCGGGACGCCCTCGTAGGCGTCGCCGTACCGTTCGATGATCGCCTGTTTCTTGTAGCCGACGACGACCAGCAGCTCCTCGGCGTCGAGTTCGATGAGCCGGTCGAAGCAGTGGCCCAGGATCGGGCGGCCGTCGACCTCCACGAGCGCCTTCGGCTTGTCCTCCGTCAGCGGCCGGAGACGGGTGCCCTCGCCGGCCGCCAGCACGACTCCCTTCATACCCCGATAGTGTCGGCCCTCGGCCCATAGGCCTTCCGGGGTCCCGGGTGTGGGCTGTTCGGATAACTCCCGGAGTAATACGATGCCCCGCGGGAGCCACGGCTTCTCGGGTGGGCGGCGCTCGCGGCTCCATCCGCTCGCCGCTCGCCCGTTCGGCGGCGCTCACTCCGTTCGCGCCGCCCGCCAGACAAAACCCTTAACGCCCGCTCGCGGGTACGCTCCCGTCGATGAAGGTTTCCGTCGTCATCTGCACCTACTCGGCGGACATGTACGAGCACTTCGCGGACTGCCTGGCGAGCATCCGCGGGCAGACCCATGACGACGTCGAGATCGTGGTCGTCGTCGACGGCAACGACGCCCTCCACGAGCGCATCGAAGCCGAGTACGGCGACCTCCCGGAGCTGACGTTGCACTGCAACGATGAGAACGTCGGGCTGTCGGCCAGTCGGAACAACGCCCTCGAGTTCGTGACGGGCGACGTGGTGGCGCTCGTCGACGACGACGCCGTCGCCGACGAGCGGTGGGTCGAGGAGCTGGTCTCGGTCTACGAGTCGCGGGACGCGATCGCCGTCGGCGGGCGGATGACGCCGATCTGGGTCGCCGGCAAGCCCGCGTTCCTCCCCGAGGAGTTCTACTGGCTCGTCGGCGTCACCCACCGCGGGTTCGCCGAGCCCGGCGAGGAGGTCCGCAACACCTTCGGCTCGAACATCTCATTCCGCACGGAGGTGCTGGAGGAACTCGACGGCTTCGCGACCGAGGTCGGCCGCCAGGGCGAGAAGAACCTCCAGGCCCACGAGACGGAGCTCTGTGCCCGGATGCGCGAGGAGTTCGGCCGCGGCGTCATCTACAACCCGGACGCGCAGGTCGGCCACAAGGTCTTCGAGTGGCGGACCGACAAGCGGTGGCTGCTGGAGCGCTCGTTCTGGCAGGGCTACTCGAAGCGGGCGATGGAGTCGCTGGTCTCCGAGGACTCCAGCGCGGAGGAATCCGAGTTCCTGGCACAACTGCTGACGGAGTTCGTCCCCCAGCGGGTGAAGTCCCTGGTCACGTCGCCGGACACGACGAAGGCGGCCCAGCTCGTCACGCTGTTCGTGCTCACCGGCACCATCGGCGCGGGCTACCTCTACGGACTCCTGAAGTGGTAGCCGGGGTCGTGGCCCGTGAGGCCGGCCACCGACGCCGCACCGGACGACGAACGCCCGGTGCGGGCGAGCCGATGGACTGAAACCTCCGAGGGTCCTCCGGCGTAGTATATGAGTACGGAGGCGACCCGCGTCGGCGTCGTCGGGCTGGGCTACGTCGGACTCCCGCTGGCCCTCGCGATGCACGACGCGGGCTACGAGGTCGTCGGCGTCGACGTCGACGCCGACACCGTCGAGCGGCTCCGCGGCGGCACCTCGACGGTCAACGACGTCGCCGACGGCGAGGTGGCCGACGCGGTCGCCGAGGGCCTCGAGTTCACCACCGACTACGGCGCGCTCGCCGACGTCGACGGCGTCTCGATCTGCGTGCCGACGCCGCTCCGGAAGACCGACACGCCCGACCTCTCCTTCGTCCTCGACGCCGCCGAACGCCTCGCCGACGTCATCCCGCCGGAGACGACCGTCGTGCTGGAGAGCACGGTCTATCCAGGGGCCACGGGCGAGGTCGTCGGCGGGACGCTCGCCGACAACGACGCCGAGGTCGGCGAGGACGTCTACCTCGCCTTCTCCCCCGAACGCATCGACCCTGGCAACGAGGCCTACGGCCCGACGGCGATCCCGAAGGTGCTGGGCGGCGTCACCGAGACCTGTGGCGACCGCGCCGAGGCGCTGTACGCCCCCGTCTTCGACGAGGTCGTCCGCGTGGATTCGGCGACCGAGGCCGAGCTCGTGAAGCTTTTGGAGAACACGTTCCGCGCGGTCAACATCGGCCTCATCAACGAGCTCGCCCAGGTCGCCCACGAACTCGACGTCGACATCTGGAACGCGATCGACGCCGCCAAGACCAAGCCGTTCGGCTACATGGCGTTCTACCCCGGGCCGGGGCTCGGCGGGCACTGCATTCCGATCGACCCGTTCTACCTCTCCTGGAAGGCCAACGAGCACGGCATCGACACCCG
>CAZATR010000193.1:0-4529 GCA_964488035.1 uncultured Natronomonas sp.
TGCCCTGCCCGGCGACGATAGCGGGGTCGTCGAAGGCGTGGATGAACGCCGCGTCAGTGCCCTCGACCAGCTCTTGCGCGTGGGTCATCGCTTCCTGGAAGTCCCGCCCGACGAGTTCGACCGTGGCGCCGTACCCCCGTGTCGCGTCGACCTTCGCCTGCGGGGCGGCCTTGGGCATCACGATGGTCGAGCCGACGCCGAGCGTAGTCGCCGCCAGGGCGACACCCTGCGCGTGGTTGCCCGCGCTCGCGGCGATGACCTGGTCCACGTTTCGATCGGCGAGCAGCGTTCGGATCTTGTTGTAGGCCCCTCGCGTCTTGAACGAGCCCGTCCACTGGAGGTGTTCCAGCTTCAGGTGGACCTCGTCCGCACCGGAGAGCGACGCCAGCGAGGTACTGCGTTCGACCGGCGTCCGCTTGACGACCGTGGGGTCGTCAAGGCGCTCAGTCGCGGCCTCGACATCGGCGAACGTGACGGGGTCGGGTCTGGTCGTCATGGTTCTGTGCGTCTCGCCAGCTGGTCCTCCCGCAGGAAGGCGACGACCTCGCCGGCGGTGGCATCGAGCCCGCCACCTTGGGCGACGGCGGCGCTCCCGCCGCCCCCACCGCCGAACGTCTTGGTGACGGCATCGACCACCGACTCGGCGTCGACGTTGTCCGCGCTCGCCACGGCGAGATACGCCCCGTCCTCGCTCACGAAGGCCACGCCGCCCACGCCGTCCCCGGCCAGTCCACGGGCCCGGTCGGCGAGGATGTTCGAGTCGTCGGTCGGAAGCGCGCCGACGACCCATGTCTCCCCACCCATCGTGACCGGGTCGTCCCGAAGCGCCGCGATCCGGTCCTCGAGGAGGTCGCGTCGGAGCTGCTCGAGCTCCGCCTGCAGTTCGTCGCGTTCTGCCCGCAGCCGCTCGACCGCGTCCGGCAGATCGAGCACCCTCGTCTCCAGGCGGTTGGCGGCCTGCGTCGTCCGCCGTCGCTCGACCGCGCGTCGCTGGATGGCCGGCGAGCCGACCGCGAACTCGATGCGGGTGAGACCCTCGCCGGGGTTCGACCGCCCGAGAACGACTACCGGCCCGATCTCCCGGGTGTTCCGGACGTGGGTGCCACCACACGCCGCGACGTCCCACCCCTCGACCGTGACGACCCGGACGGTCTCGGCCGATACGCCCTCCTCGGTGGCGGTGTTGAACGCCACGTCGTCGCGTGCCAGCGCCTCCTCGCGGGGCAGTTCCTCCCAGGTCACTTCGAGGGAGTCCCAGACCGCCCGGTTGGTGAGTCGCTCCAGTTCGACGAGCGCCTGGTCGTCGACGGCCGTCGGCGTTCGGAGGTCCACCCGGACCTTCTCCTCGCCGATGTCGAAACCGCCGTACCCGAGCTCGTCGAAGAGCCGGCGGCCGGCGCCGTAGAGGACGTGGCTCGCCGTGTGCGCCCGCATGCAGTACGTGCGGAACGCGGGGTCGATCGACCCGGCCACGGCGTCGTCCGGTCCGAACGATGGCTCGGTCGCCAGCACGTGAATCACTGTCCCGTCTCGCGACTGGACGTCCACCACTTCGACCCCATCGATGGTACCTCGATCGGCGGGCTGGCCGCCGCCCTCGGGGTAGAAGTAGGTCTCGTCCAGGACCACGTCGGTGCCGTCCACCGCAGCGACCGTCGCCTCGAGCTCGCGAACCTCGGGGTTCGCTGCCGCGGTCGACGTCACGAGCCCCTCCGTCGAGCGGGCGAAGTGGTCGTTCCTGGGCCGGCCCGGCCGTCGGTACAGGTCATGGGTTCGGCCCGCGCGCCCTGGGGAACTCGCGCTCCGGGGGTCGCGCGGACGGGGCTCACTGTGCGTCGTCGCGGGCACCGAGCTTGGCCTGCTCCCGCGCGCTCGGGTTCACCGACGGCTTGAAGGGTACCTTCGACACCTTCGCATAGACCGATTCCCCCGACTCCTCCGCGTACTCGTCGGGCAGGTGGATCTGGAACTCGAGGTCTAAGTCCTCGGTGTAAATCTCGTCGTCGAGCGTGGTGTCCGTCGCCGCCTCGAGCTTCTCAGCCGGGACGTGCGCGAGGGCGAGGTTGGTCTCGAGCTCGGGGTTGTACCACGGCGACGTGACGTAGCCACACTCCTCGCCGGTGTCCGGGTCGGAGACCAGCCAGAAGTCGGGCGCGTAGTCGCGGACCGGCTCGCCGGCGAACTTCAGTCCGACCAGCTTGAGGTTGAACGGGTACTCGCCGTCCTCGATGAGCGCTTTCTGGCGCTCTAGCTCCGCTTTGCCGACGTAGTCGGCGTCCTTGTCGTCCGGCACCTGGTAGCCGAGGTTGACCTGGAAGGGCGACGTCTCGTGGTCCATGTCCTGGCCCCAGGAGAGGATGCCCGCGGCGATCCGACGGTGGTGGGCGGGCGCGACTTGCATCCCGCCGTGGTCCCGAACGGTCTCGAGGACGGGGTCCCAGACCCGTTCGGCGGTCTCCGTGGCGTCGCGGACGTAGATCTCGAAGCCCTTCTCCCCGGAGAACCCGGTCTGGCTCACCAGCACCGAGACGCCGTTGACCTCTGCCTCCATCAGGCCGTAGTAGGGGATGTCCTTGACCGCCTCGCCGACGACCTCCTCCATCACGTCGACGGATCTCGGTCCCTGGACCTGCATCGGCGCCACGTCGATCTCGTCGATCTCGACGTCGAAGTCCATCCCGACGTTGACGCCCTGGAGCCACTGCATCAGCGTGGAGTCGGAGATGGAGAACCAGAACTCGTCCTCGGCGATCCGCAGCAAAATCGGGTCGTTCAGGATGCCGCCGTCCTCGTTACAGAGGATGACGTACTTCCCGTGCATCGGCTCGATCTGGGTCGCGTCCCGGGTAATGACGTAGTTCGTCAGCGCCTCGGCGTCGGGCCCCTTGACGCGGATCTGCCGCTCGACCGCGACGTCCCAGAGCGTCACTCGGTTGACCAGCGCATCGTACTCCGCCATCATCCCGCCTTCCTCGGGTCGGAGCATCCCCCGTGGATGGTAGATGCGGTTGTACACCGTGCACCGCCAGGCGCCGTTCTCGTTGAACGACTTATGGAAGAACGGGGACTTGCGGACGCGAGTCGAGACGAGCATCTCGATCCCGGGATCGCCCGACTGCCGAAGGTTCCGCGGTAGTACCCGATCCGACTGGTCGACGCTCGGGTGGTTGGGGTGTGACTCGCGTTCGGCTGACATGGATGCCTGGTCGTCAGTCATCTCTTCACACACACCGCCCAGTCGGGCTTAAAAGAGTGGGCTAATGGACTAAGGAGCGTTTAACGGGGGTGTCCCGGACCGGGTCGTGGGCTCTCGAATCGGCCGGTTGCTGGGTGGGCCGTCCGGCAGCTCCGAGGGACCGTTCACCGGCCGAACCGGGTCGTGAACGGGTACATCGCCGCAGTGCGGTGGACCACGGTCGCCAGCCGGAGGATGTAGGCGGAGAGCAGCGCGATGGGCGCGAACCCGACGATCACGACCACCGGGATGACGACGGAGAGCACCGGCCGCGAGATCGCCGCCCCCGACGGGGCGGTGAACAGCAGCATCAGGACGACCGTCGCCACCAACACGGGCAGCCCGATGAACAGCAACAGCCGCGAGAGCGAGGAGAGCTGGGACTGGATGAGTACGGTTTTGAAGTACCGCCGGGCGACGTCGACCTGCTCGACGGAGCGTTCCAACCCGCGGAGGTCATCGTCGATGGCCTCCGGCAGGTCCTCGCCGTACTCCGCTCGGAGCCGGTAGGCGTCGTAGAAGTACCGCGAGTAGTTCATCTCCAGCGTCGTGAAGAGCGCGCGGTCGATCCCGCCGTCCGTCCGCTCGACGAGGTCGATGACGTCGGCGGCGTGCGCGGCGAGCTCCGCGACGGCCGCCTCGACGTCAGCCCGCAGCTCGGCCTCCGAATCCGCCCAGTCACGCTCCAGGAGTTCGGTGACGTCCCGGTCGATACTCCGGAAGAGCACGAGCAGGAAGCCGGCGGGCGTCACCGGGATGACGCGCTCCCTGGTGATCTCGCTGACCTCCTGGCGGTAGCCGACCATTTCTCGCATCTGCTGGCGGGCCTCGCCGGGGGACTCGAGGTGGCGGGTCAACACGAACTGGCTGATGGAGACGACGATGGTGATGAGCGTGAAGTTCCCCGAGATGAGCGCGAACAGGAGGTAGAGGATCGGCGTTCGCGAGATGAGTGGCGCGAGACCGCTCGCGACCGTCCACCAGATGGCGACGGCGACGAGCCCGAGCAGGCCGGCGGCGACCAGGAGCCGGTCGCCGACGAGCAGGAACCAGTCGACCGGCCGGTAGCGAAGCAGCGTCACCTCCGCAGCGAGCCACGTCCTCGTCCGGGCCGCGATAGTGGCCATCGCTCCCCAGCGAGTGGCTCCGGGGGCAAAACCCTTGAGAATCGTCGTGACGGCGGCGATGTCTGGCGAATCGTGACGCCGCCTTCGAGTATCAACCCCTGGATCCGAGGGAGTAGTGTTAAGTAGTACCATGATAAAGTATACCATGTATGGCGTCAGCCTCGAAC
>CAZATR010000194.1:0-4524 GCA_964488035.1 uncultured Natronomonas sp.
AGATCTACAACCAGATGGCCAAGAACACCTACATGAGCGGCGGGAACGTCTCCGTACCGATGGTGCTGACCGCCGCCGTCGGGGGCACCTACAACGACGCCGCCCAGCACTCCCAGACGCTGTACGGCACGTTCGCGCACCTGCCCGGCATGAAGGTCGTCGTCCCTTCGACCGCCTACGACGCCAAGGGGCTGATGCACAACGCCATCCGCGACGACGACCCGGTCGTCTACATGTTCCACAAGCGCCTGATGGGCATCGGGTGGCTCCCCGCCCCGGACGGCCCGAAGACGCCCGTCCCGGAGGCGGACTACACCATCCCCTTCGGCAGTGCCGACGTGAAACGCGAGGGGTCGGACGTGACCATCGTCACGCTGGGCCTGCACGTCCACCGGGCGCTTGACGCCGCCGAAACGCTCGCGGCGGACGGCATCGGCGCCGAGGTGATCGACCTGCGGTCGCTGGTCCCGCTCGACACCGACGCGATCGTCGACTCCGTGGAGAAGACCGGGAACCTGGTGGTCGTCGACGAGGACTACCGCTCCTACGGCGTGACGGGCGAGATCGTCGCACGCGTCGCCGACGAGTCCCTCGACGCGCTCGATTCCGTCGAGCGGGTGGCCATCCCGGACGTGCCCATCCCCTACTCGCGGCCGCTGGAGGACGAGGTCGTCCCGGACGCCGGCGACATCACGGCGGCCGTCGAGCGCACCCGGAAATGAGCGGGGCCTCGGACCGCGTCGCGGTGACGCTCGAGGACTGGCCGGACGACGCCGACAGCGACGAGGGCGTCGTCGTCACCTGGTTCGCACGCCAGGACGCGACCGTCGAGGCCGAGGAGAGCCTCTGCGAGGTCCAGATCGACAAGGTCAGCATCGACGTCCTCGCCCCGACCGACGGCACGCTCGCGGAGATCGTCCGCGGCGAGGACGACGAGTTCGAACGCGGCGACACCCTCGCCTGGATCGACCCGTGAGCGACGACGAGCCCGCCGAGCGGACGATCCGGGAGGAGCGGTCGCTGACGCCGATGCGCAGGACGATCGCCGACCGGTTGCAAAAGAGCTACCGGGAGGCCGTCCACGTGACGGTCGACCGGACGGTGGACGCGGAGGCGTTGCTGGCCGCGGCCGACGCCGCCGCGGAGACCGACGAGGGCGTGGACCCGACGGTGACCGACGTCGTCCTCCGTGCCCTCTCGGAGACGCTCGACGACCACCCGGCGTTCAACGCCACCTTCGAGGACGGGACCCACCGCCTCTGGGAGGAACGGAACGTCGGCGTCGCCGTCGCCGTCGATGAGGGCCTCGTGACCCCGGTCGTGGCCGACGTCGGGTCGAAGTCGTTGGGCGAGGTGGCGAACGAACGGCGGCGGCTGACCCGGGCCGTCCGGGACGGTGACTACACGATGAGCACGTTCGAGGGCGGAACGTTCACGGTGTCGAACCTCGGCCCGCTCGGCGTCGACTCCTTCGATCCCATCATCAACCCGCCCGAGGTCGCCCTCCTGGGACTGGGCCGCGTCAGCGAACCCGCCGTCGCGGTCGAGACGGACGTGACGTTCCGGCGCGAGATGACGACGAGTCTGAGCTTCGACCACAGGGTCGTCGACGGGGCCGACGCCGCCCGCTTCCTGGAGACGCTGGCGGGGACCCTCGAGTCCGCGGACCGGTACGTCTAGTCGGGCCGCGGCCGATGCCCCGGCCGCCCTGTCGGGGCGTCGGGCCCCGCGACGGGACCCCGGATCGACCCGGGGACCGGTGCCGACCGCGGCCCGTCACGGCTCGACGTCGGCCAGCGTCTGGACGCCGCGAATCTCGAACTGCGCGCCGCCGTCGGCGCTCGTGGCCGCGGAGATCTCCCAGCCGTGGGCCTCGACGATGCTCCGCACGATGGACAGCCCGAGCCCCGTCCCCTCCTCGCCGGTCGTGTAGCCGGCCTCGAAGACCTCGTCGCGCTTGTGGTCCGGGATGCCGGGCCCGTCGTCGGCGACGTAGAACCCATCCTCGTCGAGCATCCCGACCGTGATTGCGACGTCCTCGCCGCCGTGCTCGATGGCGTTGCGGAACAGGTTCTCGAACAGCCGGCGGAGGCGCTCGCCGTCGGCCGTGATCGCCGAGAGGTCGTCGAACTCCATCGTGGCCTGCTTCTGGTCGATGGTGCCCCAGGCGAGCTGGACGGTCTCCTCCAGTTCGACGCGCTCGAACTCGTCGACGTCCTTCCCCTGCCGGGCGAGCGTGAGCACGTCCTCGATGAGCTGCTCCATGCGCTCCAGCGCCGCCTCGGCGGACTCCAGTTGTGACTCGTTGTCCTCCTTCTTCCTGGCCATCCCGAGGCTCCCGATGGCGACGTTGAGCGGGTTCCGGAGGTCGTGGCTGACGACCGACGCGAACGCCTCGAGCTGGCTGTTGCGGCGTTCGAGCTGCTCGCGACGCTCCCGTTGCTCCGTCCGGTCCGAGAGCACCAGCAGGTAGCCCAGGAGTTCGTCGTCGGCCTGGATGGCCGAGAGGGTGCCGGAGCCGTGGAACTCCTCGCCGTCGCTTCGGTGGAACGTCCGTTCCAGTTGGACGGCGTCGGTCCGGAGCGCCCGCTGGAGGTGCGTTTTGACCTCCTCGTCGGCGTCCTCGCCGGTGTACAGCCCGGTAATCCGGGAGTCGATCACGTCCTCGGCGCGGTAGCCGGTGATGGCCTCGGCGCCGTCGCTCCAGGCCTCGACGTACCCCTCCGGGTCGAGCCGGGCGACGACGAAGCCGTTGGCGCCCTCGATGACGCGCTCGGCGCGGTCTGCCCGCGCCCGCGCGTCGATCGTCGCCGCCTCCTGGCGGGCCGCCAGGAAGCCGCCGACGGCGCCGGCGGCCGCGCCGACCGACGCCACCGTCGCCACCACCGCGGCCGACTCGGGGAGGGTGATGCCGAACGACTGGGCGATCACGAAGTCGGCGACGCCGCCGACGGCGCCGGCGGCGGCGACCGTCCAGGCGGCGACCCGTGCGCTGCCGGTCGTGAGGGTGCGGACGCGGGCGCCGAGCGACACCAGGAGGCCGCCGGCGACGAACAGCGGCGCGAGCGCGGCCAGCAGGAGCGCGTCGATCGGCTCGACGGTCGAGGCGTGCCACACCGCGACCGCGACGGCAGCCACCCCCAGGGCGGACAGGACCAGCCAGGCCGGCACGACGTCGTCGTAGCGTCCCATTGCACCCCCGTTCCACCCCATCCGATATAATGTCTCGCATCAATCAGAAATGTGGTACCGGCCACGGTCGTCGCGGGCCGTCGCCGCCGAGGCGACGTGTCAACTCCCGGCGAGCGGGCGGTTCGGTCCCGATCGCGTGGTTGTGGACTGCGTGGGCCCTCGATCGTGTGGTGATGTTGGACAGCTTGGGTCCGGCTCCCACCGGAGCGGACCGCAAGGGCTTTTCCACCCCCGCCCGCGGGGCGGGGTATGGTGGACCCGGTGGTGCTCGTCGCGGCCGTCGCGGCCACGGCGGCGATCGCCCTGGCCCTCGCGGACGGGTACTCCCACTGGACCGTGCCGGCAGTCGGGCCGTGGGCGGTCGCCGGCGGGGCCCTCCACGTCGCGAGCCGCGCCGGGGTCTACGGGTCCCAGCCGGCGCCGCGATCGGTCGAGTTCCTCCTGGTGGTGCCGGCCGTCCTCGCGGCTACGACTTGGGTCATCGCCGGCTTCCTCGAGGCGCGTCGGGGCGTCCCGTACCGGGAGCGGTATCTCGCCGCCGCCGGCACCGGGGTCGTGCTGGCGCTGGTCGTCGCGTTGCTCGTCCATCTCGAGGTGGCGGCCGGCCGGCTCGTCTGGGTCCTGGTCGTCCCGCTCGTGGCGGCGCTCGTTGCGACCGTCGGCTTCCTGGCGTTCGGCGTCCTGGTCGCGGACCTGATAACCGACCTCCGGGCCGCCGGCATCTACACGGTCGCCACCGTCGTCTTCGAGGGGGTCGCCTCGGTAGCCGCCCGGCGGTTCCTCGAGGCGTCCGGCGAGGCCGTCATCGCCGACGCGCTCCGGTCGGGCAACGCGGTGGCCGGCTTCGACGCCGCCTGGTGGGCCGTCCTCGTCGGCCAACTCCTCGTCGGCCTCCTCGTCGTGCTCGCCTGCGGCCGCCTCGCCAGGGTCCGGACGGCCGCCGGTCACGCGGCCGTCCTGGTCGTCTCCGTCGTCGCCCTCTGGTCCGGCACCGTCGCGCTGCTCTCGGCCGCGGCGCTCGGGTGACTTATGTATCCCGGCGTCGAACCCCCGCCGTGAGCGGCACCCTCCGTGACCCGGCCGGGACGACGGTCGCGTTACTATCGGGCGTCCTGGCCGGCCTCGTGCTCGCGGGTCCGATTCTGCCGGGCCGGCAGTCGCTCCCGCGGTTCGACGTGACCATCGGGCCCGTCGGCGGGTACCTCCTCGTGGGCGTCCTCGCCATCACGGCGATCCCGCTCTGTATCACGCTGCTGTACGTGTTCTTCGTCCAGGTCGACACGTGAGGTTCGCTCCCTCGGATCGGACGTGGTCCGGGGTCGGTGGTGGTCC
>CAZATR010000195.1:0-4514 GCA_964488035.1 uncultured Natronomonas sp.
CCTGGCGGCGGCGCTTCTCGCGCGACCGAGCGAGCAGCGGCGGCTGCGAGCGACGCGGCGCTTCTCGCGACACCCCGTCCGACAGCCGAGCGGTCGTCACGACACCGAGTACCCGTCACCACGCCTCGCGGAGCACGGATTCGAGTTCGTCGACCGTCGGGTCCAGCCCGTCGGGACAGTAGGGCATCAGGCCGTCGCCGTGGACGTCCGCCGCGACGTCGGGGAGGTCGGCCTCGCTCATGTCGTCGATGTCGCGGAGCCGGGTCGGGAGGCCGAGGGCGTCCCTGATCCCGGCGACCCGGTCGACGATTCCGTCCGCGGTCGCCTCTGGCGTCGAGGCGTCGACGCCGAGCCCCTCGGCCAGCAGGTCCCGGCCGCCGTCGACGTGCTCGAACAGGTACCGGAGGGCGTGCGGTGCGACGATGCCGTGGGCGGCGCCCTGCTGGACGGCGTAGCCGCGGGCGATGCCGTGGCCGAACGCGTGGATCAGCGACAGCGTCAGGCCGTCGGCTCGCGAGCAGCCGTACTGGGCCAGGACGGTGCCGACGACGGCGTCGTACATCGTCTCCTCGTCCCGGTCGCCGGCGCCGAGCGCCGGCAACCCCCGGTCGAGCAGCCGGAGCGCCCGGACGGCGGTCGCGTCCGTGATCGGCGTCGCGGTCGCCGCGTAGGTGGTCTCGATGGCCTTGTCGAACCCGTTCATCGCCGACGCACACAGCACCTCGGGTGGCGTCGTCCGGAACAGGACGGGGTCGTAGCACAACGCCCGCGGGAACAACTGTGCGTCGAAGGCACCCCCGCGGACCAGCCCGTCGCGGCGGGAGGTGATGCCGGCGACCATCGAGAGGTCCGCGCCGGCAAGCGTCGTCGGCACCGCCAGCACGGGCGGCACCCCCGCCGGGGGAACGGCGACGCTGCCCGTCTCCTCGAAGGTGTCGTGGGCGGCCTCGGGCGACGCGTCGGCGGCCGACAGCGCCGCGACGATCTTCGCGACGTCGAGGCTGCTGCCCCCGCCGACGGCGACCAGCGCGTCGGCCCCGCTTTCGCGGAACCGCTCGACGCCCGCGATCGCCGTCTCGAAGCGCTTCTCCGGCGTCGTCTCGGCGAACTCGCCGGCGAGACGGTCGTCGAGCCCCGCCCGCACCGGCGCCATTACCGCGTCGGTGGAGCCGACCGTCCGGCCGGTGACGACGAGGGCGTCGTCGACGCCGAGCGTCGCGAGTTCGTCGGCGAGGGCGTCGACGCAGCCCGCACCGTACCGGATCGTCCCGGGCGCGTACTCGAAGCGGAATGCCATGGCCCGGGGTTCGGCGGCGAGCGGCTTGCCTCTTGGGTGCGGACGGGCCCAGCCCGGCACATTAAAGACGCAGCGACGGAAAGCTCCGCCCACGGGCCCTTAGCTTAGTCCGGATATAGCACCCGGCTCATACTTCCCCTGGCGTAGGGCCGAGGGAATGGGTAACCGGGCGGTCGCCGGTTCGAATCCGGCAGGGCCCACTCGTCCTGCGAACGGCAGTGAGCAGGGGCGAGTGTCATCTGCCGGATTCGAACCCTGGAAGCCACAGCCCGGGAGCGCAGCGCAGCGAGCACCCCGGAACGTCTTCCTCCGGTTCGAATCCGGCAGGACCCACTTCTGGCGACGAGCGGACGCGAGGGCCAGAAGTGTCACCTGCTGGTTTTGAATTCTGGACGTCGCAGCTGGGGTAGTGATGCGGGGAGTCCGGAATGTCGTCCTGTGGTGCATATCCGGTAGGCGTCTTCGGTTGACCGCACGCTTCCGAGCTTGCGGAATCAGGTTCCTCGGAACCGCTATCGTTTGCGTCCTATTTTTGGCGGGGTCGACCGAGACGACCACGGCGTCGACCGAGCGGGCGTACTCGCCGGCGTGCTTGCCGGAGCGGTGGATCCGCGTCGTGTCGGCGGAGCCCGGTCGCCGTGAGCAGGTCGAGCTTGCGGGAGGTCGTCGACAGCGGCAGGCCACACCGCGGGCAGACGAACGAGACGCTCCGGCGCGGTCCCGGGCCCATCGTACGGGGTCCGGACCGTGCTACCACACCGGAACCAAAGTCCGACCGGGTGCGGACGCGGCCGCTGGCGTCCGATCGCCAGCCGGCTCGCCGCGCAGGGACACCAAAGACCCTTGCCGGGGCCGGTCGAGCGGCAGGGTGAGCGACGATGGTCGACGGCACCGCCGCTGCGGGCGTCCCGCTGCAGGTCGTACTCGTCGGGCTCGTGGTCGTCGCCGTCCGGCGGCGCGACGTCGCCGCGGCCGTCAACGCCGTCGCGGCGCTGGCGCTCGCCCTCCTCCCGCTCGTGCTCCGGGCGGTGGCCCCGGGACAGGTGTCGGGCTGGGCCGCGCTCACGGCCTGGGTCGCCGGGGCGGGCATCCTCCACACGCTCGGGATGCTGGGCCTGTACGAGTCGCGGCTGTGGTGGTGGGACCACCTCACCCACCTCGTCTCCGCGGCGTTGCTCGCGGCGCTCCTGTACGCCGCCCTCCTCGTCGCGCCACCGGAGGTGGCGGGGCTCGAGTCCACCGCGTGGACGGTGCCGGCCGTCACGCTCGCGTTCACGGTCGTCGTGGGCGTCTTCTGGGAGCTGATCGAGCTGGCCGCCCGGGAGGTCGGCGACCGGTTCGACGTCGAGCCGGTACTGGTCCACTACGGCTGGCGGGACACCGCCCTCGATCTGGTGTTCGACCTGCTGGGGGCGGCCCTCGTCGTCGGCGCTGACCTGCGACTGTTCGTCCCGCTGTTCGACCCGGTCCCGACGGTCACCGGCGGCCTCCTCGTCGGTGCGGCCTGGCTCACCGTCGGCGGCAGTGTGCTGCTCGGCGTGGTCGTGTGGCGCCGGCGGTCGTGGCGGGTGTAGTCGGGAGGCGAGTCGACGATTATCTCGGCGGTCGTCGTCCGACGCCGGTCGATGAGGGAGGTTCGGGAGAACCGTGACGACCGCCGCCGGCAGCACCGGCGGTCGTCGTGTCGAACGCCGCCGGGTGCCGGACCGGCCCGCTGTCGGCAGCAGGGATATATACTGCTCTTTGGGGTACCGTACGGGGGCGGACGGCGCTATACCCGACCGTCCGGCTCATAGCGTTGGGTACCGGCCCGTAGCGGTCGATACACCTATTATAAACTGGTTTACGACAATCTCGCCCCGATTCTGGTGATGACGCGTGAAGAACTACGGCTGGTGGATGGAGCATCGCGGCGCAAGTTCCTCGTCGCCTCGGGGGCGGCGGGTGTCGGGGCCATCGCGGGCTGTACGGGCAACGGGAACGGGAACGGGAACGGCACCGGGAACGGCGAGGGGATGCAGGACGAGGATCCGACGCCGACCGAACAGTCCGACGAGGAGCCCGGGCGGATCCCGTCGCTGACCGCCGACGGCTCCTCGACGGTGTATCCCATCACCAACCTGGCCTCGTCGCTGTGGAACGGGAATCCGCCGGCGGACGACCAGGAGTACTGGGGTCCCGGACAGTACGACATCGACACGGACGAGAACCTCGCCGACTACTGGGCCGGCCTCTACGGATTCGAGCCGACCGGCGAGCGCAGCGTCCCGCCGTTCCAGACGCAGGTGGCACTCAGCCACTCCGGCACCGGCGTCGAGGGCGTCATCAACGAGCGGGTCGACATCGGTGACGCCAGCTCGACGGCCGAGTCGATCCTCGGCGAGGACGCCGAGGAACTCGAGGACATCGTCGACCACGTCGTCGGCGTCGACGGCCAACCCATCGTCGTGAGCCGGGAGATCTACGACGCGGGCGTAACGCAGGTCACCGGCGACGAGCTCCGCGCGATCTACAAGCAGGAGATCACCAACTGGAGCGAACTGGGTGGTCCGGACAAGGACATCTACGCGATCGGTCGGGCGGAGGACTCCGGTACTGACACCGCGTTCCGCGCCAACCTCTACGGCGACCCCGACGAGCCGATCGAGCCCGACACCCGCAAGGGACAGAACCAGCAGGTGGCCACCCTTGTCGAGCAAAACGACAACGCCATCGCGTACATCGCGCTCGCGTTTGTCGAACCTGATGGTGCCACGCCGCCCATCGGCCTCGAGCTCGACGGCACGCTCTACGAGTACGGCAAGAACCTCGGCGCGAAGGAGTACCCGCTCAGCCGCGACCTCCACTGCTACACCTGGCAGGGGACCGACAACCGCGAGAGTGCCTTCCTCAACATGATCCTCTCGGAGTTCGGCCAGCAGTACTTCGTCGAGCCGAACAACTACTTCAAGCTCCCGCCGGAGCGCCGCGAGGAAGAGCGAGCAAAGCTCGCCGACCAGGTCTAAGCCCCGCTGACCCTCCATCGCATCCAATTGCCTTTCGGGCTACCAGGGTGTTCGGAGGACCCTACACTAACCATGGTAAATATTCACAATCGGATCTTGCGAGTGATCCCGTCGTTGCAGCGCCGGACGACCGCGTTGGTCCGGGCAGCAGCGGACCTGGATCGGCCGAGTCTGCTCCTCGCGACGGCACAGATACTGCTGATCACCGGGAC
>CAZATR010000196.1:0-4464 GCA_964488035.1 uncultured Natronomonas sp.
GCGATGGACCTCGCGGAGGACCGCGACCGGTTCAACGCCCTGATGGACGAGCTGGAAATCAGTCAGCCGGAGGGCGGGACCGCGACCAGCGAGACCGAGGCGCTCGAGCTCGCCCACGAGATCGGCTACCCCGTCCTGGTGCGGCCCTCGTACGTGCTCGGCGGCCGCGCGATGGATGTGGTCTACAGCGACGATGAACTCCAGGAGTACATCGAGGAGGCGGTCCGCGTCGCGCCGGACAAGCCGATCCTGGTCGACGAGTTCCTCGCCGACGCCGTCGAGCTGGACGTCGACGCGGTCGCCGACGGCGACGACGTCCTCATCGGCGGCATCATGGAGCACGTCGAGGCCGCCGGCGTCCACTCCGGCGACTCCGCGTGCATGATTCCGCCGCGGTCGCTCGCCCAGGACACGCTGGAGCGCGTCCGCGAGGTCACCCTGGAGATCGCCCGCGCGCTGGACACGGTCGGCCTGATGAACGTCCAGCTTGCCGTCCGCGACGGCGAGGTGTACGTCCTCGAGGCCAACCCCCGCTCCTCGCGGACCGTCCCGTTCGTCTCCAAGGCGACCGGCGTGCCGATCGCGAAGCTCGCCGCGAAGGTGATGGCGGGCCGGAGCCTCGACGAACTCCGCGCCCACGAGCAGGTCCCGGCGCACGTCTCGGTGAAGGAGGTCGTGCTGCCGTTCGACCGTCTGCCGGGCTCGGACCCGCGGCTCGGTCCGGAGATGAAGTCCACCGGCGAGGTGATGGGCACCGCACGCTCGTTCGGCAAGGCCTACCTGAAGGCCCAGTCGGCGGTCGGCAAGCCGATCCCGACGGAAGGCACCGCGGTCGTCGACCTGGAGACGCTCCGCGGGATGTCCCAGAAGAACGAGGACATCTCCGACGTCCGCGAGGGCGCCGAGCGCCACTTCGACGTCCACGAGAAGGACGACTTCGACGACCTCGAGGGGGCCATCCGCGACGACGAGGTCGACATCATCCTCTCGCGGGACCGCGACATCCTCGAGGTCGCCGTCGAGGAGACCATCACCTACTTCTCGACGGTGCCGAGCGCCCGCGCCGCCATCGAGGCCATCGAGACCCGGGACGAACCGCTCGACGTGATGGCGCTGTCCGAACGGCCGACCGAGCGGCGCAACTGGGGCGAGTAAGTCGGACTCGCGCCGCGGTCGAACTCGTAGCCCCGAGCCGTAGCGTTTACTCGTCGGCGACCGAGGCGACCGCATGGACATCGAGTCGGTGTTCCCCGAGATCGAGGCCATCGAGGACGATGGGTTGCGGTCCGGCGTCGCGACCGCCTGGACCACCGCGGCGGGCGTCAACGGCCTCGACGTGGCCGAGCTCCCCGAGGTGCCGTGGCTGCCACCCGAGGAGCGACGGACCGGGGGTGGCTCCGACCGCCGGCTCGTCGCCCACGTCCGCAACGTGACCGCCTGCGCCGTCGCGCTCGCGGAGGCCCTCTCCCAGCGCGACCCCGCGTTCCCGGTCGACCTCGATTCGGTTATCGCCGGCGCGCTGATCCACGATGTCTCAAAGCCCTACGAACACGGCGAGACCGAGCGCACCGATGTCGGCGCGCTGCTCGGCCACCCGTACTACGGCGTCGCGGTCGTCTCGCAGGCGAACCTCCCGGTCGAGATGGCCCACGTCGTCCTGTCGCACTCGTGGCGAACTGACGTCGAGCCGAAGACCACGACGGCGAAGCTAGTGCGGCGGGCCGACGAGGCGGCCGCCGCCGCGGCGCGGGAGGCTGTTGGAGATCAAACGAGGGTTTGACATCAATCAGTGGGCAGACAGAGCAATAGATGGGAGTACGACTCGAAATAGGGGAAATGTTTTCCCCGGTCCTCCCGTATGGTGGGGTATGTCGGACGTCGCCCTCGACGACCGCGGTCGACTTACACTCCCGAAGGAGGTCCGGGAGCGGTACGGTGACCGATATCGGATCGTTCAGTTGCCGGACGGCATCAAGCTCGTCCCGGTGGCCGACGAGCCGCTGGAGGCGCTCCGGGAGGAGTTCGCCGAGATCGACGCATCCGTCGAGGAACTCCGGGAGGGGGCTCGTGAAACCGGCCTCGACGAGGCCGGGAAGTGATGTACGCGGAGACCGATTTCCTCCTCGCGCTGATCAAGGACGACGACTGGCTCGGCCCGGCCGCCGACCGCGTCTACCGGGCCCACGGCGACGATCTCTGGACCGGCCGGTTCACGCTCATCGAACTGCTGCTCGTTGCCTACCGGGAGGATCGTGACGCCGAACGGGTCGTCGTCAACGCCGCCGAACTGGTGGAGGTCAGCGGCGACGTCGACACCGTCGTGGCGGCAGCGACCTTCGTCGAGGACCACGGCTTCACGCCGTTCGACGCGCTCCACCTCGTGGAGTCGGACGGCGATACCATCGTCTCGAGTGACGATGCCTACGACGGGATGGCGCCGCGGTTGGACCTCTCGGCAGACCCCGACGCGTAGGCCTCCGCAATCCCTATACCCCGCTCGGGCCAACCGTCGCCAATGGCAGACTGGACGGAGTCGCACCGCCCGACGACGCTGTCGGAGGTCCGCGGCAACGACAAGGCCCGCGACGCGCTGCAGGAGTGGGCCGAGACGTGGGACGAGCACGGCGAGGCGGTCGTCGTTCACGGCTCCCCGGGCGTCGGGAAGACGTCGGCGGCCCACGCGCTGGCCAACGACATGGGGTGGCCCGTCCTCGAGATGAACGCCAGCGACGCCCGGACCAAGGACGAGATCGAGCGGTTCGCCGGCCGGGCGGCGTCGAACGCGACGCTCGGCGGCGAGCGCCAGCTCGTGGTCCTGGACGAGGCGGACAACCTCCACCAGCACAAGGACCGCGGCGGCGCCGCCGCCATGACGCGGCTCGTCAAGGACGCCACCCAGCCGGTGGTCCTCATCGCGAACGACTACTACGAGATGTCCAGCGGGCTCCGGAGCGCCTGCCGCGAGATCGAGTTCCGCGACGTCTCCACCCGCTCCATCGTCCCCGTGCTGCGGGACATCTGCCGCCAGGAGGACGTAACCTTCGACGAGGACGTCCTGGAGACGATCGCCGACCGGAACCGCGGCGACCTCCGCGGCGCCATCAAGGACCTCCAGGCCCGCGTGAAGGACGGCGAGGTCACCGCCGAGGTGACCGAGGGCCGTCGGGACCAGACGGAGGACATCTTCTCGTTCCTCGACGCGGTCCTGAAGGAGGAGTCCGCCGAGGCAGCGCTGCGGACCGCCTACGACGTCGACGAGACGCCGGACGACCTCCTCCGGTGGGTCGAGGACAAGGTGCCGAAGGTGTACGAGGGCGCGGAGCTCGCCGACGCCTACGAACACCTGGCGGACGCCGACGTCTGGCTCGGCCGAGTCCGCGCCACGCAGGACTACAGTTACTGGCGGTACGCGACCGACAACCTCGCGGCGGGCGTGGCGTCGGTCCGCCGGGCCGAGCGCGGCGGCTGGACCCGCTACGGCGGCGCGCCGTACCGCTCCTCGCGGGACGCGACGCGGGACCACGTCGCGGGTCGGATCGCCGCGCAGGCCGGCGTCTCCACGGGCACGGCCCGCCGGGAGATCATGCCGTACCTCGCGGCGATGACCCACCACTGCACCAACCGCGAACTGACGGTCCGGATGGCCGCCCGCTACGACATGGACGCGGACCACATCGCCTTCGTCACCGGCTCCGGGAAGACCACCAACAAGGTCCGGAACATCGTCGAGGACGCCCGGGAGCGCCGCGCCGAGGCGGCCGTCGAGCACTCCGGCGGCGCGTTCGCCGCGGCCGGGACCGATGGCGACGGCGACGACGCAGCGGCCGACGGGAGCGACGGGGCCGACGCCGCCGAGTCGCTCGGGTCGTTCGGCGACGACGGCGAGTCGGACGACGGCGGTGACGGGGGCGACCGGTCGCCGCAGGAGCGGGCCGAGGACGCCGAGGCGGACGACGGCCAGGCCGGCCTCTCGGACTTCACGTAGTCGGGCGTGCCCGGCTGACGGTGCTGGGAAGGAGGCCGGGCCGGGGCCGTCGGGTCAGTCGCGTTCCGCCGGGGCGCCGACACCCGGGATGGCGACCGCGGACTCGAAGCGGCTCATCGCCACCGACAGCGTGAGCACGAGCGCCAGGTAGAACAGCGCCGCCCAGACGTAGATGTCGATGACGCGGAACGTGTCGGAGGCGATGTTCCGGGCCTCCCGGAACAGCTCGGGGACGGTGATGAACGCCGCCAGCGAGGAGTACTTCACGAGGTAGACGAGTTCGTTCGTCCAGCCCGGGATGGCGTACCGGAGGCCCTGCGGGAGGACGACGTGTCGGATGGATTCGAGCCGCGAGAGCCCGACCGAGCGGGCGGCGGTCAGCTGTCCGGGGTCGACGGACTGCAGCGCCGACCGGATGTACTCGGCCTGGTAGGCGCTGCTGTTGATGGTGAACCCGATGACGGCGACCCAGATGGCGG
>CAZATR010000197.1:0-4395 GCA_964488035.1 uncultured Natronomonas sp.
CGCTTGAGGACCGCGACGAACGGGAGGTTCGCGTCGTGGTGGTCGTCGTCGCCCTCGGCCCGGGCGAACTGGACGGTCTCCTCGATGAGGACGATGGAGACGAGGAAGGCGAGCGCGACGACGACGGCCAGGAAGTAGAACGGTTCGGGCCGCAGGCTGGTCCGACCGGCGATGACGCCCGTGATCCAGGCACCGACGGCGACGCCGCTGTACCCGAACGCCTCGTCGATGCCGACGGCGAGGCCGCGCTGGTCGGGCCCCGCGAGGTCGATCTTGGCGTTGATCGCCATGCTCCAGGTCAGCGCCTGGTTGACGCCCAGCAGCACGTTCCCGACGGAGATCCAGGCCCACGAGGGCGCGAAGATGAGGATGACGGGCAGCGGCAGCGCCGTCGCCCACCCGAGCACGAGCACGGGTTTGCGGCCCCACTCCTCGCCCCACTTGCCGGCGTAGAGGTTGAGGAGAGCCTTGACGAACCCGAACGAGACGACGAACGACCCGATGACGAACAGCGACTCGACGCCGAGGACGTCCCGGCCCAGGACCGGGACGACCGCACGCTCCGACCCGATGGTCAGGCCGGTCGCGAACACGAGCAGGACGTGCAGCGAGAACTGGACCCTGTGCTCGCCGATGCCCTGTTCGATGTCGGGTGCGGTGCTCATCCGTCACTCGGCGGCGCAGTTGTTCGGGCCCAACTCGAGGTCGGCCAGTTCGTCGGCGGGCACCGTCTCCCGGCCGACGTTCGCGCGCTTGACGCGCTCGAAGTTCGGCGGGTGGTCCGGGACGTCGTCGGCCAGCGTCGCGACGAAGTCCGCCCGGCTCCGCCGGAGGTCCGCGTTCCGCTCGCGAACCTCCGCCAACGTCGCCGAAACGGGCGGCTCCGGCGAACCGGGGTCGTGGGACGGCAGGACGACGGCGTCGTCCGGCCGGTCGAGGAGGCGCTGGAGGCTCCCGTAGAGCGTCGCGGCGTTGTCCTCGACGCTCGTGTCCTCGAGGCCGGCTTCCACGCCGAGTTCGACGCGACCGACGCTCTCGTGGAACAGCGTGTCGCCGGTGAGCAGCGCCGTGCCCTCCACGTCGTAGGTGACGCTGCCCTCGCTGTGCCCCGGCGTGTGGACGACCGATATCTCGACGTCGCCGACCCGCACGACCTGGCCGTCCTCGAGGGACGTCGCGTCGACGTCGAGGGCGTCGGCCGGGTGCAGGTGGTACGCGACGCCGTGGCGCGCGGCGAGGGCGGCGCCGCCCGAGACGTGGTCGGCGTGCGCGTGGGTGTCGAAGACGCCGACGAGGTCGGCGTCGTACTCGTCCAGGACCGCCTCGTACTCCTCGACGTAGCGGGAGGGATCGAAGACGGCGGCCTCACCGTCGGAGACGAGGACGTGCGAGAGACAGCCCTTGCCGGGCCGTGCGACCTGCACGAGGGCGCCGTCGACGGCGACGTCCACCGGCGCGGTCCAGTGGACGCGGCTCCAGCCCCCCATGCCGTCGGTGAGCGTTCGGGCGTCGTAGCCCATCTCCGAGAGCAGGTCCGTGGCGGTAGCCGACACGACGCCCGCCGCACAGACGGTGACGATATCCGAGTCGGTCGGCAGGTCCGCCAGCGCGTCCCTCGCGGCCTCGGGGTCGTTCGTCAGTTCGTCGTACACGTCGACGTTGCGGCTGTCGGGGATGCGCCAGTTCTCGAAGTCCGATGCGTGGCGGATGTCGAGCACGAGCAGGTCCTCGTCGCCGGCGCGGAGCCGGTCGCCGAGGTGCTCGGGGCTGATGTCGGCCATCGGTACTCGCTCGTAACACCGACAGAAGGTTATAGGTACTGCGGGACATGTCCGGTACCATTAATGTGTTGTAACTCGTCGGGCCGACCATGAGCCTCTACGAGGCCTCGTTCAGAGTCAAACACGAGTGCCCGTACCGGGCGATATCCGAGCACCACCCGGACCTCACGATCCGCGAGTGGTACCTGAGCGACTGCCAGGTCGTCGAACTCACCTCGCCCGAGTCGCCGAGCGGGGAACTGCTCGACCGGATCGACGACCTGGGGACGGTCCTCCACGAGTCGATCGACGACGCCGGGCTGCACGTGGTCACCCAGTCCTGTCTCTGTTCGCTGGAGGACTCCATCATCCAGCGGTTCGAGGAGTACAACTGCCTGTACCAGCCGCCGACGATCCACCGGCAGGGCTGGGAGCACTACTCCGTCGTCGCGTTCGACGAGGGTGACGTCAGCGCGCTCCGGGCGGCGCTGGACGCCGACCGGGACATCGAGGTGCTCTCGAAGACCGAGATCACCGAACGGGCGATCCCGCATAGTATGCTCGCGCCGGTCGACACGCTGTTCGACGACGTGACGGACCGGCAGCTCGCGGCGTTGCGGCTGGCGCTCGAAGAGGGCTACTACCGGCAGCCGCGAGATACGTCGCTGCGGGACCTCGCCGACCGCACCGACGTGGCTCGCTCGACCTTCGAGGAACACCTGCGGAAGGCCGAGAACAAGCTCCTGACGAACGCGGGCCAGTTCCTCCGACTGGTGACGGCGGGCTCGACGGACGACCCTCTCGGAGCGCACGGCCCGGAGCGCGTCGACCAGGCTGCCGACTGAGCACGTGTGTCGCGCTGTTCGGTGGAGAATGTCACCTGGGACACTAACGTCCGACGTCACTCCAGGCGGCGTGCCTCGGTCGGTCGGCTAACCCTCGTGCCAGGTGTTGATGTCTCACGCACCCGGGTTCTCCGCGCGGTCATCGCTGCCCTGGCGGGCGACTCGGGCGGGGACTGAAGGTGCGTACTCGGACGTATCGGCGCCACGGCTAATCCTCTTTCGGCTCACGGGGTCTCGTGGGCGGCTTCCCCGGGTCGGCCTCAGCTGCCGATGCTGTAGTCGGTCTCCCGGACCTGGGCGTACCTCCCGTCCCGGGAGCCGAACTTCCGCCAGAGGTACTCGCCGAACAGCTTCGCACCGGTGAACCCGCCGTAGACCGCCCGTGAGGGCTCGAAGCCGTCCCGGTCCTTCACCCGGTTCACGAGCCCGAACACGGTGTCCCAGTCGTCCGGCCCGTACCCCCGGACCATGTCGGCGAACACGACGTTCCGCCGGATCTCGTCGCCGACCGCGGCCTGCCACTCCCGGTTGTACGCCGACAGCCGGTCGCGGGCCGCCAGCCGGCCGGCGATGGCGCCGGTCCGGATGGCGACGTGGTCGCCGCCCTCGTGGAACGCCGACGTGGCGCCCATCGCGCCGCCGACGACGGCGACGTTCGCGTTCGTCGGCGACTCGATGGGTCGGGTCGAGGAGATGGGATACGTTTCGGTGCCGCCGGACTTTCCGCGGTCATCGAGCAGCGGGAAATCCTCGAGGCCGTAGCCGTCGTAGACCCGCTCGAGCAGCCGCCGGATGTACGTCGCGCCCTGCGGGACGCGCTCGTCTTCCGGCCGGAGCAGGCTGTAGGCCTCGCGATCCTCGATTTCGTCGAGGTCGAGGTCGATCGGCATCGTGAGGCCGATGCGGGCGACGGGGTCGTCGTTCGGGAACACCCACGGGTAGGCGGTGTGGCCCGGCATGAAGCCCCACCAGAACTTGATGCGGTCGCCCTCGAACAGCTCTTCGGGCATCTCGCGGTACTCCTGGTAGGCGATGTGGTTGGCGTTTTTGGAGGACAGCCGCTCCATCGTCGCCTCGGGGAGCCACCGCTCGAGCACCCGGCCGGTGACGGTGCGCTGGGGGCCGTCGGCGAGCACGAGGTGATCGGCCTCGACCTCGGTTCCGTCCCGTAGCGTAAGGGTGTGGCTGGGCCTTCCGGTGAGGTCCGTCTCGACGTCGCCGACGGCGGTGCCCACGCGGTACTCGGCGCCGGCGCGTTCGGCGCGCTCCCGGAGCCAGTCGTCGAACCGTGCGCGGTGGACGGTGAACCCGAAGTTCGGGTACGAGGATGCCATGTTCGTCTGCCGAATCTCGAGGGTCTCGTTGGGGCTGATGAACTCCGCGGCGGCGAGTTCCTGGTGTTTGACGTGCCCGGGGATGGGCTCGTCGAGATCCATCAGGTCGACCCAGTAGTCGAGGATTCCGGCCGCGTCCGTCGAGTCCGGGCCGAGTTCCTCGCGGTCGGCACGGGGGACGCCCTTCTCGAGGACGAGGGCGTCGGCACCCTCGCTGGCGGCCGCGTGGCCGGCCGAGGCGCCGGCCGGGCCGCCACCGACGATGGCGACATCGACGTGCTGCATACAGGCGTGCGGGACCCGATGGGGCTTAAAACGATTGACCGCTGGCGACAGTGTCTCGGGGTGATGGATAGACACTCCATAACGAAAGGATCCAGCTCGTTCGACTCGCTATCAACACCACCTCGAAAGCCCTCGGCGGGCTCGCGGTCGCTCAGCGACATATCCTCGCTC
>CAZATR010000198.1:0-4355 GCA_964488035.1 uncultured Natronomonas sp.
TCGAGCCGCTCGAAGAACCACGACCAGAGCCGACGCGCGTGTGGGAGGAGCGCGTAGTGCAGCATGTCGGGGGTACAGCAGAGCACGGTCGGCTGCCGCTCACGGATCGCGGCCTTCTCGCTGCTCGACTGGCGGCCGGTGTACTGGGCGACGTCGACGCCGCTGGCGAACCCGAGGCCGTCGGCCAACTCGGAGAGCGTCGCGGTCTGGTCGTTGATCAGCGCGACCTGCGGAGCGAGATACAGCGTGGTCGCGCGGTCGTCCATCGCGCGCTCGAAGGCGGGCACGGTGTAGGCGAGGCTCTTCCCGCTGGCGGTCGGCGTCGCGAGCACGACGTCGTCGCCGTCGCGGACCGACCGGACGGCGTCGGCCTGGTGGACGTACGGTCGATCGATCCCGCGGTCCCGGAGGGCGGCCTCGAGCCGATCGTCCAGGTCCAGCGGGGCGTAGGCAGCCTCGCCGCCCGGGCGGACCTCGTGGGCCCGGATCTGGTCCTCGTAGTACGGGCGGTCGCGGAGCCACGCGACGGTGTCGTCCACGCGCCCGCTAGCGGCCGCGGGGGCCTAACGGTTGCGACGGCGTGCGGGCGCTCGGTCGTCGTTGCCGACGGCCGCGATGGCCGCTGGTACGGCCGTCAGATGGGCCGGGCCGGCGCGTCGCCGACGAGCGCGGCTGCGAGTTCCTCGGCGTGCTCGTCGGCCTCGGCCGGGTTCTCGAGCAACACGGTCTCGCTGGGGAACAGCTCCTCGCCGACGCGGAGGCCGTGGTCCCGTGCCGTCGAGCCGGTGACGGTGAGGTAGACGCCGAGGCCGACCGAGGCGATGGCGGCCTCCTCGACGCGATCGTCCGGGTAGCGGAACGCGAGGCCGTCGGTCGCCCGGGTGCCCAGCACCGCCTGGACGAGCCGCTCGTAGCGCGGCGAGATACAGAGCGGGCCCTCGTGGTCGGCGACGAACTCGCGGGTCGGCGACTCGGCGACGTCCGGCGTCGACAGCAGGGTGTGGTGGACGGTATCGCCGAGGCCGCCGGCGACCCGGACGTCCGTGTCCTGGGGATCGATGCGGTCGTTGAGCGCCGACAGCGAGGCGAGCGGCTCCGGATCGAGACTGACGACCTCCTCCAGGGCGAGGTCGGCGCTGTCGAACCCGAGCGCGAACTCGTGGGTCCTGAGCGCGCGGAACGGCTCCTCGCGGCCGACGAGGTGGAGGTCGCGGTCGCCGAGGTCGACGACCAGGCTGTCGAAGACGACGCGGCGGGGCATCCCGGGCCGGCCGTCGCGAAGCAGGGTGTACTCCGGGGCGTACCGGTCCGTGTCGCTGTAGGCGGCGAGCCGCTCGTACACCGGGCGGTCGGCCGACTGGCGATCCTTCGTCACGGCCTTCTCGTACCGGAGCGTCGAGGCGACCTCGTCGGCGGCGCCCTCAACCCCGGCGAGGGCGGCGACGCGTTCGAGGACGGCCTCCAGCGGCCGGCCCTTCCGGGGGACGGCGACGCGAATCGTCGTCATTGTCGCCGGGTCGCCCTCACCGGATAAAGTCGGCGCGGTTCGCGCTCGCGTCCATCAGTCGACGAACCGTCAGTCCTCGAGGTCGATGTCCGGCTCGTCGTCACCCTCGGCGTCGTCCGCGTCCGCCTCGCTGGCGTCGTCCACATCGTTCCCCTCGGCCTCGTCGCCGGCATCGTCGTCCGCATCAGACTCGTCGTCCGCGACGGTCGCGGAGCCGCCGAGGCCGCCGAGCGCGCTCGCGAGCCGGTCCCGCATCTCGGCGACGTCGGCCAGCTCCTCCTCGAGGGCCTCGAGGTCGGCCGCGAGGTCGTCGAGGCGGTCCTCGGTGGCAGAGGGGATCTCGCTTTCGACCGCCTCCACGTCGTCACGGAGATCCGCCACGTCGGCCTCCACGTCGTCACGGAGATCCGCCACGTCGGCCTCCACGTCGTCACGGAGATCCGCCACGTCGGCCTCCACGTCGTCGAGGCGGTCGGAGACGGACTCGAAGTCCGTCCTGACGTCCCTGAGCACGGACTGGGCGTCGCCCTCCTCGTCCAGGAACTCCTCGATGGCGTCGGTGTAGGCATCGAGGTCGGCGACCGTCGACTGGAGGTGTTCGATCCGGGTGTCCGTGCTGTCGTCAGCCGTCACGCCGAGGGCGTCCCGCAGCTCCGCGAGCGTCTCGTCGTCGACGTCGCCGGCCTGAATCTCATCGACGAGCGCGGCGGCGACCGACTCGCCTTCCGGGACCGCCGGCGGTGTGCCGGCCGCCCCGACGGCGGCTGCATCGGCCGTTGCCTGCCCGGCCGTCGCGGTCCCGTCGGCCCCGTCGTCGGGTTCGGGGAGGTCGATGTCCAGGTCGCCGTCGTCGGCAGCGTCGGCGGTTCCCGGCTCCGACGCGTCACCGGCTCCCGGCTCGGACCCGTCGGCGGCCCCCGGCTCCGACGCCTCACCGGCTCCCTCGTCCCGGTCGGTGTCCGGGTCGTCGATGACGTCGCGGACGACGTCCCCGGAGGCGCTCTCGATCGGGTCGACCGAGGTCAGTTCGGGTTCGGTGAGGAACCGCTCGACGTCCGTGGCGTCCTTCCCGCGGAGCCCGTAGACGGTGACGTACTCCTCGTGGGGCTCGAACTCGCGGGTGAAGACTATGGTGTTGCCCTCGACGTCCCAGAACTCCGCGCCGTACTTCGGGTGGAACCCGATGTCCTCGCTCGGGATGTCGTCCGGGACGGTGTCGGCCAGCCGGACGGAGAGGGCCTCGTCCCGCTCCGACCGGATGGTGAAGGCGATGGCGGGGACCGGGAAGTCGTCCGGTTCGTACGATTTCTCGACCGTGACCCCGTCGTGATCCGTATGGACGGGTTCGTCGGACGCTGCGTCGGCCATACACGTCGGTGTGTGCTCGGAGGCATAAAACTATCCGATGACCCACCCCTACAGCGCCGTGGCGTCGCCGATCTCGAGCACCTCGAGTCGCCGCGGGTACTCGAAGCTCCGGACGTGCGGGCGGAGGGCCGCCGGGTCGGCTGTCAAGCCCTTCCACACGTCCCAGTGGGTCGGGACGAGCCGGTCGAGCCGGAGCCGGCGGGCCGCCTCGACGGCCGCGTTCTCGCCGGCGTACCATTCGGTGTACGTCGGCTCGCGGGTCGCCTTGTCCGGGATCATGCCGGCGGAGCCGAACGCGACGACGCCGAGGTCGATGTCGTAGCGCCCGCCGACGTCCGCGAAGGCGTCGCTCGGGCGGGCGTCGCCGCCGTGGAACACGGTCCCGGCGTCGTGCTCGAACACGTACGCGACGGGATGGGTCGCGTCGGGGTCGCGGGCCGGCTCGACGTGGACGTCGAAACTGCCGAGGGCGACGCTGTCACCCTCTTCGACCTCGCAGAAATCGCCCGCCTCGACGTCGTGGTCGGCGGTCCACTCGCGGGCGGCCTCGACGGACGCCGAGGGGCCGTAGAACGACGCGTCGGTCCGCTCGAGGATCGGCGCCTGCGAGGGCGCGTGGACGTGGTCGGTGTGCTCGTGGGTCGCCAGGACGGCGTCTGCCGTCTCGACGTCGGTCGGGTCGAACGGCACGGGGATCATCCGGACGGTTCGCGGCGGGTCCCCGGTCCCGAGGTACGGGTCGACGAAGACGGTGGTGCCGTCGGCCGCCTTCAGGATCAGGCCGTTGCAGCCGAGGTACCAGAGCCGGACGCCATCGGGCTCGGCGTCGGCGACCGCGGTCGGCAGCCAGTCGCCCCAGTCGGAGTGGACGGACATGGACGCGTGTCCCGCGGCGGGCGGCTTAAGGACCGCGGTCCAGGCGGCCGCGGGGTCCGGCCACGCCCCCGTGAGTATCGGTTCGACCCGGTCCCGAGAACGGTCGTGCTGGGTCAGTCCTCGCAGCAGCCGCCGGCGGTCTGCCCGAAGTCGACCTCGAGCGGCGCGGAGACGAGTTCGTCGAGTTCCTGCAGTCGGAGCTCCAGTTCCGACTTGGCCTGGAGGAACTCGGCCATCGTCGGCTGCTCGTGGAGCTCCTCCTGGGTCTCCTGGAGCTCCCGGAGGTCCTCGTTCGTCGCGTCGCCGGCCTGTCGCGCCATCACGAACTCCTCGCGGAGCCGCTCGAACGCCCGGATCTCCTCCTGGAGCTCGGGGTCCGCCTCGACGGCGGCCTTGGCCTCGAGGTACGTTTCATAGACCGGGAGGTTGGTGATGGCCTCGCCGAGCTCCGTGGCGAGGCGGTCGACGTCTGCGGGGACCTCGGTCTCGGATTCGGTCTCCACGCTCATTGGGTGGAGGTTCGGCCCTCGGCCGTAAAATCCTGCCGGAAGTCGTTGGTCGATGTCAGCCGCCGCGTCGGCGCCGTATCTCCCGCACGGCTCCG
>CAZATR010000199.1:0-4260 GCA_964488035.1 uncultured Natronomonas sp.
CAGTACCCCGAGGAGACCCCGGACGTCTCCCCGCGGTTCCGCGGCGTCCACAAGTTCAGCCAGGAGCGCTGCATCTGGTGCCGCCAGTGCGAGAACGTCTGCCCGAACGACACCATCCAGATCGTCACCGACGAGCAGCGCAACGGCGAACAGTACAACCTCCACATCGGCCAGTGCATCTACTGCCGGCTCTGCGAGGAGGTCTGCCCCGTCGACGCCATCCTCCTCACCCAGAACTTCGAGTTCACCGGCGACACGAAGGACGACCTGGCCTACAGCATGGAGGAGCTGAAGAACGTCCCCTGGTTCAAGGACATCGACCCGCTGGCGGCACGGGAACCCGACCGCGGCGGCTGGGTCGGCGAGGGCGAGGGCGAAGTGGACTATCAATAGACGAACCTTTTTGCACGCGGGCGACGGCCTGCGGCCGCCGCCCGCGGCAAAAACGTTCATGAAAAAGACACTGCGGGCCTCCCTACGGTCGGCCCTTGGTCCCGGCCTCGGCCCTTCGGGCCTCGGCCGGTGAACCGCTCGCGCCCTCCGGGCGCTCGCGGATGCTTGCCTGTTTGCCGTGTCGGCTGGCTTCGTTTCGTTTCCCGTGTCGTCAGGCTACGATCGGCTCAGGCCCAAACGGCCGCAAGGTTAACCCTTACGAGGATACCGGTGCACGATTGGTCCTGCAATGGAGAAGGTAGCCATCGACGACCTGGCGAACGAGCCGCGCGTCGCCGACGTCCAGAAGCACGCGACTGAGCAACTGGCCCTCTCGGACATGGCGCTGAACTACTACGAACTCGAGCCCGGGGAGTCGTTCTCCGGCGGGATGCACACCCACATGGACCAGGAGGAGGTCTTCTACGTCATGGAGGGGACGGCCACCTTCGAGACGCCGGCGGACACCCACGAGGTCGGCCCCGACGAGGTGATCCGGTTCGCGCCCGGCGAGTACCAGGAAGGGAAAAACGAGGGCGACGACCGGATCCGGGCGCTGGCGTTCGGCGCTCCGAGGGAGATGGGCGAGACCCGCGCCAAACTGCCGTGCCGGGAGTGCGGCGCCGACTACCACGAGACCGAGGTCCACGAGGACGGCGTGACCCTGACCTGTCCGGACTGCGGGAACGCCGTGGAGATGTGACGCGCCCGGAACCGCCCCAGTTTTGACCCGGCCGCCCGTCCGCCAGGACATGACCGACGCCGACGAGGACGTCCCCGACATCCCGGTCGTCTGCCCGGACTGCGACACGCGCACGAAGGTCCCGTTTTCCGACGTCGAGGACGCCGTCGCGCGGCACAACGAGCAGCTCCACGACGGCGAGACCGTCGCGTCGGTCGACCCCGACGTCCTCGACCGGCTCGCGGACTTCGTCGCCGAGGACCTCGGCCTCCTCGACGGCTAGACGGCGCAGTATCGCCGGTCGATCGACGTGAACGACGCCCCAACGGTTTAGCGCTCGGGCTCGTTGGTCGGACCATGTTGACCCCGACGGCCTGTCGCGCGGAACTCACCGGCCTCCACGCGTTCTTCGTCGACTGGTTCGACGGGTCGGTGCCGCGCGAGGAGCTGTCGCGGCTCGAGCGCGCGCTCGCCCCGGAGTTCGAGATGGTCACGACCGAGGGCGAGCGGGTGGGTCGGGAAGCGCTGGTGGACGGCCTCGCGGAGTCCTACGGCCGGACCGCGGGCGAGCCGTTCGACATCGGGGTCCGGGAGGTGGAGGCGCTCGCGCTGCTGGACGACCACGCCGTCGTCCGGTACGAGGAGTGGCAGGTGACGGCGGACGGGGAATCCGGCCGCGTGAGCACGGCGCTGTTCCGCGCCGACGCCGACGCGCCCGAGGGCGTCGTCTGGGTGACGGTACAGGAGACGGCGCTGGATTCCTGAACGCGGCGTGGGTCCGGCTCCGCGGCCCCGTTTCCCGCCGTCCGTCCCCGAGACGCAAAGGAAATCTTCAAAGGGAACCCGGCTGGAGGGGTAATTAATGGCTGTAGTACCGTACGAGACGCTGGCGTTCCTGCTGTTCGCCCTCGTGACGGTCGGGGCGAGCCTGGGCGTCGTTCTGGTCCGTGACGTGTGGCACTCGGCGCTCATGCTGGGCGTGGCGCTGCTCTCGGTCGCGGTCCACTACGTGATGTTGAGCGCCGAGTTCCTCGCCGCGATGCAGGTGCTCGTGTACGTCGGCGGGGTGTTGATCCTCATCACCTTCGCCGTCATGCTGGTCCGCCGCGAGAGCGGGCCGGACGCGGAGGTGGCACCGTGACGACGCGACCACGCCTCCACGGCGGCAGCAAGGTGACCGGCGTCATCGCCCTCGGGTTGTTCGGCCTGCTGGCGGCCGTCTTCCTCACGTCCGGCTTCGGCACCGCCGAGGGCTTCGGCGACGGCTCCGTCACCCGCTCCATCGGCTACGCGATGTTCAACCTCGATTCGGGCGACGTCGCCAGCGAGGGCTTCCTGGTGGCCTTCATCACCATCGCCGTCGTGCTCGACGCCGCCCTCGACGGCGCCGTCATGCTCGCAAAGCGGGACGAGGAGGGGGATGCCTGATGGTCCTCGGCACCGTCCCCGCCGAGTACTACCTCGTGCTCTCGGCGGCCGTCTTCTGCACCGGCCTCTTCGGCGTCCTCACCCGCCGGAACGCCCTGATGTTCCTGATGAGCGTCGAGCTCATGCTGAACGCCGCGAACATCAACCTCGTCGCCTTCGCGTTCTACTGGGGGAACCTCACCGGCCAGGTGTTCACCCTGTTCACGATGGCGCTCGCCGCCGCGGAGGTCGCCATCGGCATCGGCATCATCCTCGTACTGTACCGTAACTTCGACGACGTCGACGTGACCGAAGCGACGGCGCTGAGGTGGTGACCATGGCAGGGATCTACGCCTACGCGCCGGCCATCGCCGCGCTCCCGCTCGCGTCGTTCCTCGTCGCGCTGCTCGCCGGGAAGTGGCTCCCGAAGAAGGGCGCCCTCGCCGGCATCCTCGCGACCGGCGGCTCGCTCGCGCTCTCGGCGGTCGTGCTCGCCCAGGTCGTGCTGACGGGCGAGGGGTACGACGAGACGCTGTACACGTTCGTCGACCCCGCCGACACGTTCGACCTCGCGTTCGGCGTCCTCATCGACCCGCTGTCCGCAGCGATGCTCGTCATCGTCTCGCTCATCGCCTTCCTCGTCCACGTCTTCTCGCTCGGCTACATGAACGACGAGGCCGAGCCCGGCCTCCCGCGGTACTACGCCGGGCTCGGGCTGTTCTCGTTCAGCATGCTCGCGTTCGTCTTCGCCGACAACCTGCTGATGGCGTTCGTGTTCTTCGAGCTCGTCGGGCTCTGCTCGTGGCTGCTCATCGGCCACTGGTTCCGCGAGGACGCCCCGCCGTCGGCCGCGAAGAAGGCGTTCCTCGTCACCCGCTTCGGTGACTACTTCTTCCTCGTCGGCGTCGTCGGCGTCCTCGCGACGTTCGGCACCGCGCGGTTCGCCGGCGAGGGCGGCTTCCCCGCCCTCGCCGCGAGCGTCCTCGACCCGGGAGCGAGCGCCGAGGTCGCGGTCAACACCTTCGGCTTCGCGCCCCAGACGTGGTTCGCCGTCCTCGGGTTGCTCGTGCTCGGCGGCGTGCTCGGCAAGTCCGCCCAGTTCCCGTTCCACACGTGGCTCCCGGACGCGATGGAGGGCCCGACCCCGGTCTCGGCGCTCATCCACGCCGCGACGATGGTCGCCGCCGGCGTCTACCTCGTCGCCCGCATGTACGGGTTCTACGCGCTCCTCCCGAAGGTCCTCGCGATCATCGCGTTCGTCGGGGGCTTCACCGCGCTGTTCGCGGCGACGATGGGCCTCGTGAAGAACGAGATCAAGCAGGTGCTCGCGTACTCCACCATCAGCCAGTACGGCTACATGATGCTCGCGCTCGGTGCGGGCGGGTACGTCGCCGCGTTCTTCCACCTGACCACGCACGCGGTGTTCAAGGCGCTCCTGTTCCTCGGCGCCGGCTCGGTCATCATCGCGATGCACCACGAGGAAGACATGTGGCTCATGGGCGGGCTGAAAGAGGAGATGCGGGTCACCTACCTCACGTTCCTCGCCGGCTCGCTGGCGCTGGCGGGCATCTTCCCCTTTGCCGGCTTCTGGTCGAAGGACGAGGTGCTGTTCGAGACGCTCGTCCACGGCCTCGGCGGCAACCCGCTGCTGCTCGGCGGGTACCTGATGGGGCTGGCCGCGGTGTTCGTCACCGGCTTCTACACCATCCGGATGGTGATGCTGACGTTCCACGGCGAGC
>CAZATR010000200.1:0-4254 GCA_964488035.1 uncultured Natronomonas sp.
CGCCGGAGGACGAACCGACGCCGGGCGTTGCTCAGGAGGTCGAAGGCGACGTCGTGGGTGACCGGTTCGGTCGAAACCTGGCTCATGCGTGACCCCGGGGCTGCCGGAGATGTCGATGGTTCCGGGGACACACCGATTGTTAGCTGTGGCCTATCGCCGTGACGGGAGCTCGGACGGCCGTCAACCGGGCGTCCGGCTGGTCTCGGGAGCCGTCCGGACGACGACCTCGCCGGTCCCGTGGATCGACACGAAGTAGCCGGCGAATGTGAAGGAGACGGTCGGATCGGCCCGGTGGTCCTCGCCGTGGCCCGACACGATCAACGCGTCGAGCGCGCCCGGGTCCAGCGTGTCGTACAGCGGCTCAAGGTCGGTCGGGTCGACGCCGGTAGCCTCGGCGACCGTCTCCACGACCGCCGTGGACGGCGGGATCCGGTCCCATTCGAAACTGGACCGCGACTCGACGCCGTCGTCGCCGGATGGTGCGGGGTGACCCTCGGGCCCGGACTCCATGGAGCGGTCATCGTGGTCGAAAACCCATAAACGTTCAGAAAGAATCCGGCACCGTTCCGGTAGGTACTCACACCTACGCGGCCCCGTCGCGGGGTCGGACGTCGGCCGGTGGAGCCCTGCTTCGCGGGACCGATACCGGCCCGGTCGCCCGGGCCCGGCGCTGTCGTCGGGGTCGAACGAAGTTAGGGCGAGGCTATTTCCGAGCGTCCCTCGACGGATTCATCGAAACCCGCGGAATATTCACGGGTGAAAGCGATCTTTTCTCGACAGGTCACCCAACGCTTATGCACCATACGCGACCAGTTACCACCCCTACTACATGGTATCAGTACTGCCTGATGACGGCGGTTCGGGAGGGACGCCGTCGGGGGATGGGACGGATTTGGGGATGACGGGGGCTGCGGCGTCCGCGCCGCAGGAGCTCTCCCTCGACGTGGTCTTCGACGTGCTTCGCAACGGTCGACGTCGACACGTCCTCGAGCGGCTGGCGTCACGGGACGGCGCGACGACGCTCGGAGACCTCGCCGAGCACATCGGCGGCATCGAGAACGACAAGCCGCCGTCGGCACTCGCCTCTCAGGAGCGGAAACGCGTTTACGTGGGCCTCTACCAGTCCCATCTCCCCAAGATGGCCGACGCCGGCGCGATCCGGTACGACGACCGAGGGACCGTCGAGCCCGGCCCCCACTTCGACGTCTTCCGCGAGTACATGGACCGGCCGCTCCCGGACCCGACGCCACCGCCGAGCTACACCGTCGGCGTCGTCGCCGCGAGCCTCCTAGCGGTCATCGTGACGTTCACCGCGAGCGAGCCGGTTTCGGCGGCATTCATCGCCGCGATGATCGTGTTCGTCGGCCTCGTGGGCGCGCGGATGAGCAGCTGACACGTGCGCGGTGAGCCGGTGCGTGGCGTCGCGTTCACGGCTTTGGGGTCCCCGCACGTGCGCGGCGACCTACATTCAGAGCGGGCACGGTGGCTGCGGAACAGGCACGGTGGCTGCGGAACAGGCACGGTGGCTGCAGCACGGGCGAGGTGGCGCTGGCTCACGTGCTCGATGACGTGGGCGGGTCTGTGCGGTGTCGTTCGGCTCCGGCTCCCGACTCAGGTGGCGGAATGGATGGTAGCGTTGTCGTAGCGGAACCTTATGCCGTCCGGCGCTGTCCTCCAGCCGGGCGGCCGACCCGGCTATCCCCCGGATAACAATGTCACCCGGCACCGTACCCCCACCACCCACCGACGGAGGACGTGTCCACCCCCCGAGACGGTGCCCCACCCCGTCTCCCCCAACGTCGGTGGGTTTCTATTCGTCGCGAGCGCGACCAGGGCCGGGGAGCGGGCGGCCGGCGGCGAACAGTCCGCAACGGTCGGCACTCGGGCCGGGTCGACGACGATCACGTCGGCGCGACAGCCGGCGGCGAGGCGACCGCGGTCCTCGAGCCCGACGGCGTCCGCCGGGTTCGTGGTGATCCGGCGGATCCGGTCGGCCATCGGCTCGCCGGTCTCGACGACGGCCGCGGCCAGCAGCGACGACGGATGGTAGTCGCTGCACAGCACGTCAACGATGCCGGCGTCGATGGCGGACGCGACGTCGAGGTTTCCCCAGGGGCTCCCGCCGCGGACCAGGTTCGGCGCTCCCAGCGCCGTCACGAGCCCCCGGTCGACCGCCCGCCGGGCGGCCGGCATCGCCAGGGGCACTCGCAGATGTCGATCCCGGCGGCCGCCATGCGGTCGACGGCCTCGGGCGTCTCGTCGCCGTCGGGTCGCGTTAGGGCCCGGGGCGCGCGGGAACGACACACCTTTGAGCGAGGCTGGCGACGACTCGGACAAACAGTATGGCTGGACCTGACACCGTGCGGTGGCTGGCGGACGTCCGGTCGGACGACATCGGGTCGGTCGGCGGCAAGGGGGCCTCGCTCGGCGAGATGACCGCCGCGGGCCTCCCGGTGCCGCCCGGGTTCGTCGTCACCGCCGGGACCTACCGGCGGTTCATCGAGGACACCGGCATCGAGGAGGACCTGTTCGCGGCCGTCGACGTCGACGCCGAGGACTCGGCGGCGCTGGCGGAGGCCGAGGCGACCGCCAAGGAACTGATCCTCGAGACGGAGCTCCCCGAGGGCGTCCGCGAGGAGATCCTCGCCGCCTACGACGACCTCGACGACGGCGAGGCGTTCGTCGCCGTCCGGTCGTCGGCGACCGCCGAGGACCTCCCCGACGCCTCCTTCGCCGGACAGCAGGAGACGTTCCTCAACATCACGCGCGAGGACCTCGTCGAGCGCGTCAAGCACTGCTGGGCGTCGCTGTTCACCCAGCGGGCGATCTACTACCGCAACGAGCAGGGCTTCGACCACGACGTCGTCGACATCGCGGTCGTAATCCAGCTGATGGTCGACGCCGACAAGTCCGGCGTGATGTTCACCTCCCACCCGTCGACCGGCGAGCCGAAGCTCATCATCGAGGCCGCCTGGGGCCTCGGGGAGGCCGTCGTCGCCGGCTCCGTCTCGCCCGACAACTACGTCGTCGACGGCGACACCGCCGAGACGCTCGAGACTACCGTCGCGGACAAGAAGGTGATGATGGTCCGGGACGACGACACCGGCGAGACCGTCGAGCGCGAGGTGCCGGACGACTGCCGGACCGCCCAGGTACTCGAGGGGACCGAGATCGGACAACTCGTCGAACTCGGCGAGCGCGCCGAGGCCCACTACGACGAGCCACAGGACGTCGAGTGGGCCATCGTCGACGGCGACGTCTACATGCTGCAGTCCCGCCCGATCACCACCATCTCCGAGGACGCGGCCGCCGAGGCCGCAGCCGACGGCAACGGCGAGGTCCTCGTCCAGGGGCTGGGCGCCTCGCCCGGCATCGCCGCCGGCCCCGTCCGCGTCGTCCGGAAGCTCGACCAGCTCGACAAGGTCGGGGAGGGCGACGTCATCGTCACCGAGATGACGACGCCTGACATGGTGCCGGCGATGAAGCGCGCCAGCGGCATCGTCACCGACGAGGGCGGCATGACCAGCCACGCCGCCATCGTCTCCCGCGAGCTCGGTGTCCCCGCCGTCGTCGGCACCGAGACCGGCAGCGAGCGGCTCGGCGACGGCCAGGTCGTCACCATCGACGGCGACAAGGGCACCGTCACCGAGGGCGCCGCCGACCCCGAGGAGGAGACGGAGCCCCTGGAGGACGTCCGGCCGCAGAACCCGGTCAAGCCGATGACCGCCACGGAGGTGAAGGTCAACGTCTCCATCCCGGAGGCCGCCGAGCGCGCGGCCGCCACCGGCGCCGACGGCGTCGGCCTGCTCCGCATGGAGCACATGATCCTGTCGACGAACAAGACGCCGGAGCGCTACATCGCCGACCACGGCGAGGAGGCCTACGTCGACGAGATCGTCGGGGGCGTCCGCGGCGTCGCCGACGAGTTCTACCCCCGGCCCGTCCGCGTCCGGACGCTGGACGCCCCGACCGACGAGTTCCGCCAGCTCGAGGGCGGCGAGGACGAGCCCCACGAGCACAACCCGATGCTGGGCTACCGCGGCATCCGCCGCAGCCTCGACCGGCCCGAGGTGTTCGCCCACGAACTGGCGGCGTTCCGGCAGCTGTTCGAGATGGGGTACGACAACGTCGAGATCATGTTCCCCCTCGTGAACGACGCCGAGGACGTCGTCCGCGCCCGGACCCTCATGGAGGACGCCGGCATCGACCCCGACAAGCGGACGTGGGGCGTGATGATCGAGACGCCCGCCTCCG
>CAZATR010000201.1:0-4175 GCA_964488035.1 uncultured Natronomonas sp.
TTGTCGACCGCCGCTCGCAAGTGCTCGCGGCGGTCGACGCGCGCACGCCACGGCCAGCCATTCGGTCTCCTGATTGAAAGGGCGAGGCGTGCGTGGCGGCCGGAGGCCGCCACGGGAGAGGCGGTCGGCGAAGCCGACCGCCCGGGTCGCGCCACCGGGGAGTCGCTGCGTGGGCCCTATCCGATCGGAGGGAGGATATCCCACGCAGCGACCGCGAGCCCGCCGAGGGCTTTCCAGGCAGTTGTGCGGTCCCAGCGGTCGCGATTTCGAGGATCGGTCCATTCGCACGCACGTTCTCACAGCTGTTCCGACGGTTACCAGCAGAGGACAGCTGTTCCGACGGTTACCAGCAGAGGAAACCGAGTATAACTGAATCCGGTTACCTGGGCGAGATGCGGAACCGGACGGTGCCGACGCCGGGCAAGGGGAACTCGCGAACGCGGTCCCGGTTGCGGGCGACGAGCGCCGTCAGTCCTCGCTGCAGGAGCTTCACGCCGGCGAGGGCGCCGGCGGCTGCGAGTGCCGCCAGCGGGTACGAGAGGACGGCGAAGAGCCCCACCAGCAGGAGCGGGACCGCGAACGCGGCCCCGACCGATGGGGTGTCAGTAGGCGGTTTCGGTCTCGGGGAGTAGGGTGCATACCTCATTGTGAGATGGTGGAGAGCAGGTCGATCGTGCGTCTCTGCCGCTCACTCGTGGGTAGCCGCCGGGCACGTAAGTATTTTCAGATTTCAGATAGGAATTGAGAACAGGTAGCACACCACAGTCAACTATTTCCGTCGTTGACGGCTCGAATCCGTGTGTAAACACTAGCATGGTACTTGCTCTGTATCTATATGGAATATTATAGTTCCGGTTCGAGGAGTCGTCGTACGGACGTCAGTCGTCCGGACCGACGGGGGAACGATCCCTGCGTCGTATCTCGACGTGTGTCAGCATCGCGAGGTAGATGGAGACGACCAACAGCAGGACGGCGCCGGTCGCGGCGACGGCCAGCGCGTCCGCGCCGAGGAATCCGGCGGTGTCGCGTCCGGCGGTCCCCCTGGAGACGAAGATACCGATGACGGGCGTCTCGGGTCCGAGAACGTAGGCCGCGTCGCGTTCCAGGGGGAGGTAGGTGTGGTGGAGGTCGCCGCGGACCGGGATGAAGTAGTCCACGACGGTGTCGACGCTGTACCACAGCGTCGCGACGCCGACGGCCAGCGGCCGGAAGTCGGCGATCCGGTGCAGGACGAACGCCTGGACGACCATCGCGGCGTGGCTCCAGATGAGGAACTGCCGCATCGCCGGGTGGAGGTAGCCGAACTCCGGCCAGAACGCGAGGTGGACGTACACGGTCCAGCCGCCGAGGATGACGTTCCCGAAGAACGCCAGCGCCGTCAGCCACTCCTGGGGGCGGCCGAGCTTCCAGGCGGCCAGCGCCAGCGCGATCAGGAGCGTGGCCATCGGACTGTCCGGGACGAACGGCCACATCACGGCCGGCGTGCTCGTCAGCTGGAACCAGTAGTAGTAGAAGCCGAACGCGGTGCCGGCGAGGTTGATCGCGACCACGAGCCACGCGAGGTTGAGCCCGAGGTTCTCCAGCGGCTCCGGCACCGGCGCGACGTACCACGGGAGGTCCTCGCGGGGCACGTCGGACTCCAGCAGGTTGCGGCCGCGATCCGCGACGGCGCCGGCGCGGCCTCGGATGCTCATACCGGCCCCATCGGCGCGGACACCAAAACATCCACGGCGATCGGCGCGGTGGACGATCACCGCAACCGTCGTCGGATCGGCCCCGCGTGGCGGTCGAACGACACGGGTTAAGTGGGTCCAACCCATCAGTTGCGGTATGACCGACACGGAGCTCGAGGACCTCCGTCGCGGGACGGACCTCGTCAAGCGCGGCTTCGCCAAGATGCAGAAGGGCGGCGTCATCATGGACGTCGTCACCCGCGAGCAGGCCCGCGTCGCCGAGGACGCCGGCGCCGTCGCCGTGATGTCCCTGGAGGCCGTCCCGGCGGACATCCGGAAGCGCGGCGGCGTCGCGCGGATGGCCGACCCCGGCGCGCTGGAGGCGATCATCGACGAGGTCTCCATCCCGGTGATGGGGAAGTGCCGGATCGGCCACACCGCGGAGGCCCAGATCCTGGAGGCGACGGGCGCGGACATGGTCGACGAGTCGGAGGTGCTGACGACGGCCGACGAGCGGTACCACATCGACAAGCGCGACTTTACCTCGCCGTTCGTCTGTGGCGCCAGGGACCTCGGGGAGGCACTGCGGCGGATCGACGAGGGCGCCGCGATGATCCGCACGAAGGGCGAGGCCGGCACCGGCGACGTCAACCAGGCCGTCACCCACCAGCGGAACATCAAGCGCTCGATCCGACAGCTCGAGGGCATGGCCCACGAGGAACGCGAGGAGTGGGCCCGCGAGCACGACGCGCCGGCGGAGCTGGTCCACGAGACCGCCGAGATGGGGCGGCTCCCGGTCGTCAACTTCGCCGCCGGCGGCATCGCGACCCCCGCCGACGCCGCGCTGATGATGCAGCTCGGCTGCGACGGCATCTTCGTCGGCTCCGGCATCTTCGGCGCCGAGGACCCCGAGGCGATGGGGACCGCCATCGTCGAGGCCGTCAACAACTACGACGACCCAGAGCGGCTCCGCGACATCGCCAAGGGCATCGGCCGCGGCATGCAGGGCCAGGCCAACGAGACCATGCCCGAGGAGGAGAAGCTCCAGGGCCGCGGCGTCTGAGCCGGGCTACCTGAGCCGGGCTACCCCTTCACCGGCGAATCCGGGTCGATCCGGATCCGGAAGCCGTCATCCAGCTCGATCATGATCAGCTCCGTGTCCGGCCGGAACGACTCGTAGTGGTCGCCGTCGGGGTCGATCGTGGTCCGGCTCTCGATGAGGCCGGCCTGACGCAGCGCGTTCAAGCGCCGGTACACCGTCGTTCGCGAGTAGCCGGTCACCGCCGCGAGCTCCTTGGCGCTCCGGGGGTCTCGCTGGAGTTCGTACAGACAGCGCCGGGTCTTCGCGTCGCCGAGCGCGTCGAGCGTCGGGTCGTCGATCTGCTCGGGGATCTCCGCGGCCAGGTCGCCGACGAGGTCGGCGACCTGGGACTGTTCGAGCGGCTTGACGACGTACTCGTCGTACCCCATGTCGACGATGTCGGCCTCGGGCTCGACGGCGGTCACCATCGCGACCGCACAGTCGTAGTCCCCCTCGCGGATCCGCTCGAGGACGTCCTCGCCGCGGGTCTCCGGCAGGCGGCGGTCGAGCAGCACGACGTCGACGGCGTCGTCGAGTGCCTCGAGGGCGCTCGGGCCGTCGTAGGCGGTCCGGGTCCGGTAGCCCGCCATCTCGACCCACTCGGCGTAGAGCTCGGCGAGGTCCTCCTCGTCGTCGACGATCAACACGGTCGTGCGTTCCTCCGACATCACTCCTCGCGCGGCCCTACCACCCCCCACGGTTAATGGTTTGCCCCTGTTCGAATCGGGTCCGCGCCGCTCGGTCGCTGAAGCCGGCGCCCCCGCTGACGGTGACGCGTCGACGGCGGGAGAAACGGCGGTGGTCGGACGTGAGGACGGCCGCCGGCCGGGTCAGACGTAGCCTTCGTCCTCGAGGCCGTCCATCAGGTCGTCGACGAGCTCGTCGACGCTGTCGTATGGGTAGTCGCCCTGGCCCGAGGCCTCCTGGTTCAGTTCCATCGCGGTGATGGTCTCGTCGCCGATCTCGAACGTCGTGCCGGGGCCGTTCGGGAGCGCCGGCACGAGGTCCATCGGGCTGTTCACCGGGTAGTCGGCGCCTTCGAACGCGTTCTCGAACTGCTCGCGTACCTCCTGTCGGTCTGCCATAGTACGGCCCCAAGGTGCGCATCGTGCCTCATGTGTGTATCGCCTCCCAATACCGGCTGATTAATACGGGCAGGCCGGGGTCCGGGCGATGGGGCAGTACCCGTACGCCGAGGCGACCTCGCCGCCGGTCGCCGTCGGCCCGCCGTCCCGGCGTGGCACTGTCGATCCGCCGCCGGCGTCGTATAAAAACCCGGCTACCACCCCCGCAACGCTTTATTAGGTAGGCAAGCCAGGGTGGGTACAGACCCGTGACGCTCGGACAGCCACCCAGTCGATCGGTCCCGGTCGACGCCACGGACCCCGGCGGGCCGCCGGCCGTCGGGTCGGGCGCCGCCG
>CAZATR010000202.1:0-4135 GCA_964488035.1 uncultured Natronomonas sp.
CTCGGCGCTCATGCGGGCACCTCCACGGCCGGCCCCATCGTCGTCTTCACGTACACGCCGTCGATGTTCTGCGGGCCCTTCTCGAGGTCCGTGAACAGCCGGCGCAGGATGACGTCGATGTTGTCCGAGATCTCGTCGGCGGTCATGTCCTCCGCGCCGACGCGCGTGTGGAACGTCCGCCGGTCCCTGGAGCGAACCTGGACGGTGTTCTTCATCCGGTTGACCGTCTCGACGACGTCGTCGTCCGGCTGCAGCGGCGTCGGCATCTTCCCCCGGGGACCGAGCACGGTCCCGAGGTACCGGCCGATGTCCTGCATCATGTCGGCCTCCGCGATGAAGAAGTCCGTCTCGTCCGCGAGATCCTTCGCCGCGTCATCGTCGTCGCCGAGGTCCTCGAGGTCCTCGCCGTCGAGCACCTCGTCGGCCACCTCCGCCGCACGGAGGGCGGTCTCGCCCTCGGCGAACACGACGATGCGCGTGTCCTGGCCCGTACCCGACGGGAGGACGATGCTCTCGTCCACGCGGTTGTTGGGGTCGTCTAGGTCTAGGTCGCGCAGGTTGATCGCGAGGTCCACCGTCTCGCGGAAGTTCCGCTCGGGCGATTCCTCGAGTGCGCGAGATACTGCGTCCTCTATCGAATCTGCCATCGTTCACCTCCGTAGTTCGTGCCACGCTGGCTCCTACGGTGTGAAACAGGCCACGCCTGTCTCGTTTGGGGCGAGGGCGATGACGTACTTAAACGCGTCGAACCGGCAGCGAGACGGCGTCTGCCAGGCCGACTCACGGCGTGCCGGTCTCGGCTTCATCCGCCGGCCCCTCGAGGATGTCGATGTCGTACGACAGCGTCACCAGCCGCCGCCCGAAGACGTCGACCTCGTGGACCGCGTCGACGCCGCCGTCGCCGTCCGGGTGCAGCCGCAGCCGTTCGGCAAGCGGCAGCCGAACCGGACCGACCGGCGTCCCGAGGTAGAGGCCGGCGTCGTCACCACCGTCGCGGTGGCTCGACAGCACCAGGCCGTCGCCGTCGTTTCCGGGGCGGAGCACGCCCGCGAGGTTGCCGCCCGGCAGCGGGAACGCGACGTTCAGGTACCGGATGCCGTCGTGGCAGTGGGTCTCGTAGCTGGCGACGTACATCGCCCGCCCGGTATCGGCGTACCACCGGATCCACGCCCGGGCGTCCGGCCGTCCCTCGCCCGGCTCCGTGATCGGGACCACCGCGCTCTCGAGGCCCTCGACGACGGCGCCGTGGGCCGGGAGGTGCAACTGCTCGATGGCGCCGCCGAGACGGGAGAGAAGCCGGCTCGGGCGACGGACGCCGCGGCGCCACGTCGCCTGCAGGCGGAGGTCCGTCGCCGCCGAGCGCTCGTAGACCGCCCGGACGACCGGGGCGACGGCCGCCGGGTCGAACCCGGGCCGTTCGAGGCCCGCGAGGTCGTCGACCATGCCCTCGACCGACCGGTCGTCGTCGACGAGTCCCCGCCGCTCGAAGAAGTCGGTGCCCACCCGACCGCGGCTCCGGAGCCGGCTGTACGGCACGCCCGGTACCGGCGTCTCCGCCGTGGGGTCGGGGTCGGCCACCCCGAGCGCGCCGAGGACACAGATCGCGAAGACGGCGTTCAGGCTCCCGTGGAGCGCGACCATCCGGGCGTTCGAGAGCCCGAACGGCGCGTCGACGACGGTGGTGACGCCGTGGGCGAACGCGAACGCCATCGACCCGGCGACGGCCACCGCCGCGACCGCGAGGCCCGCGACCACGACCGGCTGCCGGCCGCGCGTCCCGGCCGCGAGGGTGGCGACGAGCCCGACGACGGCGACCGTGTACGCGACGACCGCGAGGACTTCGACGAGCGGCGAGGCGGCGATGCCGGCCGCGATGACCGCCGGTCCGGCGATCGCGACCGGCGCCGTCACCGTGTAACCCCGGCGACGTCGGCCGTCGATCACCCGCCCGCCGACGCCGACGGCGACCGGGACCACGAACCCGGCGTAGTGGAAGTGGACGGCGGTGAACAGGACGATGGCGCCCTCGAATCCGAGGACGGCCAGGTCGAGACGATGTGCGAGGAGCCAGGCGGCGCCGACCGGCAGGTACAGCAGGCCGGCGTCGATGGCGGTCTCGGGGAGCGGCCGGAGCCCGCGTTCCGTCGAGCGCCACGCGCCGAAGCCGGCGATCAGCATCGTCGTGGCGAGCCACGGGACGACGAGCGCCCCGGCGAGGGCGCCGCTCGCCAGCAGTAGCGAGCCGACCACCAGCGCGGCTGCGGGGAGCTGGAGCGCGACCGCGAGCCGATAGACGAGCGCGTGGTCGCCGCTCCGCGTCGGGGTCGCCGTCAGCGAGAGCCCGAGCGGCACGAGCACCAGCGGCGCCAGGAGGAAGAGCCGGACGACGTGCTCGAGGACGGGCGCCGCCAGGAGCCAGCCGACGGCACCGACGAATGCGGCGCCCTCCGGGACGCGCCTCGGCTCGACGTCCCGGAGTCCGGCGACGGCGCCCGTCACGCTCTCACCGGGCCGTCCGGAGGACACATATCAACGCCCACCGCCCGCGGTCGGGAAAAGCGTTCGGCGACAGCCGCCGGGTCGGGCGTCACTCCAGGAACCGGGACTCCCGCTCCGGCGTCGGCCGCATGCACGAATCGCGACGGCCGAACCAGCCGTAGCGGTGCTCCGCCACGAGGTCGTAGACGCGGTCCCGGACGACCCTGGGGACGACGACGAAGGGGTACAGGAGCGAGTACGGCAGCCCGAGACCCTTCAGCACCCGCAGGGCGGCCGTCGACTTCGTGTAGTACTCGTCGCCCGCGACCATGACGAAGGTGTCGTAGTCGTCGGTCGGCAGGTCGTGCCGTTCCAGAAGCGTCTGGCCGGCGTCGGACTGCAGTGCCGCGAACCGGAACTCACCCTCGGGGTCGCGCTCGATCACCCACTGGACGAGGCCGTTGCAGAGGTTACAGACCCCGTCGAACAGCAGGACCGGCCGGTCCGTGGGGACCGCGCTCTCGTCGGTCGTCACGGTCGGGACTACGGCGGGGAGAGACAAGAGGGACGGGGTTCGTTCGCCGGTTCGCGCCGTCGGCTCCGGTTACGCTGCCGCTTCGGCCTCTTCGAACGTATCGTCGAACTCGCCGTTCTCGAGCCGTTCGTTGAACGTGCGGGCGTCCTCGCCCTCGATGGTGACGCCGAGCGAGACGCACGTGCCGGCGACCTCCTTGGCGGCGTTCCGGACGTCGTACGCCAGCAGGTCGGGGAGCTTCTGCTCGGCGACCGTCTTCAGCTGTTCGGCCGACATGTCGACGACGAACTCCTCGTCCGGTTTGCCCGAGCCGGTCTCGAAGCCGAGCTCGTCCTTCACGAGGGCGGCCGTCGGCGGGACGCCGACGTCGATGCCGAACGAGCCGTCGTCGTCGTACTCGACGGTGACGGGGACCTCGGTGCCGTCGAACGCCTCGGTTCGTGCGTTGATCTCGTTGACGACCGCCTGGACATCGACGGGCGTCGGGCCGAGTTCCGGTCCGAGCGGCGGGCCGGGGTCGGCCTGGCCGCCGGGGACGAGTACTTCGATGGTTCCAGCCATACCGAACGAATCCGCCTCCGCGGCTTTAAGGGTTGTCGATTCGGCCCGGTACGGGACTCGCCCGCACTATGGGACCGAGACGCCCTGCCGCGCGAGGTAGTCGCCGACCTCCTTGATGACGACCGGGCTGCCGATGATGCGGGCGGCGGCGCCCTCGTCGCGGATCGTGACGGTGAACTCGGCCTCGAGGTCGGCACGGAGGCCCTCCAGGACGTCTACGGGGAGCACGATCTGGGTGCTGTCCCTCAGCCTGGCGGGGTCGCCCATCACCAGGTGGTACCGCGGATTCCGGCTTCAATGTGTTGACTGCGCGCGGGCGATCGACGCCCGTCCGGTGACGGGACCGTGGCCGGCCCGGCGCGAGGGTGCAGTATCCGACCGACGACACCGGTCGAGACCGCCGGCAAGCGCCGGTGTCGCCGCGGCACCACCAACCGAACGGCTTTTTCGGCGTCGGTGACTGGGCTCCGGTAATGGGGCTCGAAGAGGAGATCGAGGCGCTCGAAGAGGAGATCGCCGAGACCCCCTACAACAAGTCGACCGAACAGCACATCGGTCGGC
>CAZATR010000203.1:0-4104 GCA_964488035.1 uncultured Natronomonas sp.
TCCTCGTCGCCAGCGCGGCGGTGTTCGTCGACGCCCCGTCGCTCGGCGTGACCGGCCTCGCGCTCAACCTCCCGGCGCTGGCCGCGATGGTCGGCACGCTGGCCGGGCTCGGCGTCCTACTCTACTTCGTCGCGAAGGGCCGGGCCCACGCTGGACTGCCGCTACTCAACGGCGGCTCGATCGCCGGCTTCCTGGTCGGCGCGATGGCGGCGGGCGTGCCGCTCGTCGAGGCGGTCGGCCTGGCGCCGTACCTCTGACTACTCGAAGCCGCCGGGCATCGCCTCGCTCCCCGGCGCGACCTCGATGGGCGTGCCGTGGCCCCGTTCGACCGCGCGCTCGTACAGCAGGTGGGCGGCCGCGACCGTCTCGATGGCCGTCCCGCCGCTGTCGAACACCGTGACCTCGTCGTCCCGGGTCCGACCGGGCGCCGTGCCCGCGACGACCTCTCCGAGCTCGGCGTGGACGTGGTTCTCGTCGACGGCACCTGATTCGAGGGCGGCGATGAACGACCCCGCGTCCCGGGTGACCCGGGCGCGGAGGTCGGGGACGTAGGTGGCCCGGGCGATCGTCGCGGTGTCGAGCTCGCGCTTCTTCGGGTGATACTGGCCGATGGCCGTCACGTGGGTGCCGTCCGGCAGCCGGTCGCCGTCGAACACCGGCTCGCTGGCGGTCGTCGCGGTGATGACCGCGTCCGCGTCCGCCACCGCCGCATCGGCGCTCCCGACGGCCTCGACGCTCGCGTCCAGCTCGGCCTCGAACTCGTCGGCGAACGCTTCGCGGTGGTCACGCGTCGGTGAAAAGACCGAGACGGTCTCCCAGTCCCGGACCGTCGTCGCTGCCACGAGCTGGCCCCTGGCCTGTCGGCCGGTCCCGATGACGGCCAGCCGAGACGCGTCCTCCCGGGCGAGGACATCGAGCCCGACGGCGCCCACCGCGCCGGTCTTGAACGGGTTGAACGAGGCGCCGTCGAGCACCGCGAGGGGCTCGCCGGAGTCGGCGTCGAACAGCGGCGTGAGGAAGAACGCGTCGCCGGCGCCGAAGCCGGCGGAGTAGGTGTACCCGCCCATGGCCCCGGTCTCGGGGAGCACGGCAATGTAGCTCGTCAGCATCCCGGCCGGGTCGTCCCGCGCCAGCGCCGTCCGGGGCTCGGCCGGGGCACCCTCGCCGACCTGGCGGTAGGCGTCACGGACGACGTCGACGTACTCGTCGGGCGTCACCAGGTCGGTCAGCTCGTCGGTGGACAGGAACAGGGCCTCGGGCATACGTCCATAACAGGGCCGAGGGGCCTCAAAGCATCCGGTCGCCGCTCAGGACCGCTCAGTCGGCCGATGGGGCGAAGCTGGCGTCGGACGTGGCGGTGCGGTCCGTGGTCTGGATCGGCGCGCGGACGAACATCGCGTGACCGATGAGGCCGGCCGCGACGGCCGCGCCGAGCGGGACGGCCAGGGCCAGGTCGAGCCCGACGCCGGTGAGCGCACCGGAGACGCCGAGGAGCGAGAGGGGGATGAGGGCGAGGACGAAATCGTAGTAGGAAGCCATCTGTATCAACAATTATGAGGGATAGATACTTAATTCTTTCCCATAGGCTACCATTACTCACTGGTTGAGCTACGAGTCATCATTGTGTAAGTTATGTAGTTATTACCTCCTGGCCATCAATTCTCGGGGTTCTCGCCTGTTTCACTCCCTGACGCGTTCAGTCTACGGAATTTGACGTGTGCTACGATAACACGAAACGCGCGGCGACGTACCGCCAGGCCGCCAGGAACGCGCCGCCGAAGCCGATCGAGACCAGGACGAACGAGACCTGCACGAAGCTCCCTGGCGTCATCGCCAGCCGTAGCAGCTGCCCGATCAGCGCCGCCACGACCCACGTCCCGACCACCTGAACGACGGCCCGGCCCGGCGTCCGGAGCGCGTTCGGACCGTAGACCGCGGCCACGAGGGCGGCGAGCGTCCAGCCGAGGCCGAACTGGACGAAGGTCTCCACGCCCGCGGCCAGCGTGCCGCCGTGGCGAAGCTCGCCCAGCAGCACGAACAGGGCGATCATCGCGGCGTCGCCGACCGCCAGCACGAGCGTGCGTTGGGAGGCCTCGACCCGCCCACCGAACCACGTGGTCGCCATGGCCGGTGATTCGCCTCCCGGGCCTAAGGCCCTCCCGGTTCCGGGTCGGACTCGGTCGGTTTTCGACCGGCCACCGTGCACGAGAAGCCGCCGTCGGGGATCGACACGCCCTCGAACCCCGCCGCCGCCAGCCGGGCGTGGAGCGCCTCGGCCGTCCGGAACGTCGACTGCATCCGGATGGCGTGCTCGGCGGCTTCGAGCAGCCGCCCGCGGACCGTCGCCCGATTGAACTCGCGCACGACGAGGCAGCCACCCGGACGGAGCACCCGGAACGCCTCCGCGAGGACCCGGTGGTGTCTGGGCAGGTGGTGGAGCGCGTCGACGATCAGGACCGCATCGACGGCCCCGTCCGCGAAAGGGAGGTTCGTCGCGCTCCCGAGCACGCGACCGATACCTGGAGGCACCCGCCGGAGCATCCCCGGCGTGGCGTCGACCACGGTTCGTTCGGGCGCCGCGATGGCCTTCGCTGCCCGTCCGGTCCCACCACCGACGTCGAGGACACGCTCGATGGGACCGTCGGCCAGCGCGAGGCCCTCCCGGAGAGCCTCGGCATCCGCCCGCGGCATGACGAGGTCGTACACCCGGGCGACCCGTTCGAAGAACCAGCGATCGCCCGGCGTCATGGTCGTGCACAGGACCCCACGGCCCAAAGCGTCCTCGGTCCCGACACGCTCATGCGGCCGACACCCCGATGCTCGGTATGGAGTGCCGGCTGGTCGGCTGGCCCGACGACGGCGTCACGCTCGACCTCGACCACGAGCGGTTCGCCTACGCCGGCAAGTTCGTCATGTCCCGGACGGGCAAGGCCGTGGCCGAGGCTGACAGCGAGGTCCTGGCCGCTGTCGCGTTCGACCGCGACCGCACCGACGGAGCGGTCTGGTGGCTCCGGACCGTGACGGTCCGCCGGGACCGCCGGGGCGACGGGATCGGGCCCCGCCTGCTGGATTTCACGGCCGGCAAGCTGCTCACCCGGTCCGCGGCGGTCCGCATCGCGGTCAACAACCCGTTCGCCTACGAGGCGGCGTACAAGGCGGGCTTCGGATACACGGGCGAGCGGACGGGGCTCGCCGAGCTGGTTCTCGAGCGGCCGGCCGAGCGGTCGGCCGAACAGTACCGGGCGGGCCTCGAGGTGTACCGAAATCGGGACGAGCAATCTCCGGCCGAGGCGGCGTTCCTCGACGGGCGGGACGGCACGGTGCCGCCGCTCGTCGGCCGGGAGCGGTAGCCGCGTCGTCGAGAATTAGGCTCGCTGGACGTTCGTCGCTCGGGGTCCCTTGTCGGCCGCCTCGATGTCGAACGTGACCTCCTCGCCCTCTTCGAGGTCCGGACCCTCGACGTCGTCCATGTGGAAGAAGACGTCCTCGTCCGAATCCTCGGTCTCGATGAAGCCGTAGCCCTTCCTGTCGTGGAAGAACACGACGGTACCTGTCGGCATGATCGGGTGCCTCGCCCGACATGCGACACCTGAGTACTAATAGTCTACGGTGGTGGCGATTCCTGGGGCGGTCGTCCCGAACGGCCAGCTTCAAACCGATGCCGCCTGAAGGACGGTTCGATGGGGAACTCGGCGCTCCGGGATCTGGCCGCCCTCTGCGAGGTCGGCTTCGACGCACTCGAGGGCAGCGTCGTCGCCGTCGACGCCCACAACTGGCTCTACAAGTACCTCACCATCGCCGTCCGGTTCAACGACGCCGACGTCTACACGACGGCGGGAGGCGACGAGGTCGCGAACCTCCTCGGGATCGTCCAGGGCCTCCCGAAGTTCCTCGAGCACGACCTGACCCCCGTCTTCGTCTTCGACGGGGTGCCGACCGACCTCAAGGCCGACGAGATCGAGTCCCGGCGCGAGGAGCGCGAGGCCCGCGAGGAGCGGCTCGAGACGGCTCGGGAGGAAGGTGACGCCATCGAGGTCGCCCGGCTCGAGTCCCAGACCCAGCGGCTGACCGACGTCATCCAGGAGACGACCCGCGGGCTGTTCG
>CAZATR010000204.1:0-4101 GCA_964488035.1 uncultured Natronomonas sp.
TGCCCTCGAACTCGGGGTCGCGGTCCTCCATGAACGCCGAGGCGCCCTCCATCATATCGTCGGTCTCGAGCAGGATGCCGAACGCCTGGGACTCGAGCTCCAGGCCGGCGCTGAGGTCCTGGTCGCGGCCGCGGTTGATGACCCGTTTGGCCTTCCGGAGCGCGATCGGCGGCCCGGAGACGAGGTCGTCGACGAACTCGTCGACCACGTCCTCGAATTCGTCGGGGTCGACGGCGCGGTTGATGAGGCCCCAGTTCTCGGCCCGTTCGGCGGAGATCCGGTTGCCGCGGTAGATGAGTTCCTTCGCGCGTGCGTCGCCGAGCATCCGGACCGCGCGCTGGGTGCCGCCACCGCCGGGGATGAGCCCGAGGTTGATCTCGGGGAAGGCGAACTCGGAGTCGGTGGTCGCGACGCGGAGGTCGCAGGCCAGTGCGAGCTCGTGGCCGCCGCCGAGACAGAACCCCTGGATCTTCGCGATGGTCGGGCGCGGGAACTCCTCGATGACGCGGTAGACCTCGCCGGGCTCGACCTCGTGAGGGTCGTAGCCGCTGAAGGACGTGATGTCCGCGCCGGCGGAGAAGGCGCGGTCACCGGCGCCCTCGAACAGGACACAGCGGACCTCGTCGTGGTCGACGGTGCGGAGGAGGTGGATGACCTCGTCCATCAGGTCCGGGCTGATGGCGTTCAGCCGCTCCGGGCGGTCCAGTTCGATCTCCAGCAGGCCGTCGTCGTGGAGGATCCGGTTGATCGTGGTGTAGTCCCGCGCGTCGGCCTCCCCATACTCGTAGAAGCCGGCGCCGGCGTCCTCGCCGGTCCGGCCGTCCTCGACCAGCTCGCGGAGGTACTCGGAGGGCTCGTAGCGGGCCTCGCCGTACTCCTCGTGGAGGGACTCCAGTTTCTCGCGCACCCGGTCGAGGCCGAGCTTGTCGCCGCGGCGGCACGGGCCCTCGGGGAACCCGGCGCCGAGCCGGAGCCCGGTGTCGATGGCTTCCGGCGTCGCGACGTCGTCGCCGACGAGATCCGCGGCCTCGTTGACGATGCGGGCCTCGATGCGGAGCCAGTCGAAGTCCTCGGAGGCGTCCTCGGGGACGTAGTCGGCGCCGTCGCCGTCCTCGTAGTCGTAGTAGCCGACGCCGGTCTTCCGTCCGAGTTCGTCGGCCTCGACCTTCTCCTCGACGATGGGTGGGACGGGCTGGCCGGCCTCCTTGCGGACGTGGTAGCCGATGTCGATGCCGGTCATGTCGGAGAGCTCGAACGGCCCCATCGGGTAGCCGCGCTCGTGGACCATGGTCGCGTCGGCCTCGCGGACGTCGGCGGCGCCCTCGCTGACCATCCAGGCGGCCTCGTCGCCGAACGGGCCGAGGACGGTGTTGACGACGAACCCGCGGACATCCTTCCTGACGTAGATCGGGGTCTTGTCGATGGACTCGACGAACGCGTAGGCGGTTTCCGCCGTCCCGTCGCTCGTCTCCTCGCCGTAGATGACCTCGACGAGGTCCATCTTCACCGGCGGATTGAAGAAGTGCGTGCCGACAACCCGCTTCGGACGGTCGGTGGCCTCGGCGATGTCCGTGATGGGCAGCGAGGAGGTGTTCGACGCTAGGATGGTGTCCTCGTGGGTCAGCTCGTCGAGATCGGCGAAGATGTCGTGCTTGAGGTCCAGTTCCTCCGGGGCGGCCTCGATGACCAGGTCGGCGTCGGCGACGGCGGTCTCCAGGTCCGTGGTCGTCTCGATGCGGTCCAGCACCTCGTCGGGGGTTTCGTCGATGCGGTCCTTCTCGGCCAGTTTCTCCAGCGACCACTCGATGTCCTCGTAGCCCTCCTCGACGAACTCCGTCTCGACGTCCCGCATCGTGACGGGGTAGCCGGCGATGGCGACGACTTCGGTGATCCCGTGGCCCATGCTCCCGGCGCCGAGCACCGCGACGCGGTCGATGTCCTCGAGCGTCATGGCCGTCACTGGCGGGGGGAACCACCATAAGGATACCCCACCGAGTTATCGATGTAAGGCGTTTAATGGGACGCACCAACCGTTGTAAACCACTTGGGGGTTGTCGGGTGGCGGTGGTATCCGGCGCCGGCCCGTTTTTCGGTTCGGAAGATATTTTTTCACGGACCCAAAAGAATCCCTCATGAGTGCCGAGACGGAGGAGCGGATCCTCTCCGTGCTGGAGGACGACGCCAAGGCGTCCTACGCGGAGATCGCCGAGCGGGCCGGCGTCTCGAAACCCACCGTCCGGAAGTACATCGAGAAGCTGGAGTCCGAGGGCGTCATCGTCGGCTACTCCGCCGACGTCGACCCCAAGAAGCTCGCCGAGAAGTCCATCGCCCTCGTCGGGATGGACGTCTCCAGCGAACGCTACGTCGAGGTGACCGGCGAACTCAAGGAGCTCGACGCGGTCGAGTCCCTCTACACCTCCAGCGGCGACCACATGCTGATGGCCGAGGTCCGCGCGTCCGACGGCGACGCCGTCGGCGAGGTCATCCGCGAGCAGATCCTCTCCATCGAGGGGGTTGAGGCCGCCCACCCATCCTTCCTCCAGGAACGCCTCAAGTAGCGGCCGGCCACGCGCCCACCCCACCCAGTCCGCCGGACGGCTCCTCCGTCCCTCCGACCTCACCGGCTTCCGTCTTCCGTGCCGTTTTGCGCCCTCGAGCCCTACGATGGTGCATGGCGACCTACACCCGGGAGACGCGGGTCCGGGCGCCCTTCGAGGACGTCCGGGCGTTCCACTCGACGCCGGACGCCCTCGAGGCGCTCACGCCCGACGTCGTCACCTCGAGGTCCGGTCGGTGACGCTCGGTCGCGGGTCGACGATCGCGGTGCGGAACCTCCTTGCCCTCCCGGGTACCAGGGCTCGACGTGCTCGCGCGTCTGGAGGACCGGACGCCCCCGACGGTCGCGCTCGGCGTCGCCATCGCCGCTGTCTCGACCAGCGCCGTGCTCGTCCGGTGGAGCGACGCGCCGGCGGTCGTGCTCGCGTTCTACCGCGTCCTCCTCACGACCCTCCTCGTGGCGCCGTTCCTCCTCACCCGGTACCGCGGGGAGTTCGCAGTGCTCCGGCGTCGGGACTGGGCGATCGCGGCCGCGACCGGGGTCGCACTCGCGGTCCACTTCGCGGCGTACTTCGAGAGCCTCGCCTGGACCAGTGTCGCCGCGAGCGTCACGCTCGTGCAGTCCCAGCCGCTGTTCGTCGCCGTCGGCGCCACGCTGGTCCTCGACGAGGTCATCGGCCTACGCCGTGCGACCGGCATCCTCGTCGCCCTCGTCGGTATGGCGGCGATGTCAGCCGCCGACCTGCTTGCCGGCGCCACCGTCCAGGGGCCCCGCCCGCTGTACGGCAACGCACTCGCGGTGCTCGGCGCCGTGATGGCCGCCGTCTACGTCCTCGTCGGGCGGTCGCTCCGCCAGCGCGTCGCCCTCGTCCCGTACGTCGTCGTGGTGTACGCGGCGTGTGCTCTGACGCTGTTGGCGGTCGCGCTCGTGCAGGGACTCCCGCTGTCGGGCTACGGGACCGACGAGTGGCTCATCTTCCTCGCGCTGGCGGTCGGCCCCGGTCTCTTCGGCCACACCGTCGTCAACTGGGCGCTGGAGCACGTCGACTCGACGGTCGTCAGCGTCGCGCTGCTCGGCGAGCCGGTGGGTGCGACACTTCTGGGCGTGGTGCTGCTCGACGAGGTGCCGGGGACGATACCGGTGCTCGGTGCCTTCGTGGTCCTTGCGGGTGTCTACCTCACCACAAGGGGTACTTAATACATGGGGAATGTCCGGCGTCATTCGAAAGTGTGGAGATAATCCATCGACAATCAGAATGAATATGAATCGTGGGGTGGTCATAGCGGTTTCTCTCATCGTCGTCTTGAGCGTCGTCCCCGCCGGGGCGGTCGGCGCAACGGACGGCGGACTTACGGACTCGGACGACGGCGGTCTGCTGGACGGGGCCGACGATGACACCGATGGGGATACCAGCGACGGCCTCGTGTCCGGGACCGTCGACGGCGTGACCGACGGCCTCCAGGAGGCGACGGGTGACGGTAACGAATCGTCGGGTGGGAGCGACGACGAGGCCTCGGGTGGGAGCGACGACGAGGCCTCGGGTG
>CAZATR010000205.1:0-4045 GCA_964488035.1 uncultured Natronomonas sp.
GGGTAGGTCTTGTCGCGCTCGATGACGGCGTCGTAGCCGACCTGCTGGACCGCCTGGGCGATCTCGTCGACGGTCGGCTCCGGGACCGCGGCGTCCTCGGGGACCCGGCGGCCCTCGCTCCGGGAGCAGGTGGCGTCGAGATAGGCGGGCCAGATGACGTTCTCGACCATGGACGGGCGTGGCGGCGGGCGCGTAAAAAGCGGGCGGTTGCAGTTACCGGCGGCGGGCCAGGAGCGCGAGCGACAGCAGCGCGACGAGCGCCGTCACGACGCCGAGGCCGGGGCCATCGGCGTCGGTAGCGGTCGTACCGCTGGAATCGTCGGTGGTCGCCGTTGGCTCCGCCGAATCGTCAGCAGCGTCCGTTCTGGTTTCGTCGGTCGGCGTAACGGGTTTCTCGGTTGCGGTGGCGGTCGCACCGGCTGATGTGACGTTCCCGGCCGTCGGGGTTGCAGTCGAACCGGTCGACCCATTCGCGTCGCTCTCGGTCCCCTCCACGGCGACGGTTTCGAAGTACGTGCCGCCAGCCGCGCCGTCGTTGCTGCTGGTGTCTGCGGCGGTCACCAACTCGAGGGTGTATTCGCCGTCCTCGTCGACCTCGACGGTCGCCTCGTATCCCTCGAACCGGTCGCCGCTGAAGTCCTCCCTGTCGAGGGTGGTGCTGTTGGGTCCCTCGACGGCGACTTCGATATCAGCAAGCGACTCGTTGCTCTGGAACGTGACAGTGATCTCGTCACCGTCCGCCGTTACCTCGTACTCCGTGATTTCCGGTGGCGACGACGTCGGCTCCGTTTCGGCAGTGGCGAAGGCGTCCGCCATCGTCTGCAGCGGGACGACGACTCGCGGGCCGGGCTGGCTCACGTAGTTTGCATCGACGGTGACGACCTGATCGTTCTGGACCGCGAAGGTCGACTCGTAGGCCTCGGTGTCCGGGACCCCGCCCTCGACGCCGCTGACCACGATGACCTCCGGGTTCCACTCGACGAGCGCCTCCTCGTTTATCTGGCCGTAGTTCTGGACGCCGTTCTCCGCAGCGACGTTCGTCCCGCCGGCCGTCGTGATGAGCGAGTCGATGAACGTCCCACTACCGGCGGTGAAGTTGTCGGTGAAGTACATCACGCGCGGTGACTCGTACTCGTCGGTCTGGTCGCCAACGCTCTCGATGTCGTCATTGTACTCCTCGTTCGTCGACTCGGCAGCGTCGCAGCCGCCGATGAGCCGGCCGGTCCGGGTCGTCTTCTCGGCGATGAACTCGAGGGAAGTGCCGAAGCCGAACTTGTAGACGGTCTGGTCGGCGTCGCGCAGGCTGGCAACCGTCTCGTCCGGGATGATGTTCGGCGCGAGCACGAGGTCGGCCGAGAGTTCGACGACGGCCTCCTGATTGACCGTGAACTGGTCCTCGTTGAGGATGTCCTCCTTACTCTCGATGCCGTCGAGATAGGACGTCGTCGGATTGACCGGCGCGCCGACCACGCGGTCCTGTGCGTCGAGTTCCCAGGCGGTCTGGGCGGCGCTGGCCTGCAGAACGACGATTCGCTCCGGTTCGCCGTCGACGGTCACCTCCGTGCCGGTGGCGTCGGTCGCGTTGTAGGGGAACGAACAGTCCGCGCCGGACTGGACCGCACCGGCGGCCGGGATGGCGGCCACCGAGGCCGAGAGAACCACGAACAGTGCGAACAGCGCGGCAAGATGTCGTCGAAGCATCGTCCGCACCGAGCAGCGAGAGCAATAAATATTTGACTAAAGCAAACACACTTGCTAAGCATGGTCCTCGGACGGACGCTGTCGTGGTCAGCCGGCCTGACCGGTCTCCTGGCTGCCGTCGTCATGACGAGCGCAACGCTCGGATACGCCGACATCGGGCCGCTGGCCGCGGGGCAGGTGGTCCTGAACGGCCTGGCCGTTCCGACCATCGACGCCAGCGGAGTGCGGTGGGTCCACCCGTTCTCCTTCGGGGTCTCCGCGACGACCGAGACTATCGTCGGGCAGCTCCGGCTGCCGCGTATCGCGCTGGGCGCCGTCGTCGGGTTCGCACTCGCGCTGGCGGGCGCGGTCATGCAGGGGTTCTTTCGGAACCCGATGGCCGACCCCTCCATCATCGGCGTCTCGACGGGCGCTGCAGTCGGCGCGGTCGCCTTCATCGTCCTGCCGCTGTCGGTCCCGTTCGGCCTGCCGGCGTTCGCGTTCGTCGGTGCGCTCGTGGCCGCCTTCGGCGTCTACGCCATCGCCACGGAAGGCGGCCGGACGCCGGTCGCGACGCTGCTTCTGGCCGGCGTGGCCGTCCAGGCGTTCCTCGGCGCCGTCATCTCGTACCTGCTGTTGCACGCCGGCGACGGGCTCGAGACGGCCATCTACTGGCTCATGGGCCATCTCCACGACAGCACCTGGGGCCGGGTCCGGATCGCACTGCCCGTCGTCGGGGTGTTCTTCGTCGTCCTACTCGCGTACGCCCGCGACCTGAACGTCCTCCTGCTCGGCGAGGAGGATGCCCACACGCTCGGCATCGAGGTCGAGCGCACGAAGCGGATCCTACTCGCCACCTCGAGCGTCGTCACGGCCGCCGCCGTCGCCGTTTCCGGCGTCATCGGCTTCGTCGGTCTCATCGTCCCGCACGTGATGCGGCTGGTCGTCGGCCCCGACCACCGGATACTGCTGCCGACGAGCGCGCTGGCCGGCGCGGTCTTCCTCGTCGCCACCGACACCGTCGCGCGGATGGGCCCCGTCGAGATGCCCGTCGGCATCATCACCGCCGCCCTCGGCGCCCCGTTCTTCCTGTACCTGTTGCGTCAGCGGGAGGTGCACGCGCTGTGATGCGTCTCGAGGACGTCTCGGTCGAGCTCGGCGGCACGTCGGTCCTCGAGGCGGTCTCGATGGACATTGAGGCGGGGCGGTTCCTCGCGCTGGTCGGTCCCAACGGAGCGGGGAAGACGACGCTGTTGCGGACCTGTAACGGGGTGCTCTCGCCTGACGCCGGCACCGTCACGCTCGAGGGCACCCCGGTCGAGTCGCTCTCCACCCGCGAGATCGGTCGGCGCGTCGCGACCGTTCCCCAGACGACCCACCTCGCGTTCGACTTCGACGTCAGGGACGTCGTCGCGATGGGGCGGACGCCCCACCGGTCGCGGTTCGGGACCGCCGACGCCGAGGACCGCGAGGCCGTCGAGGCCGCGCTCGAACGGACGGACACCGCCCGCTTTTCCGACCGCTCCGTCGGGTCGCTGAGCGGCGGCGAGCGCCAGCGGGTCCTCCTGGCGCGGGCGCTCGCCCAGACGACGCCCGTCCTGCTTCTGGACGAACCGACGGCGAACCTCGACATCAACCACCAGGTCCGGACGCTGTCGATGGCCCGGGAGCTGGCCGACGACGGCAAGACCGTCGTCGCCGCCATCCACGACCTCGACCTTGCGGCCCGCTTTTGCGACCGCGCAGCACTGCTGGCCGACGGGCGCGTGCTCGCCGTCGGGCCGCCAGAGACCGTGTTCTCGTCTGACCGACTGGAGGCCGCCTTCGACGTCCGCACCGCCGTCGCGCCGGACCCGGTCACGGGCGCGCCCGCCGTGACGCCGCTCGCCGACGCGCCGCCGGGCGATCGTCGGGTCCACGTCCTCGGCGGCGGGCCGCGGGCCGCCCGCGTCATCGGCCGACTGGTCGGCGCCGGCGTCGCCGTGACCGCCGGCGTCCTCCCCGAGGGCGACGCCGCCCTGGCCACCGCCCGCGGGTTGGCCCGCGAGGTCGTCGCCGCCCCGCCGTTCCGGTCGGTGCCGGCCGACCGGGAGGCGGCCGCCGCCGACCTACTCGAGTCGGCCGACGTCACCGTCCTGGCGGCGCCTGTCGACGGCACGAACGCCGCCCTCGCCGAGCGGGCCCGGCCGCTCGTCGCGCTGGAGGGCACCGACCCGCCGGCGGACGCGACGGTGGTCGCGGCAGCGAACCTGCTGGCGGCCGTCGAAGCGCCGCCGACGGACGGCCAGCCGGTCGAGCGCTCCTGAACGGTCCCGAGCCGACCCGAGCCGTCCGGACGGACCCCGAGCGCGCCGTGCGGGCGGAG
>CAZATR010000206.1:0-3985 GCA_964488035.1 uncultured Natronomonas sp.
TGATGACGAAGGCGCCGTCCAGCCGGGAGAACTCCTTGAGCATCACGTTCACGATCGGGTCGCCGACGTGGACGTGGCTCTTCTCGAAGGGGTTGTACGACAGCGGGCGGGACTTGTTCATCACCTTGCCGGCGTCGCCGACGACGAACAGCGCGCCGACGCGCTTGCCCTTCTGACCCTTCTTGCCGAGTTCGATGGCGACCTCCAGGACGTCACGGATGACCGCCGGTTCCGCCCGGCTGTTGACGAACAGGTCGTAGACGCCGGAGCGGTCGTAGTCGCCCGCCCGGACGCGGGTCACGGTGTCGATGTCGTCGGCGAACAGCTTCGCCGCACACGCCACCTGGTCGCCCTCCTCGAGGAACTCGTTGTCGAGACCGCCCTCGACGCCGAACCGGATCCGCTCCCGGAGGTTGTTGAACTCCAGGGGGAGTTCCACGAACCGCTCGGCGTCGACGTCGTTCTCCGGCGCCACCACGACCACGGGCGTCTCCGAGTCGGCGAACGACCCGTACAGGGAGCCGCTCGGGGAGAACAGGAATACGCTGTCGACGTCGGCGACGATGTCCGTCACGAGCTCCCCGAGTTCGCTCATCGGTCGTTTATCACAACAGACAGGAAAAAGCCTTGTGGCGGGTCGTACGGACGGCTGACGACTGTCACGAGCCGTACACGTGGCGTCGTGCCGGACGGTCCCGCGCCACTCGAACGGTTCGTCCGGAGGTCTGATCGGACGGGACGGACCGGACCTGAGAGGGGCCGGCTCGTACCCGCCAGGTCCCGGTCGGCGGCCCTGCCCGAGCTATAAGTCGCTGGCCGCCCGGCTTGGTCCATGGCACCGGATGACGACCGGGCGGTCGCCCGTTACCGGACGCGGGCGGACACCGTCACGACCGACCGCGGCGACGGGCCGCCGCTCGTGCTCGCCCACGGCACCCTGATGGACCGGACGATGTTCGACCCACAACTCGAGGCGCTTTCGGAGGAGTACCGCGTCGTGGCCTACGACCTCCGGGCGCGGACCGACCGGTGGCGAGGCCAATACGACCTCCACGACCTCGCCGACGACTGCGCCGCACTCCTGGACGCCCTCGGGATCGACGCCTGCGTCCTCGGCGGGATGTCGATGGGCGGGTTCATGGCGCTCCGGTTCGCCGAGCGTTACCCGGACCGCGTCGACGGCCTCGTGTTGATCGATACCACGGCGGGCCCACACGGGGAGGCCGAGATCGAGCGCTACCGGGAGATGATCGAGACCACCCGGGCGGCGGGCGAGGTCCCCGAGCAGCTGGCCGGCGTCGTCACGCACATCCTCTTCGGCGAGACGACCATCGAGGAACGACCGGACCTCGTCGACGCCTGGGTGGACCGGTGGCTGACCTACCCCGGCGACGCCGTCTACCGCGAGGTCGACTCCTGGCTGGAGCGGCCCGACTTCACCGACGAACTCGACGCCATCGACGTCCCCGCCCTGGTCGTCCACGGCGAGGAGGACATCGCACTCGAACCCGAACGCTCCGAGTCGATCCTCGATGGACTGGACGCCCGCCGGGAGCTGATCCCCGAGGCCGGTCACTCCTCGAACCTCGAGAACCCCGGGCCGGTCAACGACGCCATCCGCGAGTTCCTCGCGTCGGTGTACTGACGCCCTGCCGCCGCCAGAGGGCCTTTCAGCGTCCCCCGTCTACCGGGTCCGTATGCGAGTCGCCGTCCTCGGCGCCGGCTACGCCGGCCTGACCGTCGCCCGCCGCCTGGAACGTCGGCTCCCGGACGGGGTCGACCTCGTCGTCGTCGACGAGGCCGCCGATCACCTCGTCCAGCACGAACTCCACCGGGTAATCCGGCACCCCGGCCTCGCGGACACGCTCACCGTCCCGCTGTCGGACGTCCTCGAGCGCGCGACCGTCCGGCAGGCCCGCGTGACGGACGTCGATCCCGACGACGGCGTCGCGAGGCTCGAACCGGTCGACGGCGAGGAGGACGAGGAGGGCGACCCGGCGGCGCTCGACTACGACGCGGCGGCCGTCTGTCTGGGCGCCGAGACGGCCTTCCACGACCTCCCCGGTGTCGAGTCCAACGCCATCCCGCTGAAACGCCTCCCGCATGCGGCCTCGATCCGCGAGGACGCCCTCGACGCGGCCGGCGGCCACGCCGTCGTCGGCGGTGCCGGGCTCTCCGGCATCCAGGCCGCCGGCGAACTCGCCGAACTCTCCGGCGAGGCCGACCTCGGACTGGACGTGACGCTTTTGGAGATGGCCGACCGCATCGCGCCGACGTTCGACGCGACGTTCGCCGACGCCATCGGGACCGAACTCGAGGCCCGCGACGTCGCCGTCGAGGCCGGGACGGGCGTCGAGGGCGCCGACGAGGCCGTCGTCACGCTCGCCGACGGCCGCACCCTTCCGCGCGACGTCTTCGTCTGGACGGGCGGCATCCGCGGCCCCGACGCCCTCGGCGGCGAGCGACGTACCACCGGGGCCGACCTCCGGATCGGGGACGCCACGTTCGTGGTCGGTGACGCCGCGGCGGTCGTCGACGCGGACGGCGAGGACGTCCCGACCAGCGCCCAGACCGCCGTCCAGCAGGCACGGACCGCCGCCGCGAACGTGATGCGCGTCGTCAACGCCTCCCGCGTCACCGACGCGGCCGGTGATGATCGTCCCGCGTTCGAGTCCTACCGGTACGCGGAGGCTGGCTGGGTCGTCAGCGTCGGCGACGGCGCCGTCGCGATGGTCGGCCCGGCCGTCGTCAGCGGCGACGTCGCGAAGGCGGTCAAGGCCGTCGTCGGCGCCGGCCACCTCGGGTCCGTCGGCGCCATCGAACGGGCCTCGGCGCTCGTCCACGAGGAACTCGGCTGGCCCGGCGCCGACGCGGTCGACCTCTCGCCGGTGGTCGCGGCGCTGGACCGGTCCGCGCCCACGGACGGAACGGACCCGTCCGCCCCCGGCACGGTGGAACGCAGGCTCGTCGGGTCCCTGACGGCGCTCGCGGAGGCGTCCGGCACCGACGGGCCGGTCGACCTCACCGGATTCACGCGCCCGACGGACCGCGAGCATCCCGGTAGCCCGGCGAACCGCCTGCTCCGGGCCGCATTCATCCCGGCGGAGATAGCGGCCGGCATCGACGTCCCGGGTTTCGACGCACGGGACGGCGACGAGGACGGACCGACGGACGACGAACCACGCCGCGACGCCGAGGACGCGGCCAGGGACGGTTGACGAACGGACGATGTCACCCGCGAGCGGGACCGTCCGAGGTGGCGCTTCCGGCCCGCGACCCGACCGTCTCAACGGTTGCAGCGGCCGCCTGCAGCGTCCCCGACGTGTCCACATGGCACCCTCCCGGTCCGACGGCTCGGGGGCGAGTCACCCGACTCCGGTCGCTTGCCGCATCTCGCGGAGCGACCGGACGGTGTCGGACCTCAGCCAGCGATCCTCCTGGTCGGGGCCCCTCGATGCACAGCGCGTAGAAGGCGTCACGTCCATCGTCGACGGAGATCCGGTAGCCGCTGCCCTCCAGGCCGGTGCGGCCGCGACCGTCCGCACCGACCCCGACCGGCGCCAGCGCCTCCTCGAGAACCCGTTCCGGAACGCGGTCGGACACGGCGGCCGCGACGTCACCTTCACCGTCGGCGACCGCCCGGACGGCTCCCACGTCGCCGCCGACGGCGGGGCGCGGTTCGAGATCACCGGCGTCGAGAGCGCCTGAAATCGGCGACGGACCGCCATCGACGCCAGGGTGGCTCCTCGTTCACTCCGTTCGCTCGATGCGCGGGACCGGATTCGAACCGGAGGGAGACGGTCGGCCTCGCTTCGCTCGGCCGCTGCGACTCCCAGGGCTCAAATCCGATCCTGCTCATTCCGTCGTTTTCTCGCTTCGCTCGAAAACCCCGTCAGTGCGCGGGACCGGATTCGAACCGGCGGACCCCTACGGGACAGCGTCCTAAGCGCTGCGCCTTTGGCCTGGCTCGGCAACCCGCGCGCAG
>CAZATR010000207.1:0-3984 GCA_964488035.1 uncultured Natronomonas sp.
GGAGGGCTCCGAACCCTCGATCTCCGCATGTCCCAGGAACGAGACGCAGGCGACGTCTCGGGACATCGCGGGTGCCGCCTCGTGACCCTATGAGTGCGGCGCTATGTCCAGCTAAGCCACCCGGGCTCGTCCGTCGGTAGCCCGCTCGCACCCTTCAAGGTTCCTATCTCCCTCGGTCGATTCCGGCGACCAACCCCCCGTTTTATGTCAGCGTGCGGGGACAGGACACGCATGGACCAACTCCCGGCCAGGCTCCGCGAGGCGGCTGGCGACGAACCGGTCATCGAATCCGTCGACCTGGGCGGCGGTGACGCCCTCGTCGTCACGCCGGGGGCGACCCACGTCTACCGCGCCGAGGGCCTGCTGTCCGACGAGACCGTGGAGTCGTACCGCCACGCAGTCGACCGGTTCGCCGTCCAGGAGCGCCGCCGGAAGCGGACGCTCGTGCTCGAGTCCATCGACGGCGAACGGCGGTTCACCGTCCCCGCCACGGCCGCGGACGCGGTCGTCACGGCCGTGCTCGAGGGCATCCTCAGGAGCCACGGTGTGGTCGACCCCGACGAGACCGTGACGGCCCAGTTCCGGTTCAGCGACCTCACCCTGGTCGTCACCGACGCGAAGCTGTTCAAGCACGTCGGGCCGTCGGTCTGGAACGAGGACTACGAGATGTTCGACTACGACAGCCTCACCGACCTGGACTTCGAAGAGGGCAGCGTCGCCACCCAGGTCGTCCTCGAGGTCCAGGGCCGCCAGCACCGCGTGAAGGTGCCGAACGACCGCGCCGGACGGGTCCAACGGGCGGTTCAGGACGCCGTCTTCGCCCACCACGAGGTCTCGTCGCTGGAGACCCTCCGGGAGGCCATCGGCGTCGAGGAGACCGACGAGGACGATCCGGAGCCGGCCACCAGCGTGACCGAACCACCGGTCGATGCCGACGAACCGCCGGACCACTCGGGGACCGACTGGTCGCCGCCGGCCGACCAGGACGTCACCGGGCCCCGGGGCCGCGCCACCAGCAGCACGGAGCCGCCCGTGACGAGTTCGACGACGGACGTCGACGCCGAGGAGTCGAACGACGACACCGACACATCGACGGAAGGCGCGACGAGCGCCACGGATGACGCGGCGACGACGTCCGAGGACGACGGTCCCGACGATGAGGCGGGCCAGCCCGACGACGTCGCCCACCTGGCCGACCGCGTCGACGCACTCGAAGCCAAGCTCGACCGGCAGAACGAGCTGCTGGCGGACCAGACCGAAACCATCGAACAGCTGGTCGAGGAACTCCGCCGCGGCCGCTGACGGACGCGCGTCCGTGGACCGCCCGTCACTCCCGACCGGTCACCTTCCGGATGCACGAGGAGCCGAACGGTCCGTGCTCGCCGGCCTCCAGCCGCATGAAGTGGCCCGTCGATATCGAGGCGCCACAGCGGCGGCACTCGAAGTCGCCCTCGCGGGCGACGACCTCGCTCTCGAAGCTGAGGAACCGGCCGCCGACCGCCCGGACCGTGTCGCCATCGCGCTCGATGTGCCCGCGGGCCTCCGCGGTCTCGATGATCGCCCGCGTGGTCTCCGGGTGCGTCGTGACGGTTTCGATCCGGTCGATGACCGCCGACAACGGCAGCTCCGGGTCCTCGAGCCGCGCGAGCAGCTGCACCCCCAGTTCCACCGGATCCGCCTCCTCGCTCACGTCGGGAGCCTCGGTACACGGCGGCTAAAAGGCTCCGGGCCGACCACAAGGCGTTTGCCGGACCGCGGGGATGTCCCTACCGTGAGACGCGCGTCCCTCCGCCAGGCCGCCGGCATCGCCGTCGTCGTCGCAGTCGCCGGCCTGGCCGCCCTGACCACCTCCCCGGAGGCCCTGTTCGCCCGCGCCGAGCGACTGGCCCACCAGCCCGTCCTGTTCGGCGTCGTGCTGCTCGCCGTCTACCTCGTCCGACCGTTGCTGGCGTGGCCGATCAGCGTCCTCTCCATCCTGCTGGGCTACGTCCTCGGCCCCGTCGCCATCCCCATCGCGCTCGCCGGCGCCGTCGTCACGGCGCTACCGGCGTACGCGCTGGCGCGGTACCTCGGCCACGACGCGGGTTTCCTCGCCCGCGTCGGCGACGCCGGCGGCGTCGTGCGTCGCACCACCGGCGACCTCCGCGGCATCGTCGCCGTCCGGCTGGCGCCGCTCCCGACCGACCCCGTCTCCTACGCCGCCGGCCTCGCCGGCGTCCCGCTCCGGCCCTACGTCGCCGGGACCGCCATCGGGGAGGCCCCGTGGGTCGTTGCGGCCGTGCTGCTCGGGGCCTCCGCGAACGAGTTGACGACAGGCGCCACCACCGGTACCGTCGACCCGATCCTGCTCGTCACGACCGCCGCCCTTGCCGCGCTGCTCGCCCTGTCCGGGCCCGCCTACCGACGGGTGGCAGACGGGACGACGTCGTAGCAGGATTCAAGCGGTACCCTTTGGAGCGATACCACGCTGGCGTCTCTACGACGCAGCTTCCCACCCTCCCGACGCCCTTGACCGGCGCAACGACAACACCCAACCAAGAGAACACCCACCGACGCCCTCGACCGGCTCGACCCGCTCTCGCCCTTCGAGTCCGCCAGGACCGCGACCGCACCGCAACCACGGGCCTCCCCAGCCGACTCGTTCGGCGGTCGCTCCGCTCCCGCCTCACTCGTCCCTCGCGCGCAGCTTGTCGACCGCCCTGGTGGCGGCCGCTGTGTGGGCACTATTCGAGCGACCGCAGGGAGCGAGAATATCCCTCACAGCGTGGTCCGCCAGCCGGCCGAGGGGCTTTCGAGGTGGTGAGTGCTGTCGTCAAGTGGTGTGGAAGAGCCGGTCGTGGTCTCTCGAGGAGATCTCGAGTCCACCGTGTATTGAGTAGGACCAGTACTCAATACCCGGTTCAGAACAGGAACGGGTCGCTGCAGTCGACGATGACGCCGTGCTGGGGGCAGACGTACTTGCAGTGGCGTTCGTACAGCTGGGCGTCACACAGCGGACACGGCCGGCCGCCGGTCTCATCCATTATTCAACAAAGTGCGCGCGACCGGGAGAAAAAGCCTCCGGGTGGTTACGTCAACATTCCGACCAGCCGCAGGATTCGCAGGTCTTGCAGCCCTCCGAGTAGTACAGCGTCATGCTGGAACACTCGGGGCACTCGGGCGACTCCCCGGAGTCGATGAGGGACCGGGCGTCGGTTGCGTCGTCGTTCGGGTTGGGGCCGGCGTCGGCGTCGGCCGAGGCGGTCGTCGTCGCGCCGCCGTCGGTCTCGTGGCTGCGGACCTGGCGGTCCTCCGACTCCCCCTCGCCGGGCGGTTCGTCGTCGGCGGTCCGGGCGGTCTCCTCGAGGGTGGCCTGGTCGGGGTAGGCCTTGTCGACCTCGCCGTCGAGGTACCGGCGCATGGCGGTGCCGATGGCGTCCGGGATGGAGTTGATCTGCTCGCCCTTGTCCCAGGCGACCTTCGGCGACCGGATGCCCTGGAGTTCGTCGGCGATCTCGGCGGGGTCGACGCCGGAGCGCAGCGCCGTCGAGATGGTCTTCGCCAGCGCCTCGGTGAAGGAGGCGGTGAAGCCGCCGGAGTTGCCGATGTTGGCGAACAGCTCGAACGGCCGGCCCGTCTCGGGGTCCTCGTTGATGTTGACGTAGAGCTTCCCGTAGCCGGTGTCGATCCGCTGGGTGACGCCGTGGAGGACGTCCGGCCGCGGCTGCTTGCGGCCGAGCTCCACGTCCAGATCGAGGATAGCCTCGATGTCGTCCTCGAGGACGGCCGCGACCTCCTCGCTGTCGAGGAAGCCCTCGACGTCGCCGAAGATCTCGCGGATGTTCTCGACGATGGCCTCGGCGGCCTCGGCCTCGTCCATCTCGGCGAACTCGGTGTTCTGGGCGCGCGTCGTCAGCACCTGCTTCGAGCGGGTGCCGTCCCGGTAGTACGTGACGCCCTTGCCGCCGTGCTCGTAGATGTACTCGAAGACCTCCTTGGCGTCCT
>CAZATR010000208.1:0-3901 GCA_964488035.1 uncultured Natronomonas sp.
CGAAGCGAGGGTATCCCGCAGAGCGACCGCGAGCCCGCCGAGGGCTTTCGAGGTGTTCTCGACCGCTCCCAAGCGTGCACCTAGATCGGTCCCTAAGCAATACCGTCGAATCGACAGGTAACGTTACAGGTACCGAAACCCGTACCGTAGCGCACCGGTCAGGAAGGCGACCAGCCAACAGGCGACGTACCCGAACACCCCGATCCGCAACCGCCTCCGCCAGAACCGCATGTTCTCGTCGCCGATCTCCTCGAGGAGGACGTCCTCGTCGTAGTCGGTGTAGAGGTCGTGCCGGTATTTGGCGCGGAAGATGCGGACGATGCCGGTGAAGCCGAAGGTGAGGAAGGCGTAGGCCTGGAAGCCGAAGAAGGCGTGGACGGCGGCGAAGCCACCGAGCTGGTCGAGCAGGCGGGGCGCCATCCAGAACAGCATCGGGACGGTGGTCAGCGTCAACCCGACGACGATGAACTTGAGGTGGTGGACGAGGACGCCCCAGGTGACGTGCTCCTGCTCGAGAATGTACCAGGCGCCGTAGAGGAAGCAGGGGAGGCTGGCCGCGACGGCGACCAGCACGGCGGTCGCGACCAGGGCGTCGGAGACCATCGGGCGCGCCTACGGTCGGCCGCGGTTTGAGTGTGCCGTGTCGGCGGCGTGCGGTACCGCTGCCGTCTGTCGGGCGGCTGCGTTCGGAAACGGTAAGGCCTCGACGCCGCTACGGCCGACGATGGCCGACTCCTCCGAGCCGTCGGACGACGACGCCGCGACGGCCGACCAGGGACGGGGCGACGGGTCCGCCGACGCGGGAGAGCGGTCGGACGAGGAGCCCGGGGACCGCCGCACTGACGGCGCGACCGAGGAGCGCTCCACGGAACGGCTGCGCGAGGAGGTCGAGGCACGGTACGACTTCGAGGACTTCGACGCGGAGGCGATGTCGGAGATGAGCGTCGAGGAGTGGGAGGCCGTCTTCGACCCCGACTCGTGGCTCACCGGCGAGGAGCTGCTGGACCGCGTCGAACGGGAGCTCCGGGCGAACGTCCGGGATCGGGAGGTGTTCGCGGTGGTCGAGCGGGTGGGCGAGGGCGAGGACGACCGCGTGGTCGCGTACTCCGACGAGGGCTACGTCGTCGTCCGGCCGGACGGCACCGTCCAGGGCACCGGGACCGTCATCCGGGACGTCGAACCGATGGTCGCGCTGTGCTCGATGGAGGACTACGACGTCCCGGACGTCGACGACGAAGCCGGCCTGCCGCACCCCGACAGCGTGGCGTCCGGCAGCGGGGACTTCGGCAACCGGATGCTGCAGGTCGTCGCCGGCGCGACGATGCTGGCCGGCGTCGCGTTCGTCGGCGTGTGGCTCGCGAGCGTCGTGGGCGCCGTCGACATCGGGTTCGCCGGCGCCATCGTCGTCACGCTCGGGCTGCTGTTCGTCGGCGTCGGCGGGTTCCTGTTCATGACCGTCGCGAACGCGCGGTTGTCCGATCGGATGCGGGCCGAGCAGTACCGCGACCGCCTCCGGGCCGTCGGCGCCGGCAGCGAGGAGCGGCCGGCGTTCCTCCCGGACGAGGCCTTCGAGGCCGGCGGCCGACGGCTCGACGAGGCGATGGCTCGGGTCCACGAGGAGGCGCTCGAGGCGGCGGAGACGGATGCCGAGACGGAGGGCGAGCTGGCGGACGAGACCGACCGCTAATCGGGGGCTACCGGGGGCCCGGTGTCGAACCCGGCCGAGAGCCGCTCTCCGGGCCGCTCGACCGTCGCCCGTGCGCCCGCATTCGGTGGGTTTAAGCGGCGACGGGACTGACCGTTCGACGTATGAAACGGCGGGACTTCATGCGCGCCGCCGGGGCCACGGCGGCGGGCGCGACCGCTGGCGCGGCCGGGACAGCCGCGGCCCAGGAGGGCGAGGGCGGCGGAGGCGGGCGGACGGTGCCCGTGTTCGGCTCCTACCTCGACGACGCCAACCTGTACGGCGAGGAGAGCATCGTCGACGCGCGCGACCAGGACGCCGTCACCGTCTCCGTCGGCGCGGGCGACGGCCTCGCGTTCGACCCGCCGGCCGTCTGGATCTCGCCCGGGACGACCGTCACCTGGGAGTGGACCGGCGAGGGCGGCACCCACAACGTCGTCGCCAACAACGGCCCGGCGAGCCTCGACAGCGGCGATCCGGTGGACTCCAGCAGCGCCACGTACGAGTACGAGTTCACCGAGGAGGACGCCGGCATCACGACCTACAAGTGCGAGCCCCACGAAGGACAGGGCATGAAGGGCGGCGTCGCCGTCGGCGACGACGTCGAGACCACGACGCTCGCCGGCGCGAACGTCAAGGAGCCGATCGAGTTCGGCGTGGACATCCACGAGCACTGGGTCGGCGTCAGCGTGATGCTCCTCATGTCGGTGTCGGTAGTGTTCACGTTCTTCACGCTCAAGTACGGCGAATCACCGCACACGAGCGGGGGGAACTGAGATGGCCGACGACAGCTACGGCGCGATCCACCGCTACGAGCCGGCACGCGAGAGCACCGTCGCCGCCATCACCATCGTCGTCCTCTCGATCATGCAGATCGTGCTGGTCGGCCTTTTCACCTACGGGCTGACGGCGGCGTGGGCGGTCGGCGCCTCGACGGGCACCGAGGCCGGCAACGTCCTGCTCGGCCTGCTGCTGGCGGGCGTGTTCATCAATCTCGCGTTCATCCTGCTTCTGTACCGCAAGGAGTTCCTCCCCGACGTGATGGTGGTCAAGAAGCGCCGCCGGAAGTGGGAGGACCTCTACGTCGAGCAGGACGACATGTACGGCGAGGAGCTCACGGACGGCGCGATCGAGAAACTGAAACGTGCGGTCTACCCATACTACAGGAAGTAACCAATGAGCGACAAGTATCCGAGCGAGTCCGGGCGGCGACGGTTCGTCAAGGGCGTCGTCGGCAGTGCCGCGCTCTCCGGCGTCGGGGTCGGCGGGATCGGGACCATCAACCTCGCCACCCAGCCCGCCGGCGGCGGTGGTGGCCCGACCGAGTTCGTCGGGATCCAACTCCTGGGCGGCCCCGCGCCGCGGGGGATGCCGTACATCCCGATCGAGATCGAGAGCAACGGCGACATCCGCGGTATCTGGCCCGAGGCCGAGGAGGTCACCCAGGACGGCGTGACCTTCCAGGTGGCCGAGACCGAGATCGGTGGCCGATCCTACTCGACCGAGTGGTTCCAGTACTGTGGGCGGCAGAACGCGGAGGGTATCCAGCCGACCACCGAGACGGACAACCGCTTCAAGTCGGTCGCGCCTGCCGACACGGCCTACGAGTGGCAGGCCGACGCCCTGTCGGAGGGCGACAACATCAACATCGAGCACTTCTCCGACTACGAGACCTGGAGCAACGACGTTGGCGAGGACGGCATCGGCAAGCCGGCCCAGGCAACGTGGCGCTCCCAGGGGCTGGAGGGACAGCTCCCCGTGACGGTCATCCGGAGCACCCGCATCGAGGAGAAGGCACAGCGCGACGACGAGGTCGGCCAGTGGTACTCGGGTGCCTCCAGCCAGGGCGTCATCGCGTACCTGAACGTCTGTACGCACTTCTGCTGTGTCCCCGGCTACAAGGAGACCCCGAGTGCCGCCCAGTTCAACGCCGAGGACGGCGTGTACTGCCAGTGCCACCAGTCCCGCTACGACCCGTTCACCCCCGAGTTCGGACGGTTCGTGTCCCTCCCCAGACCCGACTGACAATGAGCCTCGAACGCCCAGACGAACACGACCACGACGCCTGGATGGAGCGGAAGGACCTCTCGCCGATCGAGGAGGTCTACCTCACGACCCTGATCTGGCTGGACCGCCGGCTGCGGATCGTCGACTACCTCGAACTGCTGGAGGACATGTACTACAAGACGAACCTCCAGATGCCGAAGAGCCACACGG
>CAZATR010000209.1:0-3861 GCA_964488035.1 uncultured Natronomonas sp.
GCGCGAGGGACGCCCGAACCCGAGCCGGGCGGCGCGACCGACGGGAGCGCCGCCGAACGCGCGAACGGCGACCAACGGGAGCCGTGAGCACGCGAGGGTGAGGGCGTCGGCTGGGGAGGCACGAGGTGCGGTCGCGGGCAGTGCCTGGTGGACTCGAAGGGCGAGGCCGCCACGGGACAGGCGGTCGGCGCAGCCGACCGCCCGGTCGACCCCGCCCGGCCGACGGTGAGCCGAACGGAGTGAGGCGAACGTCGGAAGACGACCGAAGGGAGTCTTCCGGAACAAGCACGCCGACCACAGGGAGGCGCGCACAGCGAGACCCGGCAGGTCAAGCCGGCCGAGGGCTTCGGACGTGGTGATGGTTGTCTTTGTCGTCCGGTTCGAGCCGACCGAGGGCTTCGGACGTCACCACCATCTTTCAGACCCATATCTCTGGACCAGCTGCAATCTCTAGCCCCTGAATTGGACGGTCGCGACGAGCACGCATCGGCGCGAGCGAAGCGAGCGCCGTTCATCGACGGCGAGGCGTGCGAGACGCGAGCGGAGCGAGCGTCTCGGTATGGTCGAGCGGCGAGCGTAGCGAGCCGTGAGACGGCGTAGCCGCCGAGCCGTCGGCCTTTTTCATCGACGTTGTTTGACGGGGTTCGAGGCGATCGGCACCGCCGTTCGCCGAGGACCCCGTGAAAAAGGTCGGTCCGAACTGTTTTGCCGGATGGCGCACAACCGACGGGCGTGAGCGCGGTCGACGAGTGGGCGGGGATGCTCGAGGCGGCCGGGGAGCTGACCAGCGAGGCCGCCGACGCGATCATCGCCGCCCACGGGGACCGTGGGGTCCGGGCGATCGAGGCGGTCGGCGAGCGCCGCGTCAAGGAGTACCGGGACTTCACCGTCGTCGTCGGCCACAGTGAGGAGTACGTCGTCGAGGACGGGGTCTGCGAGTGCGAGGACGCCCGCTACAACCTCGACCCCGAGGACCCGACGGACCTCTGCTGGCACGTCATCGCGGCGAAGGTCGCCCGGCGGATCGGCGCCGTCGACCACCACGACATGTGGTACTCCGAGGTCCGGGAGTTCCTCTGAACCCCGCCCCCCGCGCCCGTCTCGTCATTGAATGTCTCGTGATGGTGTTGAGAGGTTTCTGACGGTGTGGTTACTTAATGGTGCCGTCCATCGCCGCCCACAGCGTTACCGTGATACCGGCCGTTCGTCCGGGTGGGCGTTGTGCCCGATCGAGCAACGACCGGCTCCGGACCCGAGCCCCAACGCCCGTATCCCATCCAACTGCTGTCCGTCGGTGGTACCCCTCCACCAACGCTCTCCTCCCTCCCGACGTACGCCACGGCGAGACCCGTCCGGCTCGCGTGCCGGTGAGGCAACGGCCCTCACAGGAAGTCCAGCAGCCCGAACGAGACGGCGAAGTGGAACACGAGCAGCACCCAGGTCTCGAAGACGAGCGTGCCGAGCGCCGACAGCAGCGCGAACTCACGGACGTCCATCTCGGAGAGGCCGGCGGGGACCGTCAGCATCCCGCGGGTGAAAAGCAGGGCGTTGCTGATCGGCACGGCCGGGCGGCCCCACCTGTCGAACCAGGCGTCGAACCGATCGAGTTTCGACTCGTCGATCCGGAACCACGGCTTCGCCAGCAGCCACTCGCGGCCGCCGCGGCGGGCCAGCGCGAACAGCGCGACCTGGCCGGCCGTCGCGCCGACCACGGCGACGGCGAAGACCGCGGCGACGACCCGCCAGTCGTAGCCGGACGGCGTCGTCGCGAGCGCGCCGACGGCGAACGGCACGAGGATCTCGCTCGGCGCGAAGTACAACAGCATCGCGCCCTCCAGAACGAAGATGCCGAACAGCGCGTAGAGGCCGTAGGTGTCGATGAGGTCCCTCGCGAGTTGCTCGTCGCCGAACACGAAGAGGACGACGCCGACCGCGGCCAGCAGGAAGAACCCGCCGGCCACGAGGAGCAACCCGTAGTCCTCGAGGAACCGGTGGACCGGCGACTCGCCCACGTACGCCGCCCCCACGAGCGGGAGCGAGAGCACCGCGACCGCGAGGAGGGCGTTGCCGTGAGCCGAACCGACGACGGACACGGCCCCGGGGAGGACCCCGACGACGACCTCGAGCGCGGGGACTGCGACGGCGGCCATCGCCCGAGTCGTTCGGCCGAGCGGTGTTAGGCTTTGCGTCATCGTCCGTTGGAGTCACGGCGACCGGCGGCGATCGCAGCCCGGGTCGGCCGCGTCGGGTGGCGACGACGTGTCGCCGTCGTCACACCGGCCCGACGGCGTCGGCCGGTGAGCGAGAGGGTTTTTGCCGGCGGCTCCCGATCGACCGGACATGGACCTCACGACCCGGCCACGGCGGCTCCGGTCGGACGGCGTCCGGCCGCTGGTCAGCGAGACCGACCTGCGCGCGTCGGACCTGATCGCGCCGGTGTTCGTCGACGCCACGGCGACCGAGCGCGTGCCGATCGAGTCGATGCCGGGCCACGAGCGCGTCCCGGTCGGGGAGAGCGTCGCCCGGGTGCGCGAAATCGCGGAGACGGGCGTCGAGGCGGTCATGGTGTTCGGTATCCCCGAGTCGAAGGACGCCGAGGGCACCCGCGCGTGGGCCGACGACGGCGTCGTCCAGCGCGCCGTCGCCCACATCGCCGACCGGACCGACGTCTACGTGATCACCGACGTCTGCATGTGCGAGTACACCGACCACGGCCACTGCGGCGTCCTGGAGGACGACGCCCGCACGGACCCCCGGATGACCGTGGACAACGACGCCACGCTCGAGTCCCTCCAGCGCATCGCCGTCTCCCACGCCGAGGCCGGCGCGGACATGGTCGCCCCCTCCGGGATGATGGACGGGATGGTCGCCGCCATCCGGGAGGCCCTGGACGCCGCCGGGTTCGAGTCGCTGCCAGTGATGTCCTACGCCGCGAAGTTCGACTCGGCGTTCTACGGGCCGTTCCGGGACGCCGCCGACGGCGCGCCGGCGTTCGGCGACCGCCGGCACTACCAGATGGACCCCGCGAACGCGCGCGAGGCCGCACGCGAGGTCCGCCTCGATGTCGAACAGGGCGCCGACGTCCTGATGGTCAAACCCGCGCTGCCGTACCTCGACGTCGTGTCGCAGGTCCGCCGCGAGTTCGACCACCCGGTCGCGGCCTACAACGTCTCCGGCGAGTACGCGATGCTGCACGCCGCCGCCGAGAAGGGGTGGCTGGAGCTGGAGGCGGTCGCCCACGAGTCGCTGCTGTCGATCAAGCGGGCCGGCGCGGACCTGATCCTGACGTACTTCGCCGAGGACCTGGCCGACCGGCTCTGAGGACCGCCGGCGCCCGGCGGGCCCACAGCCGCCCGCCGCTCACCCTGCGACCCCGGCCGGGCCCGGACCCCCGTCCGCGCCCGCCGCGTCGCGGGGCCGAAATCGAGGGCTGGCAAGTCTTGCGGTCGACGAACGTCCAGGGATCGACTCGATATCTACCGGGATTCTGGACGGAATACGCCCTTATATTGATATTATCGTTCCCAAGACCGGACGGTCGTCCAGCGCACCGGTAATATATTGGGGATCTTCAACTCCAAGATTTATATAGTGGTGTTCCATCACGCCCTCACGTGAGTCGGAAGACAAACATGGTCGAAATAAGCGAAAACATGAACGAATTTCCAAACATGGATGCGAGTAGTACGGAGGGAGCGAGATGATCGGGGGACTCGCGTTGCAGATCGACCCTGCGGTGGGGGAGGCGCTGAACTACACCTGGATCCTGATGGTGTCGTTCCTCATCTTCTTCATGCACGCGGGCTTTGCGATGCTGGAGGCCGGCCAGGTCCGGTCGAAGAACGTCGCCAACCAGCTGAC
>CAZATR010000210.1:0-3844 GCA_964488035.1 uncultured Natronomonas sp.
CTCCATACGCAGAGAAACCCTAGCGGGTGGTTCAGGTCAGTTCCAGGTGTAGGAAACCGTTCCGACCAACTACTGTTAAGTCGACCGCGTTGGAGCAGTGTTGTATGCCGGACCCGGGCGAGGCGCTCGAAACGTACACGGGCGGTCGGTTCCGGCCGTTCGACCCGGACCCGGCCGACGTCCGCCTCGACGACATCGCGGGCGGGCTGGCGCACACGTGCCGGTTCGGCGGGCACTGCCGGAAGTTCTACAGCGTGGCCCACCATTCGCTGCACGTCGCCAGCGAACTCGAGGTCCACGGGCCGCGGATGGAGCTCATCGGACTCCTCCACGACGCCGGCGAGGCGTACCTCGGGGACCTGCCGCGGCCGGTCAAGCGGGAGTTCGACGCGTTCGAGCGGGCCGAGGCCCGCATCCTCGAGACGGTGTGGACCGCACTCGACGTCGCGGCGCCGACCGCCGACGAGTGGGAGACGGTGTTGGCGGCGGACGACCGGCTGCTCGCCTACGAGGCCGACGCCCTGCTGGCGGACGCCTCGTGGGCGGCGGACCCGCCGGCCCTGGAGTACGACCTCCATTCGGACGGCGTCGCAGACGTCCGCGAGCGCTACCGCGCCCGGACCGAGCGGCTGCTCGAGACGGTCGGGGCCTCCGGGGCGGACGTCGGGGCCTGAGCGTCGCCGGCAGACCTCGACAGCGAACCGCCGCCGGCAGACCTCAACGCCTAACTGTCGGCCCCGCGAGCGGCAGGTATGAGCAATCGGACGGTGCTGATCACCGGCTGTTCGTCCGGCATCGGCCGGGCGACGGCCCACGCGTTCCTCGACGAGGAGTGGCGCGTCTACGCGACGGCACGGAACCCCGCCGACATCGAGCGGCTCGGCGAGGACGGCTGCGACATCGGGACGCTCGACGTGACCGAACCAGACGACGTCGAGCGCGTCGTCGACCGCATCGTCGAGGAGGAGGGCCGCATCGACGCGCTGGTGAACAACGCCGGCTACGGCCAGCACGGCCCGCTGGAGGACGTCGACATCGACCTCTTCGAGCGGCAGTTCGACGTCAACGTCTTCGGCCCCCACCGGCTCGTCCGCGCGGTGCTGCCGCACATGCGGGAGCGGGAGGAGGGCACCATCGTCACCGTCTCATCGGTCGCCGGCCGGCTCGCGGCGCCCGGGATGGGCGCGTACTCCGCATCGAAGCACGCCATCGAGGGCTACAGCGACGCGCTGCGGCTGGAGGTCGAGCCGTTCGACGTCGACGTCAGCGTCGTCCAGCCCGGCCCCGTCGAGACGACCTTCCGGGACCGGGTCGACGACGAACTCGACCGCCTCGACCGAACCGAGGCGTACGCCGACCTCTACGAGCTCCAGGAGGACGCCTCGCTGTTCGGCGCCGACAGTCCCATCGCGGTGCCGCCGGCCGCCGTCGCCGAGGCCATCGTCGAGGCCGCGGTCACGCCCGACCCGCAGCCGCGGTACGTCGTCGGCCGCGTCGCCGAACTCCTGTTGTACGCGCGCTACCTCCCGGACCCGATCCGGGACCAGGCGGTCGGACTGGTCCGCAGGTTCACCACCTAGCATGTTCGAGGGCCGAGCGGCCGCGGCGTCGTCGCCGGCTCGCGAGCTAGCGCTGGACTGCCTCGCGGCGGGCATCGAGGCCGCCCGGCCGGCCCGCGCCGTCCGGCGGCACTGCTCGTTGGTGGACGGGACCCTACGGATCCGCGACGCGGAATACGACATCTCGGCGTACGACGAGGCGATCGTCGTCGGCGGCGGGAAGGGCGCCGACGACCTCGCGGCCGGACTGGTCGAGCTGCTGGCCGACCCCGGGAGTGCCGTCGACGTGGTGAGCGGGGTGGTCGTGACCGACGCCCGGACGGCCGACCCCGAGGGGGTGACGGTTCGGCTGGGCGACCACCCGACCCCGGGCGATGGCAGCGTCGCCGGTGCCGAGGCCGTCCTCGAGCGGGCGACCGCGGCCGACGCCGGCACGCTCGTGCTCGCGCCGATCACCGGCGGGGGCAGCGCGCTGCTCTGTGCCCCGGCCGGCGACCTCGCGGCGGCCGACCTCGCGACGGTCACGGCGGGGCTGCTCGCCGCCGGCGCCCCGGTCGGCGAGGTCAACGTCGTCAGACGGGCCTGCTCGCGGATCAAAGGCGGCGGCCTCGCTGCCGTGGCGGCGCCGGCGACCGTCGTCGGCCTCATAATCAGCGACGTCGTCGGGGACGACCCCGGCGTGGTCGCCAGCGGCCCGACGGTCCCCCGCGCCGTCGACCCCGACGCCGCCAAGGAGGTCCTCGACCGGTACGGGGTCGACAGCCCGGCGGTCCGGGCGTTCCTCGAGGCGGCGACACCACGGCCGGCCCCCGACGTCGCCGTCGACACCCACGTCATCGCCGCGGCGAGCGACGCCGTCGAGGCCGCGGCCCGGACCGCGGCCGACCGCGGCTTCGAGCCGTGCGTGCTCTCGACGCGTCTGGAGGGCGAAGCGAGCGAGGTCGGCCGGTTCCACGGCACCGTCGCCGCCGAGGTCGCCGCCGACGGCCGGCCGATCGAGCCGCCCGCCGTCCTCCTCTCGGCCGGCGAGACGACGGTGACCGTCGGCGGCGACGGCGAGGGCGGGCCGAACATGGAGTTCGTCGTCGGGTGTGCGCTCGAGTTGCCCGACGCGGCCGTCGTCGCGGCGGTCGACACGGACGGCCGCGACGGCGGGACCGAAGCCGCCGGCGCGATGCTCGCCCCGATCGACGACGCCGAGGGGGCCACGGGGACGGCCGCGGCGGCCGCGGCGCGCCGCGCGCTGGCCGACGACGACACGCTGTCGTACCTGGCCGGGAGGGACGCGCTGCTCGAGACCGGTTCGACCGGCACGAACGTCAACGACCTGCGTACCGTGGTCGTCGATGCCAAACCGTTTTGACCCCTCGCCACGGTGAACCGAACAGTGAGACCCCGATCCGCCGCCATCGTCGGGTTCCATCTGCTGGTCGCGCTGCTGTTCGTCGGCGTGGCCGGCTACAACGTCCACATCGGCGAGACGGTCAACGCGGTTATGCAGGCCGTCATCGGGGTCCTGATCCTCATGCTCGGCGTCGGGCTGGCACGCGCCGCCTGACGCCGGTCGCGGGTCGCGCGAAGGGAGACGACGTTGCTACTCCAGGCAGGCGGCGACGACGCCGAGCATCGCCTCGCCGTGGACCGGCTCCGCGAACAGCGGCACCCGCTTGACGTCCCGGCCACGGAACAGCGGCTGGGCGCGCTCGAGGGCCCGCCGCTGGACCTCCCACCGCCGGCGACAGAACTCGCAGTGCTCGGTGTCCGGCGCGACGAACCGGTCCTCGTCGAACCCCGCCACGTCCGCGAGGTCCTCGCTCACGCGGTTGACGACGAGCGTGTCGACCGGGATGGCGAACTCCTCCAGCCGCCCGACGAGCCGTTCGCTCTCGACGACGCTCATCCCTTCCGGCACCAGCACGACCCGGAAGTCCGTCCGGGCGGGGTCCTGGAGCGCGTCCCGCAGCCGCTCGATCTTCGCCGACAGCGCCCGGAGGTCGTCGACGCCCTCGTCGACGTCGGCGTCGTCGCCGAAGGGGCCACCGAGGCCGCCCGCCATCCCGGAGAGCTTCTCGCGGAACGCCAGCAACCGCCCGACCATCGAGTCCATCACGTCGGGGAGCTCGAGCAGCCGGAGGGTGTGGCCCGTCGGCGCCGTGTCGACGACCACGCGCTCGAACCGTGGGTCGTCGAGGTACTCGAGCAGGAGCTGGACGGCGGCGGCCTCGTCGGCGCCCGGCATCGCGCCACCGGCGAGCGGGTGTTCGCCCCCGCCGAGCAGCTCGCCC
>CAZATR010000211.1:0-3836 GCA_964488035.1 uncultured Natronomonas sp.
CTTGGTCCCGTGCGTGGCGGCGAAGCCGCCACGGCCATTCGGGTCGCGGGTTCCGCCCGCGACCCGCGCGCCTGCGGCGCGCGGCGAACCGCTCGCTCACTTCGTTCGTGCGCGGATGCTTGCCTACAACGGTTCGTCAGGACGGCTTAGACAGCCGTTGTTCGCTCCCTACTCCCACTCCGGCTGATACTCGCCCTCGACCGGCGGCTCCGTGCTCACCCACTCCGCCCGCGCGGCGTCGCTCGTGATCGTCTCCGTCGGCCCGCCGTCGACGCTGTAGGTGACTGTGAGGTCCGACAGCGAGCAGTGGGCGTTGTACCGGAGCGTGTCGTCCGGCGCCATGTAGGCGACCGTCTGCCAGTGGTCGTCCGGCGACTCGACGGTCGCCTTGAGTTCGAGGCCCTCTCCCTCGCCGCGGAACCGCCAGTGGCCGACCTCGTCGTGCTGGATCTCGTTGGCCGACGGGCTGAACGGCAGCACGTCCTTCACCCGGTTCAGCGGGTAGACCTCCCCGTCGACCCGGAAGCACAAAGAGAGCTTGTCGTCCAGCCGCAACGCCTCCAGCACTGCCGAGTCGTCCTCCGCGAAGTCGTTGCACTGGACCCACGTCCACTCCTCCGGCGGGCTCGTCGATGAGACCGTGTGACCCTGGTGGCCCGCCGCGTCCTCCAGCTCGATGGTCCGGTCGCCGACCGTGACATCGCCGGACATGGAGACCGACTGGTTGCGGCTCCAGTGCTTGCCCGTCCCGAGCACCGTCGCGAGGACGCTCGTGAGGTTCTGACTCCGCAGCGGCGTGAACGCGTAGGTGTCCGGGTCGTACGCGAGGTCCCAGGCGACGTCCTCGACGGCGCCCTCGGCGCTCGAGGAGGTCAGCACGGCGTCGCCGATCGTCAGCTCGAAGGGATCGCCCTCGGCCCGGCAGTCAGACAGCGGGTGGGCGGCGGAGACGAACGACGAGCGCTCGGGTTCGTCGCGGTCGGTCAACGCCGCCCACAGCCGACCCTCCTGGTAGCCCGATTCGGTCGAGAGCAGCGTGTACCGGTACCAGAACGCGGCGCTTCCGTCCCGCGGACTGACCAGCGAGTACCACACCTCCCGGCCGGGCTCGCCGGCGTCCAACGGCCACGCCGCGTCGGGGACGTTCGGGTCGGGGTGCATGGCCGCAAAAAGCGGTCGACGTGGATTATAGCTTGCCACTCCGACAAATATGCCAGAAAAGTTATAGCCCCGGGCAGATTCGAACTGCCGTCAGAGGCTCCAAAGGCCTCTATGATTGGCCGCTACACCACGGGGCTCCGCCGGAAGGTACCGGCCAGTCGCACTTCAACACTTCGAGAGTCGAACCCCGTGACCGGAACAAGCGGTCCGGCGAATGCCGGGTCAGTCCGCCGCCTCGGATTCGACGCCGACCTCCAGCAGCTCGCAGGCGTCCGTCTCGGCGTCGAAGCAGTCCGGACAGCAGTCCTGCCGGTCGATGATGGTGTCGAGCCGCTCGGCGACCGTCTCGTCGATGACGCTCTCGAGCTGCCGGGCCTCGACGCGGAACTCCTCGACGTCCAGGACCTCCAGCAGGAACCGCTCGATGATGCAGTAGGTCTGCAGCGCCTCCGTCGCGCGCAGGATGCCCTCGTCGGTCAACGAGACGCCCTTGTACTTCTCGTGGTCGGCGAGCCCGCCCGCCTCGAGCTTCCCGATCATCTCGTTGGCGCTGGCGGGACTGACCTCGAGCCGGTCCGCGATCGCGCCGGTCGAGGCCGGGGCGTCCTCCTCCTCCTGGATCAGGTAGATGGTCTTCAGGTACTGGTCCTGCGTGTTCATGCGTTGGCCTCCATGAGTTCGGTGACCTCCTCGACGCCCTCCTTTTCCTCAGCCCGAATCGACCGCAGGGTGTCCAGCAGCCGGTCGCGATCGATGCCGAACCGGACGTCCGAGCCCTCGATCGCCGCGATCAGGTCGTCGTAGAACTTGTAGGCGGTCTCCTCGTTGCAGAGCTGGTCGTACAGGACGCCGTCGAAGTCCGTGTCGGACTCGTAGCGCGCCACGACGAGCTCCTCTATCTCCTCGTAGGCGACCGGGTCGGCGTCCAGCTCGTCAACGAGGGCCTCGAGCCGGTCGCGGTGCTCGGCTGACTCCTCGGCAGCGTCGGCCAGGAGATCGACCAGCTCCTCGTCCAGCTCGGCGTCGTCGAGGCTCTCGTGGTGCTTGTACGCCCGGGCCTCGACGACCTCCTCCAGCACCATCCCGATCTGGAGCAGTCGGGCGAGCTGGTGGTCCGACGCGACCGGGTACGAGAGGCTCACGGCCCTCCCTCCCGGCCGGCGAACGGCGCGACGGGCATACACCCCGGTCCGGACCGGGGCGACTTAAGGGGTTTCCCTCGACGCGACGCGCTTATGTAGGCGGGCTGAAAACTCCCGGCAATGACCGACGGTGACGAGCCGGCCGACACGATGCGGGAACGCTCCTCCCGGAACGAACTCGCGATGCGGCTGCTGCTCGACGCCGACCGCCGGCTCCTGACGGTCGGCATCGTCGCGCTGGTCTTCCTCGGCATCGTGGCCGCCTCGTTCCTCTTCGGGAACGCCGGCGCCGCGCTGCAGGCCGACGACCCCGTCGAGACCGCCTTCCAGGCGCTCATCGGCGCGACCATCACCGGCGTCACCCTCGTGCTCACCCTGAACCAGCTCGTGCTCTCCCAGGAACTCGGCGCCGTCGACGACCAGCAGACCCGGATGGAGGGCGCGATGTCCTTCCGGGACGACGTCGCCGACCTCCTCGGGGAGACGCCGCCGGCCGAGCCGTCGGCGTTCCTCCGGGCGCTGGTCCAGGAGACGGCCGACCGCGCACGCGCCGTTGGCGACGCGGCGGGCGACGACGACGAGGTCGCCCAGCTCGTCGACTCGACGACCGGGAACGCCTCCACCGTCGAGGAGAGCCTCGAGGGCATGACGTTCGGCCAGTTCGCCGTGGTCCGCGTGGCGCTGGACTTCAACTACTCCTGGAAGCTCTACGCCGCCCGCCGCCTCCGCGACCGCGAGGACCTCGACGCTGCCACCCGCGACGCCCTGGAGGAGCTCTCGGAGGCCCTCCGGCTGTTCGGCCCCGCCCGCGAGCACTTCAAGACGCTGTACTTCCAGTCGGAGCTCATCGACCTCTCCCGGACGGTGCTGTACACCGCCATCCCGTCGCTCGTCGCGGCCATCGCCGTCGTGCTCTTCCTCGACGTCGAACGCTTCACCGGCACCGTGCTGGGCGTCCACGAGGGCGTCATCCTCGTCGCCGCCTCCGCCGCCATCGTCGTCGTTCCGTTCGCCGCGCTCCTGTCCTACGTCCTCCGCATCGCGACGATAACCGGACGGACGCTCTCCATCGGGCCCTTCATCCTCCGCGAAACCGACCGAGACACGCAGAATTAGGTTGCTTACGGTCTCGCTTCCCACCGGTCGGTGGAGGTGTACGGAGTATCGGGTGATTCACCTGTTGCACCCCGAAACAAATCGACAACTTTCGAAGCCTTCGGCCGGCTCGATGACAGCGGGTGGACCGACTGGACTTCCGAAGCCCTCGGCCGGCTTGACCCGCCGGGCCTCGCTGCGCGCGCCTCCCTTGCGGTCGGCGTGCTTGCGTCGGCCGGGCGGGGTCGACCTCGGCCTCGCCCTTCGAGTCCACCAGGACAGCAACCGCGACCGCGCCTCGTGCCTCCCCAGCCGACGCCCTCACCCTCGCGTGCTCACGGCTCGCTGCGCTCGCCGTTCGCTCGTTCGGCGGCGCTCCCTGGGGTCGCGCCGCCCGGCTCGGGTTCGGGCGTCCCTCGCGCGCCGTTGTCGACCGCC
>CAZATR010000212.1:0-3810 GCA_964488035.1 uncultured Natronomonas sp.
TCTCCTGGTGGACTGAAAGGGCGAGGCGGGCTCGCGCCACCGGAGAGTCGTCTCAGCGACCCCTATCCGAGCGACCGCAGGGAGCGAGGATATGTCGCTCAGCAACCGCGAGCCCGCCGAGGGCTTTCGAAGCGGTCACGATAGCTCCCACGACGTAACCCGATTCGTTCACTACGCAGCCGCGACCACGCAGCCGCGACGTGATACGATCTCCCTGCTACTCCCCGGGGCCGGAGGCGAAGGGGTACATCACCGCCGTTCGTTCGACGACGGTCGCGAGCCGGAGGATGTAGGCCGTCAGCAGGGCGAACGGCGCGAACCCGGCCGTCACGACGGCGGGGATGACGACGAGGAGGACGGGCCGGGAGACGAGTTCCGGGTCGGGCGCGGTGTAGAGGAGCATCAGGACGACGGAGGCGATCTGGACCGGCGGCCCGATGTACAGCAGCAACCGGGTGAGCGACGACAGTTCCGACTGGATGAGCACGGTCTTGAAGTACCGCCGGGCGACGTCGACCTGTTCGATGTGGCCCTCGAGGCCGGACAGCGTCTCCGCGGCCGCGGTCGGGAGCGTTTCTCCGTACTCGTCCCGCAGCCGGTAGGTGTGATAGAAGTACCGGGAGTAGTCGGCGTTCAGGGTGGCGAACAGCGCGGCCCGGATTCCGCCGTCGCGGTTCTCGAGGAGGTCGACGACGGAGGCGGCGTGGTCCGCGACGTCGGCAAGCAACGCGTCGACGTCGGCGGCCACGGCGTCGTCGACCCCGGTCCAGTCCGTGTCCGGGACCTCGCGTGCGTCCCGTTCGATGCTGCGGAACAAAAGCAGCATGAAGCCGGTGGGGGTGACAGGGATGAGGCGCTCGCCGGTGAGGTCGCCGACGTCCTGACGGTAGCTGACCATCTCCGCCATCCGGTCGCGGACTTCGCCGGGCGACTCGAGGTGCCGGGAGAGGACGAACTGGCTGATCGACACCACGATGGTGATGAGCGTGAAGTTGCCGCCGACGAGCGCGAACAGGAGGAACAGGACCGGCGTCCGTTCCGTCAAGGGGGCCAGGCCGGTGAGCACGGCGCCCCAGATGATGGCGGCGACGACGGCGAGCAGCGCCCCGCTGACGACGAGACGGTTGCCGTCGACGAGGAGCCACTCCACGGGGCGGTACGCGAGGAGGTCCAGATCCCTGCCGGCGGGGTGGCCGCCGTCGCTGTGGTGTCGGTCCATCGATACCCGAACCCAATACTACCCGAACGGAAAGAGGTTGAGGAAACGACGCGTCGTGGCTGGGTCGCCCACGTGACGCGGCGTCCCCGACCCACACGTGGACGGGGCGTCACCCACCCGCGGCGGACCGCCGGCCGTACCCGGGTAACTTAAATGGGTTCAGTATTCCCCATACATCGTTATTCCACAACGTGTCACAGTTTCACAATGGCATGGCAGTCCAGACCGCCGTCGACGTCCTGGCCCGGATGCTCGACGAGTACGAAACGGGGGATCGGTCGGTCCACCACGTCGGGGCGAGGACGACCGGAGCGGAGGACGGTTCGCTGAACGTGGAACTGGAGGTTCCCGTGCCGCTACACGCGGACGGCGACGGGGGCGCCGACCGGACCCCGGCCGGAGCGTCCCTGTCCGAGGACGGGCATCTCACGGTTCGGATTCCGACGTCGGGCATCGCGTCGTTCCCCTCGCCGCCGGAGGCCGAGGTATCGACGACGCCGACGTCCGCGCGGGTCCGGGACGGCGAGGTCCTCATGACCCTGGATGTGACGATCACGCCGACGGATGGCGACGGTCGGCCCGGGCTGAACAGTGGCGGTCCGGCGCGCGATGGCACGGAACGGGATGCGGGCGAGGATGCAACGAATCGCGACGGGGACGGGGATGCACCGGGTGGTGACCTGGACCGCGATGCCACGAATCGCGACGGGGGCGGGGATGCACCGGGTGGTGACCTGGACCGCGATGGCAGCCGGAGCGACCGGGCAACGGAGGGGAGCGACCGGGCCAGCGGGGTCGACGAGGCGGGCGGCGACTCGCGCGAGGTGACCGAGGGTTCGACGTCAACGGGCGCGGCGGGTGACGGCGCGGCCCTCGATTCGATCGAGGCGGCCCGGAACGAGGCCGTCCCGCCGTACGATGACGGGGAGTACCTCCAGGCCCTCTACCAGCGGTTCGATACCTTCTCCGAGATGTGCGACGCCATCGAGATGGAGGTCTCGACGGAGACGGTCCGGCGGTACATGATCGACGCCGGCGTCCACGATCCGAACTCGTACGAGACGACCGCCGGAACCGCGTCACCGCGGGTCGACGGCAGCGAGGCCCCCGGCGACGACCCCTCCGATCCCATCCCGGACGAGCACCTGGTCACCGACGGGATCGGGCTGCCGGACGAGCTGTCGCTGGAGGACGTCCTCGAGGCCGTCGTCGAGTCGTCCACGGTCTACGAGGTCACGCGAGCGCTCGAGCTGGACCAGCGACGCACCCGCGAGATCCTGGAGCACCTCGGCCTGCTCGACCTGGTGATGCACCGCGTCTCCGACGACCGGACCAGGGAGGTGTCCCGGGAGGAGGTCGCCGACCGGCTCCGCCGGGTCGCCGCGACCACCTGACTCGACACTTGAATATGCTTGATGCTGCACCCACAGAGCGAAGTTCGTTCACGCCCACCTCCGTGACGATGACCGCGACCGCCACGGCCCGGCCGGACGACGTCGCCGCGCTCCTCGCCGACGCCCGGTTCGAGTTGATGCCGTTCGACAGCTTCGACGACGAACTCGAACACCTGCCCGACGACGCGACGATCGCCGTCACCACCTCGCCGACGCTCGGCATCGAGGCGACCATCGAGAAGACCGAACTGGCGGCCGACGCTGGATACGACCTCGCCCCGCACATCGCCGCCCGCTACGTGGAGGACCGCGACCACCTCGACGAGATCGCCGGACGACTCACCGACGCCGGCGTGACCGACGTCTTCGTGCCCGGCGGCGACCGCGAGGAGCCCGTCGGTGAGTTCGAGTCCGCCCACGACCTCCTCGAAGCGATGGACGAGCTGGGCCACGAGTTCGCCGAGGTCGGCATCACCGGGTATCCGGAGGGCCACGAGTTCCTCGACGAGGCCACGCTCGCGACCGCGATGGAGCGGAAGGAGCCGTACGCCACGTACGTCGTGACCCAGCTCTGTTACGACCCGGAGGCTGTCGTCCGGTGGATCGAATCCATCCGGGATCGGGGGGTGGCGCTCCCGGTGGAGGTCGGCATCCCGGGCGTGATGAACTACCAGCGGCTCATGCAGATCTCCCGGAAGGTCGGCGTCGGCGACTCCATCGACTTCCTCCGGAAGACGACCGGCGTCGTCGGGTTCATCAAGCAACTCGTCGGTTCCCGCGGCACCTACGAACCCGACGAACTCGTCGACGGCCTGGCGCCGTACGCCGACGACGAGGCCTACGATATCCGGGGGCTCCACGTCTACACCTTCAACCAGTCGGCCGACACCGAGGCGTGGCGGCGTCGACGGCTAGACCCGGAGTAGGGCGATCGGTCGGTGGAGGTGGTTGTTCTTACTGGTGATTCATCGTCTTGTGTGTCGAAATGAACGGTGACTTCCGAAGCCCTCGGCCGGCTCGACCCGCCGGGCCTCGCTGCGCGCGCCTCCCTGCGGTCGGCGTGCTTGCGTCGACCGGGCGGGATCGACCCCGGCCTCGCCCTTCGAGTCCACCAGGCACCACACCCGCACCCGCACCACACCCCTCCCCAGCCGACGCCCTCACCCTCACGCGGTTCGGGTTCGGGGCGTCCCTCGC
>CAZATR010000213.1:0-3785 GCA_964488035.1 uncultured Natronomonas sp.
CCGCAGAGCGACCGCGAGCCCGCCGAGGGCTTTCGAGGTGGTGTTGCTATCGAGTCGATCGAAGAATCTCGGAATCGCTCGGTACGCCGCGTGGACCGACCGAGGGTATCCGCCAAGACGGGGAGCGGAGCGCTGAACCGACGGGCGAACCGAGATTCGGCTGGACATGGGGCTCCTTGCCGTTCTCGGCGACCGCATCCGCCTTGGCGGCCTGGTGATCGCGCCTCTCGTCGTCGTGCCGGCGACTCTCTTCGAGTTCGTGTTCACCGATCCAGCCCCTACTCGGTGGTCGTCTGGCTTGTCGCCGTTCCACTGTTGATCGTCTCGGCGGGGGTCAACGGAGCCGTGAACACCGGCTCTACGGACCGTTCCTGTTCGGCAGTTTCGTCGCCATCGGCGTCTTCCAGTATCTCGCGGGGAGGGGTACCTCCTCGCCGGCCTGTTCGTCCTCGGCGGCGCGGGGGATCGATCCTCGACCGGCTCACCCGAACCGGTCCCGCACCGTCCTGCCCCTCGGGTCCGTCCCGATCCACCACCCACTCCGGTCGAGAGAGCGACCGGCGATCCCGGAGCCCTGGCCGGACTCAGAACTCCTCGACGTGGGGTCGTAGGTCGAGTTCCAGCGTCCACGCGGAGCGGTCCTGCTGGACCAACTGCCAGTAACTGTCCGCGATGGCGTCGGGGTCGAGGTACTCGTCGCCGACCGCGTCGGGGTCGGCGTCGGGCGGCCGGATCGTCCCGTCGATGACGACGTGGGCGACGTGGACGCCCTCGGGGCCGAGTTCCCGCGCCATCGACTCCGCCAGGCCCCGAGAGGCGAACTTGGCGGCGCTGAACCCGACGGCGCCCTCGCGGCCGCGGACCGACGTCGTCGCGCCGGTGAAGATGACGGTGCCGCCGTCGCCGTCGACCATGTCCGGGACGGCCGCCTGCGAGCAGTGCAGGGCGGCCTCCGGACCGACGGCGAGGGCCCGCCGGAAGTCCCCGGGATCCTGCTCGAGCAGGCCGGTCCAGGTCGCGGCGCTGGCGTGGTTGACGAGGACGTCGATAGACCCGTAGGTCTCCCGGACTCGGTCGAAGGAGTGGTCGATCGTCATCGGGTCGGCCAGGTCGGTCGGCAGCGCGAGTGCGTCGCCGGGCGTCTCGGTGCGCAGGCGGTCGGCCAGCGTCGTGAGGTAGTCCTCCGACCGCGCGAGCAGTGCGACCTTACAGCCCGCCTCGGCGAACCGTTCGGCGACGGACGCGCCGAGGCCGGGGCCGACACCGGCGACGACCGCGGTCCGTGTCATGCCGACCCTCAGAGGCCCCGGGCAAAGAGTGTACGGCACGCTACACCGTCCGAAACTCGCGTCGAGGCTTGTGGCGTCACCCGGTCCCAGGCGTCGAATGGCTGGACTCGACGGGAGATGGACGGCTACTTATGCCGCGACTCCCACAGCCTCGGGTATGGAACCGCGGGACCTGTCGGCCCACGTCGCCTACGAGGCCGGCCGGGGCGTCGAGGAGGTCGCCCGCGAGCTCGGGCTCGACCCCGAGGACCTCGTGACGCTGTCCTCCAACGAGAACCCGTTCGGGCCCTCGCCGGCCGCCGTCGACGCCATCCGGGAGGCGGCGCCGGCGGCCAGCGGCTACCCGAAGGCCGCCGTCACGGACCTCCGCGAACGGCTGGCCGGTGCGTGGGCCGTCACGCCCGACCGGATCTGGCCGGCCAACGGCGGCGACGGCGCCCTGGACTACCTCGCCCGCGCGTTCATCCGGCCCGGCGAGCGCGTGCTGGTCCCGACGCCCGGGTTCGCCTACTACCCGATGAGCGCTCGCTACCATCACGGCGAGGTGGCCGAGTATCCCGTGCGGCGGGAGAACGACTTCGCGCTGACCCCCGACACGGTCCTCCCGCACTACGACGGCGAGCGGATCGTCTACCTCACGAGCCCGCACAATCCGACCGGCAGCGAGTGCACGGTCGCCGACGTCGAGACCATCGCGGCCGAGACCGACGCGGAGACGCTCGTGCTCGTCGACGAGGCCTACGGCGAGTTCTCCGAGCGGCCCTCGGCGACCGCGCTCCTTGAGGAGCGCGACGACGTCGCCGTCCTCCGCTCGTTCTCGAAGGCCTACGGGCTCGCCGGCGTCCGGCTCGGCTACGCCATCGTCCCGGCCGAGTGGGCCGACGCCTACGCCCGCGTGAACACGCCGTTCGCGGCCTCGGAGATCGCGTGTCGCGCCGGCCTCGCCGCCCTCGAGGACGACGACCACGTCGAACGCACCGTCGAGACGGCCCGGTGGGCCCGCGAGTACATGGCCGAGCACCTGGTCTGTCGGACCTACGACAGCGCCGGCAACTTCGTGCTCTGCGAGGTCGGCGACGGGACGGCCGTCGCGGAGGCCGCCAAACGCGAGGGCGTCGTCGTCCGGGACACCACTTCCTTCGGCCTCCCGGAGTGTGTCCGCGTGACCTGCGGCACCCGCGAGGAGACCCGCCGCGCCGTGGAGGTGTTGAACGCCGTCCGATGAGGGTGGCCGTCACCGGCACCCCCGGAACGGGCAAGACGACCGCCGTCCGGGCGGCGAGCACGGACCTCGACGTGGTCCACCTCAACGACCTCGTCAGGGACGAGGGGCTCGCAACCGGCGAGGACACCGAGCGCGGCAGCCTCGTCGCCGACCTCGAGGCGATCGCGGACCGCCTCGCCGGCCGCGAGGACCTCCTCGTCGAATCCCACCTCGCCCACCACCTCGACGTCGACCAGGTCGTCGTCCTCCGGTGTCACCCCGAGGCGCTCCGCGAACGACTCCTTGACCGCGGGGTGGACGGAGCGAAGGCCGCCGAGAACGCCGAGGCCGAGGCGCTCGACGTCGTCCTCTCGGAGGCCGTCGACGAGCACGGCGGCGCGTCCGTCTACGAGATCGACACCACGGACCGCTCGCCGGACGCGGTCGCGGCGGCGATCGAGGCGATCGTCGCGGGCGACCGCGATCCCGCCGCCGGCACCGTCGACTTCACCGAGTACCTATGACGCTGGACCGACTCCGCCCCGTCGCCGAGCGCGCGCTCGACCCGTTCGTGACCGCCGCCGACCGCGTCGGCCTGACGCCGGACGGCATCAGCGTCCTCGCGTTCGGCGTCGCCGGCGCGGCCGGCGTCGCCTACACGCTGGCCGGCCAGCAAATCGGCGGTGCCGGCCCCGACCCACGGCTGTACCTGGCCGGCGCCGTGCTCGTGTTCGTCAACGGCTGGCTGGACCTCCTCGACGGCGCGCTGGCCCGCCGACAGGGCAGCGACTCGCGGGCCGGCGACCTACTGGACCACGTCATCGACCGCTACGCCGACGTCGTCATCGTCGCCGGCCTCGCCGGCGGCAGCGGCCGGTTCCTCCTCGGATTCCTCGCCGTCACCGGCGTCCTCATGACGTCCTACCTCGGCACGCAGGCTCAGGCGGTCGGCCTCGACCGCGTCTACGGCGGCGTCGTCGGGCGCGCCGACCGCCTCGCCGCCATCGGCGCCGTCACCGCCCTGGCCGCCGTGGTCCGCCAGACCGCCTACGGCCTGGGACCCGTCGGCTGGCTCCTCGTGTTCCTCGCCGTCGTGGGCCACGTGACAGCGGTCCAGCGGTTCTACCACTCGATGACCGCCCTCGAGTAGCAGGAAAACCCTTTTGCGGTCAAGCGGCAAGGGTCGCACATGGTCCAGTGTGAGATGTGCGGCACCGAGACGGGGTCGCCGAAGACGGTGAAGGTCGAGGGCGCGGAACTCGACGTCTGCGACGACTGCGCCGACTTCGGCA
>CAZATR010000214.1:0-3777 GCA_964488035.1 uncultured Natronomonas sp.
ATGGACGTCGACACCATCTGGCAGAACGGGGAGTTCGTCGACTGGGACGACGCACGGACCCACGTCCTGACGCACTCGCTGCACTACGGAACGGCAGTCTTCGAGGGGGCGCGGTGTTACGACACCGTCGACGGCCCCGCGATCTTCCGGTGGGACGAGCACCTCGACCGGCTGTTCGACTCCGCGAAGGTCCTGGATCAGGACATCCAGCACAGCCGCGAGGAGATCACGGACGCGACGGTCGAGTTGATCCAGCGGCAGGACCTCCGGTCGTGCTACATCCGGCCGCTGGTGTACTACGGCTACGACTCGCTTGGCGTCTCGCCGGAGCCTTGTCCGACGGAGATGATCGTCGCCTGCTGGCCGTGGGGCGCCTACCTGGGCGAGGACGCCATCGAGAACGGCGTCGACGTGATGGTCTCCTCGTGGCGCAAACACGCCTCCAGCCAGATCCCGACGAACGTCAAGGCGACGGGCCCGTACGTCAACTCGATGCTGGCGGGCGAGGAGGCCCGCCGGAACGGCTACGTCGAGGCCATCGTGCTCAACAAGGAGGGCAAGGTCGCGGAGGGCCCCGGCGAGAACATCTTCATGGTCAACGACGGGGAGATCTACACGACCGGGCTGGCCGAATCGATCCTCGACGGGATCACCCGCAACACGGTCATCACGCTGGCCCGCGACCTCGGGTACACGGTCCACGAGGAGGCGGCCATCTCGCGCGGCGAGCTCTACACCGCCGACGAGCTGTTCTTCTCCGGGACGGCGGCGGAGGTTACCCCGATCCGGAGCGTCGACGACACCGAGGTCGGCAACGGCTCCCGGGGCCCGGTCACCGAGGAGATCCAGCAGCAGTTCTTCGACCTCGTCGAGGGCCGGCTCGGCGGCTACGACGACTGGTTCGACTACGTCTAACTCGGGGCGGCCGATCCGCGACCTCGGCCCGACGGTCGGCGGTCGACACCGAAGTCGGTTTATTCGCGTCCCCGCATCCTCCGGTATGTCGCTCTGCGTGACGTTCCTGGGGACGGGCGGGGCCGTGCCGACGACCCAGCGGAACACGAGTTCGGTCTTCCTGCGGCGGGAGGGCGAGCGGCTGCTGTTCGACTGCGGGGAGGGCACCCAGCGCCAGATGATGCGGTTCGGCACGGGCTTTGCCGTCTCCCACGTCTTCCTCACGCACCGCCACGGCGACCACGTCCTCGGCCTTCCCGGCCTGCTGCAGACGATGGACTTCAACGAGCGAACCGACCCCATCGCCATCCACGTTCCGGCCGGCTGCCGGAGCGATGTCGAGCGGCTCGTCGGGGTCGCCGGCGGCCGGCCGGACTACCCGGTCCGGATCCACGCCGTCGAGGCGGGCTCGGTCGCCCTCCAGGCCGACGACTACGAGGTCCGTGCCTTCGAGACGGACCACGACGCCCGGTCGCTCGGCTACGCGCTCGTCGAGGACCAGCGGAAGGGCCGGTTCGACCGGGAGCGCGCGGAGGAACTCGGCGTGCCGGTCGGCCCGAAGTTCCAGCGACTGCACGCCGGCGAGCCCGTCGAACTCGAGGACGGCACCGTCGTCGAGCCGGACCAGGTCGTCGGCGACCCCCGGCCCGGGCGCACGGTCGCCTACACCGGCGACACCCGCCCGACGACGACGACCGCCGAGGCGGCCGACGGGGCGGACCTGCTCGTCCACGACGCCACGTTCGCCTCGGACAACGCCGACCGCGCCGCCCGGACGGCCCACTCGACGGGCGTCCAGGCCGCCGAGGTCGCCAACCGGGCGGGCGCGAAACGGCTCGCACTGGTCCACGTCTCCTCCCGGTACGCCGGCGACGCCTCCCCGATCGAGACCGAGGCCGAAGAGGTCTTCGCCGGCGAGCGCGCGTTCGTCCCGGACGACGGCGACGCCGTGGACGTCCCGTTCACGAAGTGACCGAAGACTTTTCCCCGGACCCGCACTCGGGGCGACCAATGGATCGGAGTCCCACGCTGGCCCGCCGGCGGTTGCTGGCGGCCGGCGCGGCGTCGGTTCTCGCCGGGCTCGCCGGCTGCAACGGCGACGGCCAGGCGTCCGTCGACCCCGGCATGCCACGGTCGCAGGCCCCGGCGAACACGGGCGTGTTGAGCCGCGCCGAGACGTCGCTGCTCGACCACGAGGGCACCGACCGCATCCTCGAGGCCTACGGCGCCGGCGTCGGCGGAACCGGTGGCGGCGGGACGAGTGACGGCGGGACGAGTGACGGCGACGCCGCGGGGGAGACCGGCCTGGTCGCCGAGTTCGAGGGCCGAACCGGCCTGGCGGCGGCCGACGCCGACGTCATCCTCATCTTCGCCGACCGGCCCCGCGGCGACTTCGCCGCCTACGTCGTGGAGGGCGGGTGGACCGAGGCGGCCGTCGTCGAGTCGATCGAGTCGGCGACCGGCCTGGAGTACGAGGCCCGGGACCACGAGGGCGGCACGGTCTACGCGCCGAGCGGCGGCCCCGAGGCCGACTACCTCGGCTACGTGGCCGAGGGCCGGTACGCCGTCGGGAGCGAGGGCGCCGTCGAGGCCGCCATCGAGACGACCCGCGGGGATCGGGAGTCGGTCGGCGGCCGGCTGGTCGACGCCTTCGAGGACGCGACCGAGTCCGACGCCGAGGGCACGACCTACGTCACCGCCGCCACCGACGACCCGCGGGCGTACCTGCCGCCGGACGACAGCGACCGCGTGCCTGCGGCGGTCTCGCTGGACGTCTACGAGCGGGCCAGCGTCGGCACGGTGGCGTACACGGCGGCCGACGACGGGGTCGCCATCGACGCCGAACTGCGCGCCGACGGCGAGGACGCCGCCCGCCGGATGGCGGACTTCACCGTCGTCCTCGTGCAGGCGCTGGCGACACGGGTGGACGACGCCGTCGCCGCCGAGCTCGCGGAGGTCGCGGTCGAACGCTCGGGGTCGGTCGTGACGATCAGCTACCGTAGCAACGTCGAGGGCGCGGCGACCCTCGCCGGGTCCCTGTAGCGTGGGCCCGCTCGCGCTCCTCCGGAAGGAGGCCATCACGGTCCGCCGGAACCTCGCGCTGTTCCTCGTCCTCCTCGTGCTCGTACCGGCGGCACTCGCGGTCGGCACGTCGGTCTACGAACGGACCATCCCGCAGGACATCCCCGTCGCCGTCGCGCCGGCCGACGACGCGACGACCGACTCGGACCTGCGGCTCGTCCGCGGTGCCGTCAGCTTCTTCGCGACGCCCGTCGAGTACGACAGCCGCGCCGCGGCGGTCGAGGCGATGGAGCGCGAGGAGGTCTACCTCGCCTTCGTCGTCCCGCCCGACCTCACCGACGACGACGCCGAGGTCACCGTCACCGTCGTCAGCGACGCGGCCAACGCGCCGCTGTCGGACCCCGCCGAGTTGACCCTCGAACTGCTCGGGACGCAGTTCGACGGCATCGCCCCCGCGAGCGTGACCCTCGAGCAGGAGCAGGTCGGGGCCGAACGCACCCTCTCGGAGTTCATGCTGCCCGCCGCCCTGTTCGCGCTCGTCGTCCTCTACGCGCTGGTGTACCTCCCGTACCAGGTCCGCGAGGAGCGACGCGTCATGGACCGGCTCCGCACCGAGACCCGCCTCGAGCTCGTCGTCGCGAGCAAACTCCTGTTCTACGGCGGCCTCGTCGTCGTCCCCGCGGCGACCGCGTCGGCCGCCGCCCGCCACTACGGCTACGGCTTCGACGCCCTCGGCCCCGGGACGCTCGCCGTCCTCGGGCTCTCCTTCCTCTACATGGCCGCCGCCGGCCTCGCGGTCCT
>CAZATR010000215.1:0-3772 GCA_964488035.1 uncultured Natronomonas sp.
CGAGGCGGAATGGGTCGACCGAGCGGGTCGACGGCGTGGAAAACGAGACGGCGCCGGCGTTACCCGAACATCTGGCGCATCATCGGGTGCATCTCCATCAGCTGCTCCTCGGCGATCTCCTCGTAGAGCTTGTAGGTGATGGAGACGGTGAGCAGCAGGCCGGTGCCGGTGACCTGCCCGATGGTGCCGAGCATGTTCGCCATCACGGCGAGCAGCCCGACGAGGGCACCGCCGATGACGGTGACCTGCGGGATGTACCGCTCGAGGACCTTCTCGGTCACGCCGGGCGATTGCCGGAACCCCGGGATCTGCATCCCGGAGTTCTGGATCTGCTTGGCGGTGGCGTTCGGCCCCATCCCCGTCGTCTCGACCCAGAAGATGGCGAATATGGCGCCGCCGACGATCATGAACGTCAGGTCGACCCCGACGCGGATCATGATCTGCCACGGCTGGGCCGCGGTCTGGCCGAGCCACCACATCCAGTCCTCCGGCGAGTAAATGGGGGCCAGGTAGTAGAACAGGCCGCCGGTCGGCGAGGCGAACCCGCCGCCGGCCGGGGTGGTGTACTGGCCGAGCCACGGGAGTCGCTCGCCGAACAGCACGATGGCCGACGACCCCTGCGGCGCCTGCGAGTACAGGATGCGGCCGAGGAACTGGACGTTGGCCTGCAGCGCGCGAACGAGGATCATCGGCAGGACGCTCGCGTAGATGAGCTTCACCGGGAAGCGACCGCGGGCGCCCTTCACCCGGGCGTGACTCAGCGGGATCTCGACCCGGACCGATTCCGCGTAGACGACCACCACGAAGATGAAGATCGTCGTAACGAGCCCGAGCAGCCGCCCGGGCCCGAGGAAGAGGTCCGAGAGCCCGGAGAACGTCAACGGCGACGCCATCTCGGTCGCGCCGGTGAGGATGCTGTACCACTGGGGGAAGAACCCGACGTAGCCCTCCTGGCCGACGCCGCCCCACGAGAGGAACCCGCCGATGAGCCGCTGGCTCACGCCGGCGATGATGAACAGCCCGATCCCTGAGCCGACGCCCCACTTGGAGATGATCTCGTCCATGTAGAGGATCAACATCCCGCCGACGAAGATCTGGAGGAACATGATCCACGCCAGTGCCGTGGTGCTGATCCCGAGCTGGCCCGCGGTCGTCGGGTTGGGCGTGAGGAAGCCGGCGAACACCATCGGCGCCGCCGTCAGCGCCGTCATGAGGATGACGAGCGTCTTCTGGAGGCCCTGGTAGAGCGCCTGGTCGCGCGGGTTCTCCTCCGTGTCGAGCCCGAGCAGATCCGCGCCGCCGAGCAGTTGCAAAACGATCGACGCCGTGACGATCGGGCCGATCCCGACCTGGAGCAGCGACCCCTGGGCGCCGCCCAGGATCGAGCGGAACTGGCCGAAGATGTCGGCGTTCTGCCCGAGCCCGTAGATGGGGACGTTCGTCAGGAAGAAATACAGGACGAGCACGCCGGCCGTCCAGCCGAGCTTGCGCTTGAACGGGACGTGGCCCGTCGGGCGCTCGACGGCGGGGAGCCGCGTGAGTACCGGTTCGGCGGCCTCCTTCCAGCTCATTTACGCTTCCTCGTCGGCCTCGTCCGTTGTATCTCTGTCGGCTTCCGCGTCTTCGGCGTCGGCGGCCTCGGCGGCCAGCGCTTCGCCGCGCGCCGAGAGCACGGCGTCGCCGCCGGCGTCCTCGAGCGCGGCGGCGGCGTCCTCGGAGAAGTCGTCGGCGACGACCTCGAGTTCGTTGTGGACGCGGCCGCCACCGAGGACCTTCACGGCGTCGACCTCGTGGCCGTCCTCGACGACGTCGCGGGCGTCGACCCGGTAGCCGTCGCCGCTCTCCTCGGCGACGCCCGCCGCGGCGAGGACGACCGCGTCCTCGTCGAGTTCGCGGACGTTGATCGTCTCGACCTCCCGCTGGACCTTCTGCGGTCGCTTGAAGCCGGACTTGCCGAGCGGTTCGTAGTTGTGGAACTCGTGTTTGTCCCGTCCCGCGCGGCCGCGGCCGCCGCGGTTGCCGGCGCCGCGCCGGTTCTTGTGGCTGCCGCCGCCGTGCGTCCGGGAGCCGCGCTGGCGTCGTTTCTTGTCGGTCATTACCGCATCACCTCCAGGAGGCCGTCCAGTTCCTCCGTCGAGTGCGGGCCCAGCTGGCCGCCCTCGACGGTCGGGTGCTTGATGCCGTCGTGGCCGCCGCGCGGCGGGTGGAGCCGCAGCGTCGGCGACAATCCCTGCTCCTGCAACGTCGTCTCCTCGGCGACGAGCGCCGCGGCCAGCGCCGCGACGTCGTCGTAGTCCGTGTCGTCGGCGACCCACTCGTCGTCGACGTCGGCGTCGCCCTCCGCGGGCTCGGCGCGCCGCTTCAGGAGCAGCGCGACGGTCTCCTCGCTGGGCTCGCCGTGGGCGACCCAGTCGTTGACCTTCGTGATCATGCCGCGGTAGGCGTCGGTGTCCGGCACGAACGTCGCGTGGTTCACCCGCCCGAGGTTCAGCATCTCGAGGGTGTCGGCGACCTCGCCGCTCTGGTTGACCTCGCCGCGGACCTGGACGACCGCCCTCATTCGACCACCTCGCGCTTCTCGAGGGTGCGCTCGGGCACCCTGGACTCGGCCGTCGCCGTCAGGGCGTTGAACGTCGCCTTCGCGAAGTTCACCGTCGTCCGCGTGTTCCCGCTTGAACGCGTCCAGATGTCCTCGATGCCGGCCAGTTCCAGGACGTGCCGGACGGTCTCCCCGCCCGCCAGTCCGAGCCCGCGCGGCGCGGGCTGGAGTTCGACCTCGACGCTGCCGGCCTTGCCGGTGGTCCGGAGCGCGACGGTGTGGGGCCGGCCGCAGCCGCACTCCCAGGACCCACAGCCGCGGGAGACGTCGATGATGTTCAGCTTCGCGATGTCGATGGCCTTCTGGATGGCGCCGCCGACCTGGTCGTCGCGGCCCTGCGCGTAGCCGACGAAGCCGTCGCGGTTGCCGACCACGACGACGCACCGGAACTTCACCCGGCGGCCGGAGTCGGTCATCCGCTGGACCATGTTGATGTCCAGCACCTCGTCCTCCAGCCCCGGGAGGAGCTGGTCGACGATCTCCGGTTCCTTCAGCGGGAGCCCCGACTGCAGGGCGTCCCCCATCGTGGTGATCTCGTCCTCTGCGACCTTCCGTCCGAGCCGCGTTCGCGGCTCCCATCCGTTACTCATACTTGTCCTCCAGGCGCTCTCGCACCTCGTCGAAGTGGGCCGGCAGCTCCGTCGCGTCGAAGTCGCCGCCGTAGAGGTCCTCGTCGAGGTCCTCGGCGTACTCGGCGATGTGGGAGCCGCGGGTCCGCTGCCAGTCGGCGAACACCGACTCGTTGTGCGGGATCTCCAGCCCTGCGTCGATCGCTCCTTCCTGTACTGCGAACACCTTGTTGCCGGGCGTCGCCGTGTTGAGACCGATGTCGAGGACGGCCTCGTCGAGGCCGGCCTCGACCGCGCGGGCACCGGCGAGGTAGCCGGTGAGGTACGCCGCGGGCAGGTTGCCCGTCGGCGCCTCCCAGCCGAACTCCGCGAGGTCGCCCGAGACGGCGCTCGTGACGGTCTCGTCGCCCTGCGGGCCCGTGACTATCAGCTGCGCCCTGGTGTGGTCGTTGCTCTTGCGAGCGACCAGGCGTGGCTTGCCGGATTTCAGCAGGCGCAACCTCTGGTGGTAGTCGGTCCGGGCCTCGCGGCGACGCCGCATCGGCACCTTGTATCGTGGTCCTGTCGCCATTATTGGTCACCGTAGTTGTCGTCGACGTACCGC
>CAZATR010000216.1:0-3769 GCA_964488035.1 uncultured Natronomonas sp.
GCGACGAGGCCTTCGACGTCGTCCACACGCCGGGCCACGCCGACGACCACGTCTCCTTCGTCTCCGGGACGACGCTGTTCAGCGGCGACGTGGTCGTCCACGACGACGGCGCCTTCGACTACGGGAGCTTCGGCCGGACCGACATGGCCGGCCAGTCCCGCGAGACGCTGATCGAGAGCGTCGAGACGCTGCTCGAGCGGCTGCCGGACGGCGTCGAGCACATGTACGCCGGCCACGGCGAGGAGTTCCACGGCGACGTCCGGGACGTCGTCGAGACGGCGCTCGAGCGGGCCGAGAAGCGGGAGCCGAAGTATCCGGAGGAATAGCCGCGACCGGTGGTCGACGTTCGGGTGTCGTTCCGTCAGGCGGCGCGGCGTTCCTTCGCCTTCGGTCGGAGGTTCCCGTAGCCGCACTTCCGACAGCTGTCGGCGCGCTTCGGGTTGCGGGCGTTACAGCGCATGCAGATCATCTTCTCGAGGGTTCGAGCCTCGGCTTCGTCGAAACTGGCCATACCGGGGCGAGGCGACCGCGCCGGATAAACCTAACCGTTCGGCTTATCCGGCGGCGCGGCGACCTGACCCCATGTACGACCGGGTGGCGGACCTTCCGCTCGTCGTCGAGGCGTCCGACCTGACGGCGGCGAGCCTGGAGACCTCCAGCGACTTCACGCGCGTCTCGACGACGGTGGCGCTGTCGGGCGCCGGCGAGACGGGCCGGGGGGAGGACGTGGGGTACGACGCCGACGACCAGCGGCGGTTCCAGCGCGAGTACGCCGACGGCGGCCTCGAGGTCGCCGGCGAGTACACGCTCTCGTCGTTCTCCGACCACCTGGACGACATGGTGCTGTTTCCCGAACCGGCGACGAACGATAGCGACCGCCACTACCGGCGGTGGGCCCTCGAGAGCGCCGCCCTCGACCTGGCCCTGCGGCAGGCCGACACCGACATCGCGACCGCACTCGACCGCTCGTACGACCCGGTCCGGTTCGTCGTCAGCACCCGACTCGAGTCGCCGACGCGGCTGGACGATATCCGGTCGGTCCACCCGGGCGCCGAGTTCAAGCTCGACCCGACCGCCGACTGGGACGAGAGCTTCGTCGCTGCCGTCGCCGACCGCGGCGGCGTCCGCGTCCTCGACCTGAAGGGCCACTACGAGGGCACCTCCGTCGACGGCCCCGCCGACCCGGACCTCTACCGGCGCCTCGTCGAGGCGTTCCCGGGGGCGGTCATCGAGGACCCGGCCTGGACGCCCGACACGCGGCCCGCCCTCGAGTCGGCCCGGGACCGCATCGCGTGGGACGCCCCGATCACCGGCCTGGACAGCGTCGAGGCCCTGCCGTTCGAGCCCGAGTGGCTCAACGTCAAGCCCTCGCGGTTCGGCACCGTCCGCTCGCTGTTCGAGACCGTCTCCTGGTGTGAGGCCAACGACGTCAACATGTACGGCGGCGGCCAGTTCGAACTCGGCGTGGGCCGCGGCCACATCCAGGCGCTGGCGTCGCTGTTCTACCCGGACGCCCCCAACGACGTCGCCCCGGGCGGCTACAACGCGGTCCCGCTGCCCGACGACCTCCCGACCAGCCCGCTCGACCCGCCTGCCGACCCCGCCGGCTATCGTTGGTAAGACACACGACACACCCGGACAGGTTGTCGTTTCCGTGAACAACGAAGTGATCGAACCTCACTCGGCGTCCAGGTACTCCGCCTGCACCGCGACGACGTCCGCCGAGTCCTCGCAGTCGGCGTACCGCCGGAGCGGCTCCTCGTTCGTCTCCAGGAACGTGTGGCCCCACGTGAACTTCCCGAGGATCTCCTCGGCCTGCTCGCGGTGGCGGAGGATACAGAGCGCGCCGGCGAAGGCCTCGACCGTCGAGAGCCGGAACGGCGTCCCGTAGCTCACCGGGTTGCCGGCGACGAGGAAGGGAAGCGCGCGGTGGGGCCCGTCGAGCCGGAACGCCTCGGCGTCGGCCGTCTCCCAGGAGCAGTCCAGCGCCACGAGCCGGTCGCCGGGGGCGTCGTCCGCGGGCGACAGCGCCCGCTCGGCGTGGGGGTCGAGCACCAGCCCCGCCGGCGTCGACCGGGCCGACCGGTGCAGCGTCGCCAGGTCGAACCGGGCGAGCTTCCGCGCCGAGCACTTCTCGGGGTCGTCGTCGCCCTCGTACCGGACGTGCAGCTCCACGGCCCGACTTGCCCGGCTACCGGGAAAAGTCGCTCGCCCCTCGGGCCGAAGCGCCGGGTATTTCGGCGCCCGGACCCTCCCCAGGCCATGGACGGCGAGGCGTCGGTTCGCGAGTACTACCGGACGATAGACGACGGCGACTACGACGGGCTGGCGGCGCTGCTCGCCGAGGGGTTCGTCCACGAGCGGCCCGACCGGACGCTCGAGGGCCGCGAGGCGTTCGTCGCGTTCATGCGGTCGGGCCGACCGGCGACGGACACCGAGCACGAGGTCACGCGGGTGTACGCCTGTGGGGATGCGGACACCCGTGCCGCGACGGGCGACGGCGACCGCTACGCGGCCGAGGGTCGCCTGATCGCGGGGGACGGCACGGTCCGGTTCGGGTTCGTCGACGCCTTCCTCCTCCGGGCGGACGGCATCCGACGGCTCACGACGTACACCGACCGCCACCCGGTCTGACGCACGGACGGCCCGGCCGGGGCGTCGTACCGCGGCAGCGGCTACCCGTCGCCGACCGCCGACTCGCCGACCGGCTCCCCGCCCTCGATCCGCTCGGTGCCGCCCATGTACGGCCGGAGGGGTTCGGGGACCTCGACGGTGCCGTCGGCGTTCTGGTAGTACTCCATGATGGCGACGACCACGCGCGGGATGGCGACGCCGGAGCCGTTCAGCGTGTGGAGGTACTCCGCCGACTCGTGCTGTTCGGGCCGGTACCGAATGCCGGCGCGGCGCGCCTGGAAGGCCTCGAAGTTCGACACCGACGACACCTCGAGCCATCGGCCGCCCTCGTCGGGGCCCTCGGGCATGTCGTCGGCGGGCGCCCACACCTCGACGTCGTACTTCCTCGCCTGCGTGAACCCCATGTCGCCGGTGCACATCTCGAGGACCCGGTACGGGAGCCCGAGCCGCTCGAGCACGGCGGTCGCCTCGCCCAGGAGGCCCTCCAGGCGGTCGTCGCTCTCCTCGGGCCGGACGAAGTTCACCAGCTCGACCTTGTTGAACTGGTGGACGCGCACGATGCCGCGCGTCTCGGTGCCGTGCTCGCCGGCCTCCCGCCGGAAGTTCGGCGTGTAGGCGGCGTGCTTGATCGGGAGGTCCCCGTCCAGCAGGATCTCCTCGCGGTAGAGGTTCGTCACCGGGACCTCCGCCGTGGGGAGCAGCCAGAGGTCGTCGTCGTCGTACGGTTCGTCGTTCGCGCCGCCGAGCCGGTAGGCGTCCTCGACGAACTTCGGGAACTGCCCGGTGCCGCGCATCGACGCCGAGTTCACCGGGATCGGCGGGAAGACGTCGGTGTAGTCGTGCTCATCGCGGTGGAGGTCCAGCATGAACTGGACGAGGGCGTGTTCGAGGCGGGCCGCCTCGCCCTTGGCGACGTAGAAGCCGCCGCCGGCGACCTTCGCGCCGCGCTCGAAGTCCAGGATGTCCAGGTCCTCGCCGAGGTCGTAGTGCGGGAGGACGTCGTCCGGGAGGTCGCGGCGGTCGTCGAACCCCCGGCGGTCGACCTCGACGTTATCCGACTCGTCGTCGCCGACCGGCACCTCCGGATCCGGGACGTTCGGCAGCTCCAGGAGCATGCGCTCCAGTTCCGCCTCGA
>CAZATR010000217.1:0-3763 GCA_964488035.1 uncultured Natronomonas sp.
ACCGCGTGCCGACGGTCTCGCGGGCGGTCGCCCAGAGCCTCGAGGACCGCCACGGCGTCGACTACGTCGCGCCGCTGTCCGGGTTCGGGCGGAACGCCGTCGACCGTCTCGTCGAGACCCACCTCCGGGTCGAGTCGGGCCCCAGCGCGGAGGTCCCGAAGGGCGACTACGAGACCGAACTCCGGACGCTGCTCGCCGACCGGTGGGGTCCCGGCGCGGTCGAGGAGGTTTTCCCGGACCACGAACAGACCCGCGTCGTCGGTCGGACCCGCGACTGAACGGCCCGGCCCGCGAACGCGCCGGCCGGGACCGACCGACGTCGACTCGGCGTTGCCGGCCGCGACTCTACCGCCATCCGGTCCGTCACCCGGCCGCATATCTTTTTGTCGGCCGGCGTCGTACGCGGCGGCATGAAGATCGTGATCGTCGGGTACGGTCGCGTGGGAATGCGGACGTCGAACGTCCTCACGAGCGAGGGCCACGAGGTCGTGATCGTCGAGCAGGACCCCGAGAAGGCCCAGCGGGCCCGCGACGACGGCCTGGAGACCGTCGAGGGCGACGGCGAGGACGAGCGGGTGCTCGACCGGGCGGGCCTGGCGGACGCCGACGCGTTCGGGGCGCTCACCGCCGACCTGAACGTCAACTTCACGGCCTGCATGGTCGCAAACGACCACGGCTGCCGGACGGTGCTGCGGATCGACGAGGACTACCGCCAGGAGATCTACGAGAAGTACGCCGCCGATGTCGACGAGGTCGTCTACCCCGAACGGCTCGGCGCCGCCGGCGCCAAGACCGCGCTGCTCGGCGGGGACCTGAACGTGCTCGCCGACCTGACCGAGCACCTCACGGCGACCACCATCCCGATCCCCGACGGCTCGCCGGTCGTCGGCAAGCGCGTGGTCGAGCTGGACCTCCCGGAGGGTGCCCGGCTGTACGCCCACGGCGGCGCCAGGGAACCGATGACCATCCCGATGCCGCGGACTGCGATCGAGCCCGGCGACCGGGTCGCGCTGATCGCGGACCCGTCGGCCCTCGAGCAGGTCCGCGAGATGGTCGCCGCCTGAGCGGTGCGGTCGGGACCTCGAGCGGGGCTCTGGAGGTCCTGCCTCGGCCGAACTATGGCAACGATGCCGGGGAGGATGGGGAGGTAAAGGTCGGGCGCGCGATGGGGAGGATGGGGAACGTCTGAGGCCGTCGGTGCGCGCCCATCGTGGCCGACGGCGGGGGAGCACATAAATCCGCGTCAGACGGGCGTGTGACCCCTGTTCTGCGCCGATGGGTCGCCCGACCCGGGCCGATGGACCGGCCGGGATCGTAATCGCGACCGGTTGCGTTAGCCGCGCCGGACAACCCCGTGTCGTTACTGACAACCGACATGTTCCTGGCCGGCGTCGGTCCGCTATGGCGACGGTCTCGTCCGTCCGCGGCCACGCCCCGGTGTGCGCCGGCGACCTCACCGGCGCCGTGGGCGACTCGGTCACGGTGCTGCCCCTCGTGGCTGCGGTGGGCGTCCTGACGCCGGCGTCGCTGCCGCACGTCCTGGCCGGGTTCGCCGTCTTCCAGCTCGTCTGGGGCGTCGTCTACGGCGTGCCGCTGTCGGTCGAACCGATGAAGGCGCTGGCGGGGCTGGCCGTCGCCGGCGCCATCGGGTACGGGGACCTCGTGGCCGCCGGGCTCCTCGCCGGCGGCGTCCTCCTGCTCGCGGGCCGGCTCGGGCTCCTCTCTCGGCTGGCGGCGGTTCTGGGCGAGCCGGTGGTCCGCGGCGTCCAGTTCGCCGTCGCCTGCCTGCTGGTCGTCGCGGCCGTCGACCTCGTGGTCGCGGCGCCCGCCGTCGCGCTCGCGGGCCTGGCCGTCGCGGCGCTGGTGGCCGTCCGGTCGGTCCGGGCGGTTGCCCTGGCCGTCCTCGCCGTGGGGCTGCTGTGGGCCCTCGTCGCCGACGGCGTCCCCGCGGCGTCGCTCCCGGGCATCGCCGCGTTCCCGGCCGGCGGCCCCACGCTCTCGCTGGCGGCGCTGGAGGGGACCGCCGCACAGTTGGCGATGACGGTGGGGAACGCGGCCGTCGCCACGTCGCTGCTGCTGTCGGACCTCTACGACGCCGACGTCTCGCCGGACCGCCTCGCCGGGAGCACGGGCGCGATGAACCTGGCGGCCGTCCCCCTCGGCGCGCTGCCGATGTGTCACGGCTCCGGCGGCCTCGCCGGCAAGCACGCCTTCGGCGCCCGGACGCCGGTCGCCAACGTACTCGCCGCGGTGCTCTACGGCGGCCTCGCCGTCGCCGCCGGGCTGTTCGCGGCGTTCCCGATGGCGCTGCTCGGCGTCCTCCTCATCGTGGTCGCGGCGTCGCTTGCCCGCGTCGCGCTGGGGGCGACGGATCGGCGGGCGTTCGTCCTCGCCGTGGGCGCCCTCGCGGTGCTCACCAACGTCGGCGTCGCGTTCGTCGCCGGCGCGGCGTGGTGGCTGCTCCGGACGCGGGGCTTTAGGTCGGCCGGCGCCAACCCCGGGCCATGACCTGGCGGGAGCTGTTCGAGCGGGCCGAGGCCCACGGGGCGACGCTCGACGACGTGACCGCGGCGCTGGAGGCCCGGCGGGATGACGGATAGTGCGGTGCGTACGGATCGCGCCGACGCCCCGGACTCGAGGCGGATCGTCGCCGACGCGGACGTGCTGGCGGCGGACCTCCTCGTCGGCGGCGCGGCTCGCGAGGCGCTGGACGTCCTCCGGCGACACGCCTGGCTCGAGCTGGTCGCGACCGAGCCGCTGCTGGCGGACGCCGAGGCCGTCGTCGTCGACCTCGCCGACGAGACGCTGGCCGCCGACTGGCGGCACCGCGTCGACGAGTGGGCCGTCCTCGTCGAGCAGCCGGCCGGCGATCACCCGGCGCTGGCGGCGGCCTACCGCGGCGACGCGACCCACATCATCTCGTTCGACGACCGACTCCGGAGCGCCCGGGCCGGCGCGAACCTCCGCGGCGTCATGGACGTCAGCGTCCGCTCGCCCGCTGCCTTCACGACGGTTTTCGACCCCGCCGCGGTGTACGAGGTGGCTTTTGAGCAACCGTATCCCGGCCCCGACCGCGACCCCAGGGAGTAACGGAAGTACTTAATTCGATCTCTCGGTGTAGGGAGTCTATGTTGCGGGTGGTTCATGAGCATGTTCCTGAAATATTTCGTCAACTTGCGAAGCCCTCGGCCGGCTCGCCTTCCGGCAGACGGTCCTGCGCGGCTCGCTACGCTCGCCGGCGCGGGCTGCGACTGCCGACGTCACGCTCGCTCCGCTCGCGTGACCGCCGGGCCTCGCTGCGCTCCTCGGCCTTCCGGCCTGCGGTGTCCTCGCGCGGCTGCGCCGCGCGAGCGGGCCGAGGGACCTCCGGTCCCTCGCGGCTTGCGTCGGCCGGGCGGGGGTCGACCGGGCGGTCGGCTTCGCCGACCGCCTGTAACGTGGCGGCCGGAGGCCGCCACGCCGGCCTCGCCCTTCGAGTCCACCAGGCTCAGCACCGCGACCGCACCACGGGCCTCCCCAGCCGACGCCCTCACCCTCCCGCTGGTCGGGTTCGGGCGTCCCTCGCGCGCAGCTTGTCGACCGCCGCTCGCAAGTGCTCGCGGCGGTCGACGCGCGCACGCCAGACCGAACGTTCGGTGTCCTGGTGGATTGAAAGGGCGAGGCGGGCTGGCGCCGTAGGGGAGTCGTCTCAGCGGGCCCTATCCGAACGACCGAAGGGAGTGAGGATATCCCGCAGAGCGACCGCGAGCCCGCGAGGGCTTTC
>CAZATR010000218.1:0-3590 GCA_964488035.1 uncultured Natronomonas sp.
GAGGACGACAAGGAGGCGTTCTGCGAGGAGTACGGCCTGGAGTTCGAGGACGAGTACAAGTCCGCCCGCCGCCGGTCCGCGCGATCGACGACGCTCGGCAACAAGATCATCGCGACCTCCCAGTGGCTCCAGCGGACCGAGCGCGACGTCGCCGACTGGTACGACGTCCCGTTCAAGTGGAACGACGAGGAGGTCCGGCTGCCGCCGGACATCGACGACAACGCCCAGACCGGCAACAAGTACACGCCGACGTGGCCCTCCGACGACGACCGCGTCGACATCCCGGAGGCCATCCGCGCGTGGCGCGCCTACAAGGGCGAGCACGACGTCGTCGGGTTCGCCGACATGCTCGAGCGCGTCCAGCAGCGCTCGCTCGTCCCGAACGTCGACCACCTCGTCATCGACGAGTTCCAGGACATCACGACGCTGCAGTACTCGGTGTACGAGGAGTGGCGACCCCACGTCGACCAGGTGCTCATCGCGGGCGACGACGACCAGGTCGTCTACGCCTGGCAGGGCGCCGACCCGAACCTGCTGCTCGACGAGGCCGTCGACGACGACGTGGTGCTGCCGAACTCCTACCGTCTGCCCTCGAAGATCCTCAACGTCGTCAACACCCAGATCGACCACCTCGAGAAGCGCCAGGTAAAGGACCTCAAGCCCCGCAAGCAGGGCGGCTCCGTCGAGGCCGTCCGGAACCCGTCGATGCTGGATCTGGTGCGGAACGTCCGCGGCACCCTCGAGGAGGACGACGGTACCGTCATGTGTCTGTTCCGGGCCCGCTACCAGATGTTCCAGTTCATGGACGAGTTCATCGGCGAGGGCATCCCCTTCACGTCGCTGACCGACCAGCGCATGTGGACCGACAGGCTCCGCGGCTACGTCGACGCCATCGAGGCCGTCGACGCGGGCGAGCCCATCGACGGCCTGCAGGCCCAGCGGCTCGGCGAGATGCTCGCCGACAGCGCCTTCGGCACCGGCGAGCGCGACGACTACTTCGCGGCGCTCGACGAGGCCCAGGAGCAAGCGGGCGTCGAGGACCTCACCGAGATGGAGCTGCCGGCCGACTTCGTCGACGACCACGCCCCGTTCGCGCCCGGTCCGGCGTCGGCCGCGGACATGCTCACGAAGGTGTCGAACTTCCAGGAGCGCTCCGTGGAGGCGTACTTCAAGGGCGACTACCGCGGCATGGACCCCACGCGGCTCCGGCTCGGCACCATCCACTCCGCGAAGGGTCGGGAGGCCGACCACGTCTTCGTCGCGACCGACCTCACGGAGAAGGTCGTCGAGCAGATGGCCGCCTCCGTCCCGGACCCCGAGGCCGTCGCCGGCGTCACGGAGTTCACGAAGCACTCCGACCCCGTGCCGACGCTGACCGACAACGAGCGCCGGGTCTTCTACGTCGGGATGTCCCGGGCCCGCGAACGCCTCGTGCTGCTGGAGAACCTCGTCGGCGGCGCGCCGACGCTGCCCATCGACGTCCTCCTGCACAACCGCCCGGTCGAGGAGTCCCTCGAGGACGTCCTGGAGCAGGCCCAGCAGACCGGCGCGGAACTCACCGCCGACTGACGCGACCCCGTTCTACCCTCGACAACGGACGGCGACGCCGTCACCGCACGTTCGTCAGGCGCTTCAACCGGCCGACCGTCCGGTCGGTCACCCTGGTGTAGAGGTACTCGCCGACGCCGACGAGCCCGACGGCCATCGTGACGAAGAACGCACCCGTCGCGTACCGGCCCTCCAGCGCGGTGATGACGCCGACGACGGCGACCGGGACCGCGACGACGAGCGTTACGAGGAGCTGCAGCGACCGGACGATGCCGAGCGCCACCGCTCAGTCGCCCTCCGGCTCGTCGTCGCCGGTACCGCCCTGGAGCCAGCCCAGCGCCCGCCCGCCGACGACGTCCACCGGGTCCGGCCGGTAGATGATACCGACGAGCAGCGCCCCGGCGACCGCGAGGAACACGAGGCCGAGCAGCGTCCGGCCGCCGACGAGGAACTCGACGCCGAGGAGGCCGACCGGCGCCGCGAGCGCCGCCGCGCCGAACAGCGCCACCGTGTCGAGCAGGTTCATGGGCGAATCCAGGTCGTCACCGCCCAAAAGCCCGCCGTTCGACGTCGACCGGCTGGTGTCGGCGATCAGCAGGTACCGCTGTGGATAGGGCGCCGTACGACGATCCACATACCCGGGGTTTCGCTGCCCTGAACCGGTCACTCCAGGATGTCTATGTTGCAGGTGGTTCAGCGTCGGGCTGCTGAAACATATAGCCGACTTGCGGCGCCGGGACCGGAGCGACCCAGCCGCGCGAGCGCGCCGAGAGCTTTCTGGGTGGTTGTGGGATTCTGTCCGTCGAGCGGTTTCTCTATACAGTTGCGAGCTCGCCGAGGGCGTTCGACACGTTAGAATCAGCGTCCCGTACCACGACTTCCCGATAATCGGCTCCGTAGCTACTCGAACACGAGCACGGTAGCTTCTCCGGCTTCCAGCACGACGACCTCTTCGCCGCTCTCGGCGCGCTGCTCCTCGACGATGTCGAACATCCCGGGCTCGACGGTCACCGCCCCGCCGTCGATGTCCAGTTCCACATCGCCGTTGGTCTCGAGTTCGGCTTGCAGCTCCGCTGGATCCGAACCCTCAAGCGCGGCGACGACGTCGCCGGCCCGGTCGCGGAAGACGGGACCGAGTTCGCTGTGCTGGACGTCGACGCCGACCGGGACCATCTCGACGCCCGGCTTGCCCTCCTCGACGTAGACGGGGCCGTTGACGGCCTCCGCGAGGTCGTAGGTGTCCAGCGGCCGGGACTCCTCGAGGTAGACCTCGATCCGATCGAGGTCGGCGTTCAGCGGCTTGCCCTCGTCGGACTTCCAGCCGCGGACGCTGGCGGCGACCGAGGCGACGACGGCGCCGCGGGCGGCGGCCTCCGGGTCGCGGTCAGGCGGATCCGGCCAGGCGGCGCCGTGGACGCTGCCGTCGGTCGGCAGGTGGCTCCAGGCCTCCTCGGTGATGAACGGCGCGAACGGCGAGAGCATCCGGAGCGACGCCGACAGCGCGATGTAGAGGGCGTGCTGGGCCGCCTTCCGCTCGCCGGGCCGGCCCTCGTACAGCCGGCCCTTCACGAGTTCGAGGTAGTCGTCGGCCAGGTCGTGCCAGACGAAGTCCCGAACCTCCCGGAGCGCGCTGTCGAACCGGTACTCCTCCATGTCGGCGGCGACGCTCTCGGCGACCTCGCCGCACCTGGTGAGGATCCACTCGTCGGCGTCCCGGTACGCCGGGTCCCTGATCTCGGGCGTCGACTCGTCGACGTGGTTCGCGACGAACTTCGTGATGTTCCAGAGCTTCGTCTGGAAGCGGGAGGCCGAGGTGACTTCCTTCCACTGGAACTGGATGTCGGTGCCGGGCTGGCCGCCGAGCGCCATCGCCTGCCGGAAGGCGTCGGCACCGTACTCCTCGACGACCTCCTCGGGCTGGACGAAGTTCCCCCGCGATTTGGACATCTTGTTGCCGTCCTCGCCGAACACCATCCCGTTGATGAGCGCGTCCTCCCACGGGAACGTGTCGGTGACCGCGGCGGTCCGGAGGATGGTGTAGA
>CAZATR010000219.1:0-3569 GCA_964488035.1 uncultured Natronomonas sp.
GTGTCGATGCTGTACTTGCCCTCCTTCCCGCCGGAGACCGGGAGATCCCGCTCGGCGGCGTACTCCTGCTCGTAGCTCCGGGTGAGGCCGAGTTCCCTGATCGGCGCGATGACCTCCATGTCGGAGTCGCGCCAGACGGCCTCGAACCGGAGCTGGTCGTTGCCCTTGCCGGTGCAGCCGTGCGCGAGACCGGTACAGCCCTCGCGCTCGGCGACCTCGAGGATGGCCGCCGCGATCACGGGCCGGGCGAGCGCCGTCCCCAGGGGGTAACCCTGGTAGGAGGCGTTCGCCCGGACGGCGTCGAAGCACAGCTCGGCGAACTCGGTCTTGGCGTCGACGACGTAGTGCTCCAGATCGAGCGCCTCCGCCGTCGCCTCCGCCTCGGCGAACTCGGCGGCCGGCTGACCGACGTCGACGGTGACGCCGACCACCTCGTCGTAGCCGTACTCCTCTTCGAGTATCGGGACGCAGACCGTGGTGTCGAGCCCTCCGGAGAAGGCGAGCGCGACGCGGTCGGTGTCTGTCATGGGTGGTGGGTTGTTGCTATCGGGGACCGTCGGCCGGACGGTCGTCGTTGGAAACCGGGGCGAACGCGACGGGTGGGTGGTCTATGCGGGCCTAACGGCCCGGTCGTCGCGGTCGCGGGAGAAGGGCGGACCCGCCGGTGGAACCGCACGAACCGGAGCGGCGAGTCCGAATCATGTACCGCACACTACTTCGACGGCGGTATTAAACCCTTCCGGGTCGCCGCGAGCGGCGTGCGGGACGGTGGCGTGCCGCGGACGACGCCGGGGCGGCGCGGGGAGGCTCCGGCGGACCCGGGGCGGCTCACGGACTCGTCAGTCGCGCCGGACCGCCAGCACGAACAGGCCGGCCGGGACGAGCGCTATGACCAGCGCGCGCAGCACCCGCCCGCCACCCCCACGACCGTCGTCGCCAGGGGCCGGCGTCGCGGTCGCCGTCGCGGTCGGCGTGGGCGTCTCCGTGGGTGCGTCCGGGTCGACGAACTCGACGAAGAAGTTCGAGAAGTCCGACGTCGGCGTGTCGATGAGGACGCCGTTCCGCCGGGCCCGGATCGGTTGCGGCGCGGTCCGGTTGCGGCGGTACCCGTCGGGCCCGTGGATCGCGACGTTCCGGTCGGGCCGGTAGCCGCTGCGGAACGGCTGGGCGACGATCACCCGCCGGTCGTCGTAGTACGCCAGGCCGTGCCAGGCGGCCAGCACCTCGACGCGCCCGTAGCCGCCCTCCTCGTAGGTCCTGACGGAGGGGTCCCGGACCGTCATCTCGTACTCCGTGTTCTCGTTGGCGGTCTCGGAGGCCGACCGGAGCTCCGCGACCGCCGCCTCGCGGAACCGGGCGCGCCGCGTCTCGTTGTCGGCGTAGTCCTCGAAGGTGGCCCGCTCGTCGGGATCCGAGAGGTCGAACGACGTGACGTAGTGGACGGTGGCGTGCCCGTCGGCCGTGAGTTCGAGGCCCAGGACCGTCCGTGACGGCTCCTCGTGGGCGGCGCCGGCGACGCCCGCCGCCAGCGCGCCACAGAGGACCACGACGGCCATGGCGGCGGCCACTCGTCGCATCGGGGCCTGCTCCGGGGCGCGGCCGCAAATCGGTTTCGCTCCCCGAACCGCCGCCTCGCCGGGATCATGGCCGTTCCAAACCCGGGCTGCGGCGGTCCCCAGCCCCGCGCTCGGCCATCCTACCACCGTCTCCATCCCGGTGGACCCGTCCATACCGGCCGTAGCGCTTTTCCGGCCACCCATCCCAACTCCGGGCATGATACCGAACCGCGGGAGCCTGGACGTCGAGGACCTGCTGAAGATCATCCTGGTGCTCGTCATCGCCTGGATCGCCATCGAGATCGTCTTCGAGGTGATCTCGTTCGTGTTCGCGCCCCTCAGCTCGGTGGTCGGGCTGCTCATCCTCGTCCTCATCGTCCTGTACTTCCTCGACTACATCTAGTGTACAGCCTGAACGCGCCGGTGCCCGCGTCGGTCGCGCGGCTCGCCAGCGGCCTCGCGGCCGACCTCCTCGAGGCCGCGGTGCGGGAGCACCACACCCTCGTCGTCAAGCGGTTCGGCGACGACGACCCCGGGGCGCTCGCCGATCGGGTCCGGGAAGTCGTCGCCGGGACCGACCCGTTCCCGGCGCGCGCGACGGGCGTCGAGGTGTTCGACGACCCGCCGAGCGGCACTGCGCCGGTCGCGTACCTCCGCGTCGACTCGCCCGGGCTGCAGGCCCTCCATCGCCGTCTCTGCGATCGGTTCGAGCCCCTCGACGGGCTCGAGGGCGACGACTACGTCCCGCACGTCACCGTCGCGCGCGGCGGCGACGCCGACCGGCTCGACGGCCGCGATGCGGAGGTCGCCTGGACGGTGGATCGGCTCCTGGTGTGGGCCGGCACGTACGGCGAGCCGGTCGAGTCGATCGCGCTGCCCTGACGGGCGGTCGCCCGATCGACCCCACGGCGCCCACGTGAACTCCGCCGCGACGAGTACCGGTCCGTGCCGCTCCTGGAGCTCGACGCGGGCAGATAGCGGTCGAGCGACCCGCGGCCCCGAGCCGGCGGCCGGGCGTGGCAGCAGGCCTCCCGGACCGCTTATCACCGGCGCCGGCCTTCCTCGGGTATGCAACGACGCCGGTTCCTGGCGCTCGCGGCCGCCGCGCCGCTCGCCGGCTGCTCGAACCCGTTCGGCGGGCCGGAGAGCGGCCGCCTCGATCTCACCGTCCACAACGAGCGTGCGGCCCCGGTGGCCGCCCGCGTGACGGTCGTCGACGCCGACGGCACGACCTACGAGGACGTCAGCGACGATATCTCCAGCGGCACCGCCAGGGCGTTCGAGGTGACGGTCGGCACGCGGGGCCGCCACGTCGCGACGGTCGCCGGCGACGACTGGCAGGGCCAGTTGGCCTGGCACGCCGACACGTGTGCGCGGTACGACGGGACGGTCAGGGTGACGCCGGACGCCGTCGAGGTGGCCGGCGAGTGCGTCCAGCAACGCTGAGCGAACGTGATCGGCCGCGAGCGGCCGCGGGGAGGCCTCCCGAGCCCTCGCTCACCCCGCAACCGCCACGTCCCGTCACGGCGTCGGCGGGTCGCCGTCCCAGGCGTCGAGGTCGCTGTAGAAGTTCAGCAGCGCGACCTTGAGCTTCTCCGGGGCAACGTCGATGTGCTCGCTGCGCTCCTCCGGCGGGAAGGACGGGTAGACGCTGTAGTCGCCCAGCTCGACGCGGTTGGAGTGCGTGTACCGCTCGTCGATGAGCACGCGGACGCCGTAGTCGGTGGGCGAGCGGACCACGCGGCCGAGCGCCTGCCGGGTCTTCCGGACGGTCGGGATCTCGACGGCGTAGTGCCAGCCGGCGTCGCCCTCCCCATCGGCGCCATCGCTGCCGTGTCCGGCGTCGCGGCCGCCGCCCTCGTCGCCGAAGGCGCCCTCGTAGGCACGCTGGACCGCCGCCATGCGGTCGTCCAGGTGGGGGTAGGGGACGCCGACGACCAGGACGGTGCGGGCGGCGTCGTCGTCGAAGCTGACGCCCTCCGCGAGCGTGCCCCACAGCGAGGTGAACAGCAC
>CAZATR010000220.1:0-3502 GCA_964488035.1 uncultured Natronomonas sp.
GTGAAGGTCGAGGGCGCGGAACTCGACGTCTGCGACGACTGCGCCGACTTCGGCACGGAGGTCCGGACCCAGGAGACCTCATCGACGTCGACGAAGTACTCCACGTCCTCGTCCCCGTCGTCCGCCTCGTCATCGGGCTCGTCGTCATCGTCGTCGGGCTCCGGGTCCGCCGGCGCATCCGGGGGTTCGTCCGGCGGGGGCGGCGGTGGCGGCCGGCGCGACATGTTCGACGAGATGGACGAGGTCGTCCAGGACTACGACGAGCGGATCCGGGGGGCCCGCGAGAGCGAGGGCCTCACCCAGGAGGAGCTCGCCGACCAGCTCAACGAGAAGGCGAGCCTCATCCGGAAGCTGGAACGGGGCGACGTCCTCCCGAGCGACTCCATGCAGCGGAAGCTCGAGAAGGCGCTGGGCATCTCGCTGTCCGCGGGCGGCGGCACCGAGGACGCCGAGTGGTCCGGCGGCTCCGCCTCCGGCGAGACCACGCTGGGCGACGTCGTCAAGCGGAAGGACTAACCGGACTCGAACAGCACGTCGTCGACCGCGGGATTCACGACGACCGTCTCCGTGCCGGTGGCCGGCTCGTCGAGTTCGACAGCGAGCAGCTCCGTGCCCTCCTTCGGCGTGTACGTGCGCTCGACGACCGTTCCCAGCCGCGGCTCCCCGTCGACCGACACCCAGACCCGGCGTCCCGTCATGGCTCCGGGTAGTGACTCGCGGCCCGAGTATGCGTCGGTCTCGATACGGCGCCGTCCCGTGGACCCCCTCGACCCGGCCGAGCCACCGCCGGAGTGCTCGATAGCAGTATAGAGAGGTCATGAGAGACACTAGCAACCGTTTTGCAGGGATCGCGCGTGGACCTACTCGATGCCTCGCAACGCCGAGGACCCGGCTGGATCGACGGTCCGGTCGACGTCGGGGGCGTCACGGCACGTCCCGATCACCCTGATATCGCGGCTCGTCCGGTACGAGGGCGGGCCCGACCGCCGGACGATCTACCCGCCGGGCCTGTCGGACGACGCCCGGATGGCGACGTGGCTCTCCGCCGACAACGACGCCTTCGTCGACCTCGAGCGCTGCCGGTGACGCAGCCACGGCGGAGGCGGGTACCGACCGGAAGAGGTAGCTATTTTGCGCCGGCCGCCGGCGGTCCCGTATGTTCGTCCTCGTGAATCTGAAGGCGTACCCCTGTGACCCCGTCGCGGTCGCGGAGGCCGCCGCCGCGGTCGCGGCCGACACCGGAGTCCGGATCGCCGTCGCCCCGCAGACCGCCCACATCGCGGCCGTCGCCGACACCGGCGTCGAGACGTGGGCTCAGGACGTCTCCCCGGTCGAGCACGGCTCACACACCGGGTCGACGCACGCCGAGGCGGTCGTCGACGCCGGCGCCGTCGGGACGCTCCTGAACCACTCCGAGCGCCGCCGGAAACTCGCCGCCGTCGACGGGAGCCTCCGCGCCGCCGAACGCGCGGGCCTCGAAACCGTCGTCTGTGCGAACAACCCCAGACAGATCGCGGCCGCGACCGCACTCGAGCCGGACGCCGTCGCCGTCGAACCCCCGGAACTCATCGGGACCGGCACGCCGGTTTCGCAGGCCGACCCCGAGGTCGTCACGGACTCGATCGAGGCCGCCGCGGCCGTCGGCGACGTCCCCGTGCTCTGTGGCGCCGGCATCTCTACGGGCGAGGACCTCGCGGCCGCCCGCGAGCTCGGGGCCGAGGGCGTGCTTCTGGCCTCCGGCGTCGCGAAGGCCGACGACCCGCACGCGGCGCTCGAGGCGCTCGTCGAACCGCTGGTCTGATCAGGCCGTGGACTCCGCGTCGGCCCGGATGACCCAGTGGTCGGCGTCCTGCCTGACCAGCACGGCTTCCTCGCGGAGCTTCGCGATGTATCCGGTCGGCTGGTCGAGGAGTTCGTGGGCGGCGTCGACCCGGACGAGGTTCCCGATGAGCTGGGCCGACGGCGGCTTCTGGGCCGCGCCGCAGTCGTAGATGGTGATGAACTCGTTGCCGTCGCTGGTCTCGTGGACGATGACGTGGGCGTGGGGCGCCAGCCGCCACCGCTGTTCGCCCGCGACGGCGAGCCGGTTCATAGCGACCGGACGGTCCCGACCGTCAAAAGCCTACTCGAACTCGGTGAGCTCGACCTGGCCCAGCCGTCGCCGGCCCTCGAACTCCGGGGGCGAGCGTTCGCCGTCGCCGTCGGGGTCCGTGGTGGCGTCGTCCCCCCATGAGTCGAGGCTCGCCTGGTCGCGGTCGTCGAACGAGAGGTTCGAGACCCGGACGCCGAGCTTCCGGACGGTCGTCTCCTCGAACTCCCCGAGGAGGTCCAGGGCGACGCCCTCGACCAGCGCGGGGTCGTCGACCGGGCCGGAGAGCGAGCGGGCGCGGGTGTTGACGTCGAACGGCGGTTCGACGACCTTGATGCCGATGGTCTTGTAGAGGGCGCCTTTCGCGGCCGCCCGTTCGGCGACCTCGTCGGCCAGCGCCCGGACCTTCTCGCGTTTCTCGGCGGGATCGTCGGTCTCCTCGACGAACGCGGACTCGCTGGAGACGCTCTTCGGGCGGCCCTGTGGTTCGACCGCGCGGTCGTCCTCCCCGCGGGCCTGGGCGTGGATGTCCCGGCCGCGCTCCCCGAACGCGTCCGCGAGGACCGATTCGTCGGCCGCCGCGACGTCGCCGGCGGTCTCGAACCCCATTTCGCGGAGCTCCCGCGCCGTCACCGGCCCGACCCCGTGGAGGTCGGCGACGTCCATCGGCTCGAGGAACTCCCGGACCTCGTCCGGCGGCACGACGACGAGCCCGTCGGGCTTGTCCGCGTCGGAGGCGAGCTTCGCCGTCGTCATGTTCGGCGCGATACCGACCGACGCCAGCACCCCGGAGGCCGCCTCGATGTCGTCCTTCAACGTCCGGCCGAACTCCTCGGCCCCGTCCCACGGGAGGTCGCCGCAGTCGAGGTACGCCTCGTCGATGGACACGTGGCGCACGGTGTCGGCGGCGTCCTCGAGGACGGCCTTGACGTCCTCGCTGACGGACTCGTAGAACGACATGTCCACCGGCCGGTAGACCCCGGTGTCCTCGGGGTCGTCCGCGGTCGCCCGCCTGGGGAGTCGCTCGAGCGCTTCGGCGATCGGCATCGCCGAGTCGACGCCGTACTCGCGGGCCTCGTAGCTCGCGGTCGCGACGGCGCCGTGGGTCTCGCCGGACTCGTACCCCATCCCGACCACGAGCGGTTCGCCCTCCAGTTCGGGCTCCCGGAGCCGTTCGCAGGCGGCGTAGAAGCAGTCCACGTCGACGTGGCAGACGACGCGGTCCGGCGTCTCGACGCCCGGCAGCCGCTCCATACCGCGGCTAGCGGCGCTGGCACCTATAACGTTGCGAGAGGACGGTGGAACTGGAGCGGTCGAGCGAACGGGTCGGCGCAGGTAGTGGCCTCACTCGAGATCGTGGCGGACGACGCGCTCGCCGAACAGCGACCCGAGGTAGAGCGCGCCGTCGTGCGG
>CAZATR010000221.1:0-3453 GCA_964488035.1 uncultured Natronomonas sp.
AGCGCCGCCGGATGCGCGAACGGTGAGCGGAGCGAACCGTGAGCGCAAGCGAGGGCTTCGGGGGTGTTGCTGGGTGGGTTGCTGTTTTCGGAGAGCCGGTCGATCGGTTTCCCCATCTCCCGGGTCATCGTCTCGGCGTACCGCCGCTCGTTGTCCCTGAGCACAGCGGCAGCCGTCGCGATCAGTTCCTCGCGCTCGCGGATCGGCCGCTCGCGCCAGGACTCGAACGCCGCCGTACTCCGATCAAGGGCCGCGTCCACGGCCGCCTCGTCGTCCGCCTCGTAGGTCGCGACCACGCCGCCGGTCGCCGGATTTCGCGACTCCATACCCCGAATCACCGGGGCGCACGGCCTTTGGCATTGCGCCGTGGCGAGCGTCCGGGGACCGATCCGGTCGCTCCGGGCCCTCGCGACGTCGCCTGCGGCCGTGGATTTATCTCCGCGCCACCGGAACCCAGCGGGCATGTACAAGCACGTCGCCCTGCTGGTCCGGCAGGACGGCATGAGCCACGACGAGTTCGTCGACCACTGGCGGACGACCCACACCCCGATCGCGCGGGACATCGAGGGCGTCGTCCGCTACACCCAGGTGCTGCCCGCCGACCCCGCCAACGCGGAGTTCGACGGCCTCGCGGAGCTGTACTTCGAGTCGCTCGATGACCTGCACACGGCGCTGGGGAGTCCGGGGTCGCGGGACTACGACCCCACCAGGGAGGTCGCGGCGAAGGCCCGCGAGGACGTGGACAACTTCCTCGCGATCGACGAGCGCCCCCGCTTCATCGGCGAGGAGACCGTCCAGCGCGACGACGTCGACGGCGACACCGACGGCCTCTACAAGCACTCGGCGTTCCTCGTCCGCCAGGACGGGATGACCCACGAGGCGTTCGTCGACCACTGGCAGACGAACCACACCCCGATCGCCCGCGACATCGAGGGCGTCGTCAAGTACACCACCGTGCTCCCGAGCGACCCAGCCAACGCGGAGTTCGACGGAGTCGCCGAACTCTACTTCGAAACGCTGGACGATCTGCACGCGGCGCTGGGGAGTCCGGGGTCGCGGGACTACGACCCCACCAGGGAGGTCGCGGCGAAGGCCCGCGAGGACGTGGACAACTTCCTCGCGATCGACGAGCGCCCCCGCTTCATCGGCCGGGAACGCGTCGTGACGGACGAGACCTGACAATGGCCGACTACGAGACCCAGGTCCGGGAGGCGTTCCCCGAACTCGAGTGGATCGACGACCCCGAACTCCGACTCGACGTGGTCGAGGCCTGGACGCTCGGCCTCGAACGCGGCGGCTGGCGGGACGTCGAGGACGTGCCCTACGCCTGGAACATCCACGAGGTCACGAACGTCGAGCACGTCCGCGGCGTCGCCCGCATCGCCCGCGACGCCGCCCGCCAGCAGCGCGAGTTCCACGGCGCCGACCCCGACCTCGACGTCGTCCTGGCGGCCGCGCTGCTGCACGACGTCGGGAAGTGCTACGAGTACGTCGACCACGTCGACGACGACCTGGTCGACCCCGACCGGGCGACCTACGGCGGCAGCGAGATCCCCCACTCCATCTCGGGGTACGCGCTGGCCCACGAGGTGGGGTGTCCCGTCGCCGTCCAGCGCGCCATCCCCCACTTCCTGGGCGAGGTCCCGGGCCGCACCCTGGAGGCGGAACTCGTCAAGAGCGCCAACTCGGCCTCCTCGAACGCCATCACGGAGTCCACGATGGGGATCACGCTCCAGGAGTGGGTCGAGGAGTACAGCCAGACCCAGGAGTGACGGCCGGCGCGACGACCCATGGCTCGCCGCGGCACCACGGTCCGCGTCCGGACCCGCACGGCGGGGCCTTTAATTCGGTCACGGGCGAACCGACGCGCATGGACATCGAGGCGTTCTTCGAGGGGATGCCGTTCGCGGACCTGCTCGACGTGGACGTGACCGAGGCGGCCGACGGCCACGCCGAGGGGTACCTCGAGATGCGCGAGGAGCTCTCCTGGAACGAGGACCGGGTGATGGCCCACGGCGGCGTGACGTTCACGCTCGCCGACACCGTCGGCGGCGCGGCGCTGGTCTCGGTGGTCGACCGGCCGGTGCCGACCATCGACATGCGCATCGACTACCTCGGGGTCGCCGGCGGCGACATCCGCGCCGAGGCCGACGTCGTCGGCGAGGTCGGCGACGTCGGGACCGTCGACGTCGACGTCTACGGCGCCGAGGACGACACCCACCTCGCGACCGCACGGGGCGTCTACAAGACCGCCGACTGACGACGAGGACGACCGGCTGCGGCCCCGCCCCGACTCAGAGCGCCGGCTTCACCTCGTCGCCGAGGCGGTGGATGCAGTCAACCATCGTCTCGGTCCCGATGCCGGGGTGGTAGGTGCGGAAGATGAGGTGGGCGTCGTCGCCGACCGCCTCCCGGTACGTCTCGAGTTCCGCGGCGACCTGTTCCGGGGTGCCGAAGACGGCCTGTGCTTTCAGCTCCGCGCGACGCTCGGCGTCGAGTTCCGCGACCGGTTCGCCGGCGAAGATCCCGGCGTACTGGCGCTGCAGGTAGAGGTAGCCGTCCCGCATCGCGTCCCACGCGGCCTCGCGGGAATCGGCGACGAAGCCGTGCCGGATGACGTACGGGGTGAACTCGCGGTCGACGCCCTCGGCCTCGCGGACGTCGCGGGCGTCGGCGACGCGTGTGGCGACGGCGTCGACCGACAGCGCCGACGGCGCACACCAGGCGTCGGCCTCGCGTGCCGCCCGGCGCACCGCGGGCCTGGCGGAGCCGCCGAGCATGATCGGGATATCGCTCGCCGGCTTCGGCGTGACGGAGGCGTCCGGCGAGGCCGGATGGAACTCGGCGTCGTACTCGAGCGGCCCCTCGGACCACGCGGCGCGCAGCAGGCGGACGGTGTCGGCGAGTCGCTCGGCGCGCCCCTCGCGGGGGACGCCGAACTCGTCGAACTCCCGGGGGTTGGAGCCGATGGCGAGCCCCAGCGTCAGCCGGCCTTCGGAGAGCAGATCGACCGTGGCGGCGTCCTCCGCGAGCCGGACGCCGTCGTACAGCGGTGCCAGCGCGACGCAGGACCCGATCTCGATGTCCTCGGTCTCGGCCGCCATGGCCCCGAGGGCGGGCATCGTCGCCGAGAGGTAGCCGTCCTCGCGGAAGTGGTGCTCGGAGACCCAGGCGCTGTCGAGGCCGGCGGCCTCGATCTCGCGGGTGAGTCGGCGCATCTCCGCGTAGACGTCGGTCATCGAGCGGTCGTCGTCCGGTCGTCGCTGGCAGGTGAACAGGCCGGTGCCGAGTTGCATTGGTGGGTGCTCCGTGGGTTGGTAGGGGTGCGGCGGCGATTCTCAGTAGTCGATGCGCGTGATCTCCTCGACGGGCCACTCGCTGAGGATCTCGACGCCGTTCTCGCGGACGACGACCATCTCCTCGACGCGGACGCCCTGCCGGTCGGCGGGCTCC
>CAZATR010000222.1:0-3451 GCA_964488035.1 uncultured Natronomonas sp.
GCTCTCGTCCTTACCAAGGACGCGCTTTACCGCTAAGCTACCCAGGCAGGCACTCCGAGGTAGCCGGGAGGCCCCGTTAATCGTTTCGATTCAACGGGCGTCCGCCGTCGGCCGACAGGCTCGAAACCCGGTCCCGTCGGGCGTCGTCGAAGAAGCGCTCGACCGGGACGAACCGGGGCCCGTCGGGGGCGAAGTCGGCGGCGAGGCCGCTGGCGTCCTCGAGGCGGCCGCCGCCGGCCGCGACGCCGGCCGTGACGGCGAGTTCGAGGACGTCGGCCTCCAGCCGGCGGTCCAGGTCGCCGGCTCGGTCGGCCGTCGCTGTCTCGCGGTCGGTCTGGTCGCGGCCGAACGACCGGACGACGGCGACGGCGTCCTCGGCGGCGGCCGTCCGGGCGAGCAGGTAGAAGCCCCGGGAGACGAGGACGTCGGCGGCGAGGATGGCCATGTCGGCGTCGTCGTGGACGGGGTCGGCGCCGTTGCCGTCGGCGGCGACGGCGGCCTCGGGTTCCCGCCAGGGGTTCGCGTGGGCGATCTCCCGGGTGAGCCGGAGGCCGTCGTAGATCAACTGGACGCCGGCGGCCTGTTCGGTGAGGTCCTCGGGGTCGTGGCCGGACACCGCGCGGGCGCTCAAGAGGGTCAGGACGCCGGGGACGACGGAGCCGTCGGCGACGTGGGCTTCGATGGTCCGGCGGAGTTCCTCGGGGACGACGTCCGCGGTGGCGTCGGACGCCGCCCGCCGGACCGCGGCGGCTTCCTCCATTGTCGAATCGTTGGGAAGGGAATGGCAAAGACCTTTGGAAACGGCGTCGTCCCGCCGGTATGATCCGGGTCGAGGACGCCGACGGCGTGCGGGTCGTGACGCTCGACCGACCCGACCGCCGCAACGCCCTGACCCCCGACGGCCTCGAGGCGCTCACCGAAGCGGTCGCCGACGCCGACGCGCCCGTGGTGTACCTCCACGGCGCCGGCGAGGCGTTCTGTGCCGGCGCCGACCGCTCGATCGTGGCCGACGTGGCGGCCGACGGCCCGGCGGCCGTCGAGCCGTTCGTCCGCCTCGGCCAGGCCACCGCCGACGCCATCGAGGCCGCCTCGTCGGTCGTGGTCGCGGGCATCGACGGCCCGGCTCGCGGTGGCGGCGTCGAACTCGCGCTGGCCTGCGATATGCGGGTGGCGACGGCCGACGCGACGTTCGGCGAACCAGGCGTCTCGTTCGGGCTGTTCGGCGCCTGGGGCGGCACCGTCCGGCTGCCCGAGGTCGTGGGACTCGGCGACGCCATGGACCTCTCGCTGTCGGGCCGGGTGATCGACGCCGCGGAAGCCCGGCGAATCGGGTTGGTCTCCCGGGTGGTCGATGACCCGCGCGCCGTCGCCGACGAGGTGGCCGCCAACGACCCGGCGGCGATGGCGCACCTCAAGGAGCGTCTCCGGGACCGGGGCCCGAAGGCCGACCGTGAGGACGCCGAACTCGAGGCCTTCCGGGCGCTCGTCGAGCGCCACGCCGACAGGTTGCGGGAGTTCGACGGGTGAGCGCCGGCCGCGTCTCCCACCGCAACCCTTGATACCCTCGACCGGGTAGAGGGGGTAGGAATGCCGGAGTGTGACTACTGTGGGGCGTCCCACGACAGCGAAGAGGCCCACCTGGAACACCTGGAGGAGGAACACTACGACGACCTCGGGCCGATCGACAAGCGCCGCGTCGACGACGCCACTGGGGGCGGTGACTTCCCGACCGGCCCGATCGCGGTCGGCGTGGTCCTCCTCGCGGCGGCGGCCATCGTCGGCTACGTCGTGTTCGTCGTTGGCGGCAGCGGCGGCGGCTCGAACCTCGGGCCCGCCGGCAGCGCCCACTACCACGGTACCATCAACGTCACCATCACCGGCGACACGTTCGACTTCTCGCGGTCGGTCTGGAAGAACCCCCAGGAGTACCCCAGGTTCCACTTCGAGGGGCAAACCGACGATCGGTGGCACGCCCACGCGACCGGGATGACGCTCGAGTACGGGATGAGCACGATCGGCATCGGCGTCGAGGGCGACGCGATCTCCTGGGACGGTACGACCTACGTCGACGGCGAGGGCTACGAGGTGATCGTCCAGGTGAACGGCAACGACGTCGGCCCGAACTACGTGCTGAAGGGCGGCGACCACATCCGGATCGTCGTCAGCGAGGCCTGAGCGACCCCGGTCCGGACGCGGGCCCGAGTACGGCGTGACCCCTCCGGCCCGAGCGAGTATTCCGCTGGAGTCTGTCGGTTACGGCGGCTCCGGGGCCGGGGGCATCGCCCGCTTGTGGTGGCTGGCTTCGTACAGTTCGACGACGCGCTCGATGGCGGATTCGGGCACTCCGAGGGTCCGCCGCGTCGCCGACTTCGAGAACGGGCCGTCGACGTGTAACGCGAGGATGGCGTCGAGTTCGTCGTAGCCGAGGCCCATCTCGGCCTCGTCGGTCTGGCCCTCCCACATCCCGGCGGTCGGCGTCCGGGTCACGAGGTCCTCGGGGACGCCGAGCTGGCGGGCGAGCTGGCGGACCTGGCACTTGTAGAGGTTCCCGATCGGGTTGCAGTCGACGGCCTGGTCGCCGTACTTGGTGAAGTAGCCCGTGGCGGCCTCCGACCGGTTGCCGGTGCCGAGCACGACGCGGTCCTCGGCGTTGGCGACGAAGTAGTTCAGCACGGCACGGGTCCGGACCCGGACGTTCCCCAGCGCCGTCCGGTCGTCGGCGGCGCCCGCCGGGGCCGCCTCGACGAACGACTCGACGATCGGGTCGATCCCGATGACGTCGTACTCGATGGCGAGGTCCCGGGCGACCCGCTCGGCGTCGGTCTCGTCCGCCTCGGCGTTGACCTCGCTCGGCATCAACAGGCCGTGGACCGCGTCGCTGCCGAGGGCCTCGACGGCGAGGTACGCGGTCGTCGTCGAGTCGATGCCGCCGGAGAGCCCGAGCACCGCGCCGTCGGCGCCGGCGGACTCGACCGTGTCGGCGATGAACTCCTCGATGTGGTCGCGGCGGGCCTCCAGTTCCGGTTCGGACAGCAGGAGGTCAACGGTCGTCTCCTCCAGACGGGACGGGGCGTCGGTCATCGACGGCCGCTTCGACCGCTCGGGGCATATAACCCCCGTCGGGCCGGCTGGCGGTGGACGTGCGTCCGTTTTCGACCCGGGCCGAGGCGCTACGTTCAAGTGATGGCGGCCGGTAGCGACGGCTGCAGTGCGCCGTTGGTCCAGTGGTAGGACAGTGGCTTCCCAAGCCACTAGCCCGGGTTCAATTCCCGGACGGCGCATGCGCGGCGTGAACGCAGTGAGCGCCGCGTGAGACGCGAACGGTGAGCGCAGCGAGCCGTGAGCTGCGGGACCGACCGTAGTGAGGTCCCGGTACTCGCGAGCGGCGACCGGCGGGAGCCGTGAGCTGCGGGACCGACCGTAGTGAGGTCCCGGTACTCGCGAGCGGCGA
>CAZATR010000223.1:0-3410 GCA_964488035.1 uncultured Natronomonas sp.
GCCCGCCGAGGGCTTTCGAGGTGTTCTCGACTGCCGTTCTACCACGCAAACCTAGATCGCTCGATAAGCCCCATTCATCGACCAACTATTACGAACCGGGTGTATCTGAAGAATAGGATTTCAACAGCACCGATAAAGCGTATGTAACGATAGTAAACTTCATCCACCTCGGTGGATACGGCCGGCCCGGCAAGGAAGAAAGACTTGGCCGATCGAGTTTCCCGGTCTCAACGGCAAATTTTTGTCGTCAGGCGCGTACGCCCGGGTATGTCAGTCGCAGGCGAGGCGCTCGACCGGGTGCGGCAGCCGGAGTACACCGGCGAGAACCGCTGCATCCCGTGTACCGCCACGAACCTCGCCATCGCAGCCATCCTGGCAGCGGGTATCGCGTACGTCTCGCTCCCGCTCGCGGCCGGGTTCGCCGTCCTCGCCGTCGCGAGCATCTGGCTCCGCGGCTACCTGGTCCCGAAGACGCCGGAACTCACGAAGCGGTACTTCCCGGACCGGGTGCTCGCCAAGTTCGACAAACAGCCCGAGCCCGACCCGATTCCCCCGGCGGAGTTCGACCCCGAGTCGGTGCTGCTGGAGGCCGGCGTCGTCGAGCCATGTGCGGACGTGGACGACCTCTGTCTCACCGAAGCTTTCGAGGCTGACTGGCTGGCCCGCATCGACCGGTTGGCGGACGAGGACACCCTCCGAAGCGAACTCGCCGACCAGCTGGACGTCGACGACGGCGCCGTCACCTTCGAGAGCTACGGCGACGCCTTCATCGCCCGCGAGGACGGCGCCCGGATCGGCCAGTGGGAGTCACGCGCGGCGCTGCTCGCCGACCTGGCGGCCGCCAAGGAGCTACCGGACCGGGTGTCCGGGTGGGCGAGGCTGGACCCCCAGCGCCGGAGCCAGCTGCTCGGCGGGCTCCGCGTGTTCGTCGAGGAGTGCCCCGTCTGCGGGGGTCCGGTGACGGCCGACACGGAGGTCGTCGAGTCCTGCTGCCGGTCGACGACCGTCGTCGGCGTCGCCTGCGAGGACTGCGGCGACCGCCTGCTCGAGGTCCCCTACGAGGAGCCCGAGACCGGGGCCGACACGGGACCGGAGCCCGCCTAGAGCCGCGACTCGGCCAGGTTCGTCTGCCCGCCCTCGCCGAACCACCGGACGACCAGCCGCTGGCCCGGCTCGAACCGGCGGTCCGCCAGCCGTCGACGGTCGCCCGGCCGAACGGGACCGTCCTCGCCCCACGTGGAAGCGTGGACCGTCCGGTCCGGCAGGACCCGGCGGTCCTCGTAGACGAGGAGCCTGACCGAGTCGGCCTCGATCGGTTCGCCGGCGGCGTGCTCGACGACAACGGAGCCGTCGTCCAACTCGCTCACTGTGAAGGAGGCGTTCGGCGCCCGGTCGGCCGGAAGGTCCGTCGTGGCCATCCCGAGCCAGCCCGCGACACCGACGACCGCGACCGCGAGGACGACGATAGCGACGCCGTCCCGCACGGCGCTACGCCTCGCCGAGCAACCGGTCGACGATGACGTCCGGATCGAACCGTTCGAGGTCCTCGTACCCCTGGCCGGTCCCGAGAAACAGGATCGGTTTGCCGGTCACGTGCGCGATGGAGATGGCGGCGCCGCCCTGCGAATCCGCGTCGGCCTTCGTGAGGATGGCGCCGTCGATCTCGGCGGCGGCGTCGAACTCCTGGGCGCGGTTGGTGGCGTCCTGACCGGCGACGGCCTCGTCGACGAACAGCGTCAGGTCGGGGTCGACGACGCGGTCGATCTTCTCGAGCTGCGCCATCAGATCGTTCGAGGTGTGCAGTCGACCGGCGGTGTCGCCGAGCACGACGTCGACGTCGTTGGCGTCGGCGTACTCGACGGCGTCGTAAATGACCGCCGCCGGGTCCCCGCCCTGCTCATGGGTGATGAGCTTCGTGTCGAGGACGTCGGCGTGCTCCTCGATCTGCTCGTTGGCGCCGGCGCGGTAGGTGTCGCCGTTGGCGATGACCGAGGAGTAGCCGCGCTCCTCGAGCCAGCGGCTCATCTTGGCGATGGAGGTCGTTTTGCCGACGCCGTTGACGCCCGTGAAGACGATGACGACGGGTTTCTCGGCCTCGGCGATGCGCCCCTCGAAGTCGAACTGGCCGACGCCGATGACCTCCCGGAGGGCGTCGGCGATGGCGCGCTCGACGACCTGCTTGCCGGACTCGACCTGCTTGCGCGTCTCGCCGACCAGTCGCTCCCGGATGCGGTCGGTGATCTCCCGGGCGACCCCCATCTCGACGTCGCCCTGGAGGAGCTCGAGCTCGAGCGTCTCGAGCGGGCCCTCCAGCTCGGACTCGGTGATGATCGTCTTCCCGGTCGCCGCGAGGGTGGCCTTCTTCGCGAGGCCGACGTCGTCCGCGGCGTCCTCGGCTGCAGCGGCATCGTCGGCAGTTCCGGTAGCCGCGTCCCCGTCCGCTACTGCGTCCGCCGCTCCGTCGGTGCCCTCGGCGTCGGCGGCCGTCGAGTCCCCCGACGAGTCGGCGTCGGCCTCGGACGCCCCGGTCTCGGCCTCGACGTCCTCCTGGAACCGCCCGAACTTGTCCTTCAGTCCGTCGAACATCGGGCCTTACTCGTCGTCCTGCTGCTGCATCTGCTGTTGCATCTGCTGCATCTGCTGCTGCTGGGCCTGCTGGGCCTTCTGCTCGAGCTGCTCGGTCTCGGTCTCGACCTCGGCGACCTCCTCGTTCAGGTCGTCGATGCGGTCGTCGAGGGTGTCCTTCTTGGTCTCCAGCGAGTCGATGGCGCCCTCGCTGTCGCGCTCTGCCGCGTAGCCGCCACCCAGCCCGACGACGACCTCGTCCATGTCCTGGATCTCCGCGCGGACGTAGGCACCGCCGCCGAGCGGAACCTGCACGGTGTCGTCGGTCTCCAGCGTCTCGATCGCCTCGATGGCCTCGTCGATCTCGGCCTTCTCGCCCTCGACGGCCTGGATCTCCGCCCGGATGGCCTCCTTCTCCTCCTCCAGCGCCTGGAGCTGCTGCTGGATCTGCTGCATCGCGCCGCCGCCACCACCGCCGCCGAGGCTCATGCGTCCACCCCGTCGATGGCGATCTGGGTGCGCTTCAGCCCGTGCTGGGAGCCGAACTCGGCGTACGTCCGCTCGACGGCCACGTCCTCGTTCGGCGCCTCGACCCGCTTCTCGAAGGCCTGCTCGCCGTAGCGAGCCGGGAACGACCCGCGGACAGTAAACTGACTCATGTACGGACGACGGGGAGCGAGCGGGAAGTATCTTCCCAAACCACTTTTTACTCCTTCGGGCTTCCTCGCGCGACCCTCCGGGTCGCGCTGCGGGAGCCGCGGGGCGGGGACGCCGCCACCACCACCGGGTGCGGGCCGGGGGCCCGCCACCCCCGCCGGCGCCAAAAATTGGGGGAAAAATACCGC
>CAZATR010000224.1:0-3382 GCA_964488035.1 uncultured Natronomonas sp.
TGTACCGGGACATCTCGAACCCGCCCTACACCCGGCGGGAGTACATCACCGGGATTCCCGGCTCGAAGATCGCCCAGCACCAGATGGGCGACCTCGACACCGACCCGGACGACTACCCGGTACAGATCAGCCTCGAGGTCGACGAGGAGTGCCAGCTCCGACACGGCGCCCTCGAGGCCGCCCGACTCTCGGCGAACCGCCACCTGATCAAGTCGCTGGGCGAGGGGAACTACAAGATGATCCTCCGGAAGTTCCCCCACCACGTCCTCAGGGAGAACAAGCAGGCGACCGGCGCCGGCGCCGACCGGGTCTCCGACGGGATGCGCCAGTCCTTCGGCAAGCCCGTGGGGACGGCCGCCCGTGTCTCGCGGGGCGACCGGATCTACACGATCTACTGCGACGTCGAGCAGGCCGACGTCGCGAAGGACGCCCTCCGGCGGGCCTACAACAAGATCTCGCCGCCGTGCCGGATCGTCGTCGAGCGCGGCGAAGAACTCCTCATCGCGTAGACGTAGCAATCGCCGTTTTCCGGAGCGTGTCCAACGCCGAGCGGTGTGTTCATCTCCCCGTTGGCGAACGGTCCGGTCGGATGGCCGAATTCGTCACGGTCGCCCCGACGGCGGAACGGTGACCGGTCCATTGCATGGGGCGACGTTCGACGTCGAAACTGGGCGGTCTGTAGCCCGCCTGGGAGGAACTGGTCCGGACGTACGAGGTCCGGGTTGTGGACGGCGAGATCCAGGTCGGCCGGTGAGGAGGTGAGTGGTTCGTGGTCCACCCGGAGACCGACGTGTTCGAGGGGCCGTCGGCGACCCGAGCGGTTTTGGTCCGCGGCGCGAACCGACGGGTATGCTGGAGCTGGGGGTGGCCTCCCGCGCCGAAACGTTCGACCGGATGCGTGGACCCCTCCGCGAGCGGGACATCCGTGCGCGGTACGTCCAGCCGTCGGAGCGGACGTTCGTCATCAGCGAGCCGGATGACGAGTTCGACGGCTTCGACGTCGGCTACGTCTACCCGCCGCGGCTCATGGAGGGCGGTGTCGTCGACGCCCTCATCGGCGTCCCGTGGGTCAACGGCCGGGACGCAGTACTGACGTCCCGGAACAAGGGCGGCGTCCTCGCGACGCTCTCCGCGGCCGGCCTCCCGGTCCCGGAGACGGTCGTGGTCTCGAACCCGGTCGAGCAGGCCGCGCTCGTCGACGCCTTCGAGCGCTTCGACCCGCCGGTCGTCGTCAAGCCGAACTCGACCACCCGGGGCACCGGGGTGGCGAAGGCTCACGACCTCGATTCGTTCCTCGGGATCGTCGACTACCTCGACCTGGTCCATGACTTCCCGGCGACGCGGGACCGCTCGTTCCTCGTTCAAGAGCACCTACCGGACGCTCGTGACTACCGACTGATGGTGATCGACGGCGAGTACGCGGGCGCCGTCGAGCGCCGGCTCCCGGCCGACGCGACCGCCGAGGGGCGCTGGAAACACAACGTCCACCGCGAGGCGGAAGCGAACCGCGTGGAGCCGCCGGAGGCACACCGGGAGCTAGCCGAGCAGACGGCCGACACCCTCGGTATCGATCTGCTCGGCGTCGACCTCCTGGTCGCTGACGGGCGGGCCGTCGTCTCGGAGACGAACGCCCGGCCGACCATCGACGACCCGGCGAAGTACGAACCCGACTTCTACGACCGGCTAGCGCGGCTTATCGAACGGACGGCCGAGCGGTGACTACGTGGCCCCGGTGAGCAGGTCGGCCGCCTTCTCGGCGATGGCGATGGTCGGCGCGTTCGTGTTGCCCCGGGTGATCCGGGGCATGATCGAGGCGTCGACCACCCGGAGCCCGGACACGCCGTGGACCCGCAGCCGGTCGTCGACGACGGCGTGGTCGTCGCTCCCCATCTTACAGGTCCCGACGGGGTGATAGAGCGTCTCGGCGTACTCGCGGACGGCCGCCCGGAGGTCCTCCCGGGACGTTGCGTCCTCGCCGGGGATGAGCTCCTCGCCGCGGTAGGGATCGAACGCGTCGGCCTGCGCGATCTCACGGCATCGTTCGATGCCGTCGAGCAGCACCTCCCAGTCGGACTCGTCGGCGAGGTAGTTCGGGTCGATGACGGGATCGGCCATCGGGTCCGCCGAGGCCAGGCTGACCCGTCCGCGGCTCTCGGGCCGGAGCTGGACGACGCCGAGCGAGAACGCGTTGTCGACGTCGAGCTCCTCGAAGCCGTGCCGGACCACCGAGCCCGGGGCGAAGTGGAACTGCACGTCGGGGGCATCGAGGTCGGGGTCGGTCATGGCGAACCCGCCGGATTCCGCGACGTTCGAGGTCAGCAGGCCCTTCTTCAACACGAGGTACTTCAGCAGGTTCCAGATGGACTCGGCGTCAGCCAGGGTGCCGGACTGGGTGCACTCGTAGATCGAGAAGAGGTTCAGGTGGTCCTGGAGGTTCCGGCCGACGCCGGGGCGGTCGGCGACGACCTCGATGCCGTGCTCGTCGAGGTGGTCGGCTGGGCCGACTCCCGAGAGCAACAGCAGCTGTGGGGAGTTGACGGCGCCGCCACAGAGGATCACCTCGGCGTCCGCGTCGGCCGTTTTCGTCTCACCCTCGTGTTCGTACTCGACGCCCACAGCCCGGTCGCCGTCGAAGCGGACACGGGTGACGTGGGCGTGGGTCTGGGTCTCGAGGTTCGGCCGATCGAGGGCCGGCCGCAGATAGGCTGTCGCGGCGCTGTGTCGTTTGCCGCCCTTCTGGGTGACCTGGTAGACTCCCACTCCCTCCTGGGTGCCGTCGTTGAAGTCGTCGGTCCGCGGGTGGCCGACCGACGCGGCGGCGTCGACGAACGTCTCGGAGAGCTCGTTTGGGTCCCGCGGATCCGCGACGTTCAGGGGGCCGTCCGTGCCGTGCGGGTGGGTCTGGAACCGCTCGTTGTGTTCGGCGCGCTTGAAATACGGCACCATGTCGTCCCAGCCCCACCCTTCGTTGCCCGCCTCGGCCCACGCGTCGTAGTCGGCCGGGTGCCCGCGGATGTAGATCATCGCGTTGATGGAACTCGACCCGCCGAGCACCTTCCCCCGGGGCCAGTAGAGCTCCCGGTCGTTCAGCTCGGCCTGGGGGACCGTGTGGTAGTCCCAGTCGACCTCGGTCTGGAAGAGGTCGCCGAACCCGGCCGGGACGTCGATCTCCTGTTGCTCGTCCGGGCCGCCCGCCTCGAGCAGGAGGACCGAGTGGTCGCCGGACGCTGTCAGCCGGTTCGCCAGCACGCAGCCGGCGGAGCCGGCGCCGACGACGACGTAGTCGGGGGTCTCGGTCACCATGGAGTTCTCCCGAGACTCACCGGCGGGTCACAAAAAGGTTCGTCGGGGCCGCGATTCAGCTGACGTCGATGTCGGCGGA
>CAZATR010000225.1:0-3339 GCA_964488035.1 uncultured Natronomonas sp.
CGCCCGGTCCAGCATTCTCTCTCCTGGTGGACTGAAAGGGCGAGGCGTGCGTGGCGGCCGCAGGCCGCCGAAGGCTTTCGAGGTGTTTTCGACCGCTCGATCGAAGAAACCCGATTCGCTCATTACGCACCCGCGGTAGATCGGAGAGTTCGGAGATAGCTTATACCGAATTCCGTCCGCCGAAACCTTCCCACGGGGATGGCCACAGGGTATTTATAGAATGGCCGACACATTTCGACCGTCATGACAGTTCTGTCACCCGAGGACGAGGGGAAGTTCCTGATGGACGCCGAGGCCGAACAGATCGGGATCGTCACCGAGGTCGCGCCCGACGACCAGGTCGCGTACGTCGACCCCGACCCGGGCGTCGCCGACGCGGTCGTCCAGGGGCTCGGGTTCGGCGAGTCCGACGGGGAGGACGTCGAGGTCCCGGCCGCGGCCGTCGAGACGGTGACCGACTCCGAACTCCGGGTCGCGGGCGACCTCTGAGCCGGCCCGGTATTCCGGGACGAGCCGGCGGCGTGTGCGGTCCCGTTAGCGAGCCGCCACGGGTAAGCCGTCCGGGTGCCAATGCGGGTCATGCGCGCCTTCCGGCTGGCCTACGACGGCACGGACTATCGGGGGTTCCAGCGCCAGCCCCACGGCGACACCGTCGAGGACGCACTCCTCGGCGCGCTCGACGCGCTCGGGGTCACCTTCGAGGGCGGCGTGCCGGTCGGGTACGCGGCGGCGGGGCGGACCGACGCCGGCGTCTCCGCCCGCGCCCAGACCGTCGCGTTCGAGGCGCCGACGTGGCTGCAGCCGCGTGCGCTGAACGGGGAACTCCCGACTGACGTCCGCGCGTGGGCGGTCGCCGAGGCCCCCGACGAGTTCCACGCGACTCACGACGCCGCCGCACGAGCCTACCGCTACTTCCTGTACGCCCCCGATGCGGCCGGCGACCGCGCGGCCGATGCCTGCGAGCGCCTCTCGGGCCGCCACGACTTCCACAACTTCACGCCGGACGACTCCGGAACCGAGCGGGACCTCACCGTGGCCCTCGACCGCGACGGGGACTTCCTCGTGCTCGACTGTCGGGCGGGCGGGTTCGTCCGCCAGCTCGTCCGGCGGCTCGTGACCGCCGTCGAGGCGGTGGCCGTGGGCCGCCGGGCGCCGGCGTTTCTCGACCGGGCGCTCGCGGCCGAGCCGCTCGATGGCCCCGACGGCATCGCGGCGGCGCCCCCGGAGCCGCTCGTCCTGGTCGACGTCGACTACCCGTCGCTCGAGTTCGCCGTGGACGAGACGGCCGCCGAGTCCGCGCGGGCCGTGTTCGCCGAGCGCCGCCGCGATCGGCTCGCCGCGGCGCGGGTCGCCGGCAGCCTGGCGGGCCTGGAGCCGTGACGAGGGGTTTAGGGCACCGGCCGCCGAACGGGGAGCCATGAGTTCGGTTCCCGAACGGGGTGAGATCGCCGAGGCGTACACGTGGGACCTCACGGACCTGTTCGCGGACGACGAGGCCTGGGAGGCCGCCTACGAGGACGTCGAGGCACGGCTCCCCGAACTCGAGGCCTACGAGGGCCGGGTCGCCGAGGCCCCCGAGACCCTCCAGGCGGTGCTGGAGCTGCGCGAGGAGATCAGCCGTGCGGTGGAGAACGTCGCGGCCTACGCCCGGATGCGGCGGGACGAGGACACGACCGACCAGACCTACCAGGCGTACTGGGCGCGCGCCCAGTCGCTGTCGGCCGACGCCGCCAGCGCCGCGAGCTTCATCGAGCCGGAACTCCAGCAGGTCGACCGCGACCGGATCGACGCGTTCGTCGAGACCAACCCCGATCTCGGCGAGTACGACCACTACTTCGACGACATCCTCCGGATGAAGCCCCACACGCGCTCGCCTGAGGTCGAGAAACTGCTCGCCGACCTCAGCGAGGTCACGGGCGCCGCCGGCGAGGTGTACAACATGCTGACGAACGCCGACGTCGAGTTCCCCGCCGTGGAGGTCGACGGGGAGGAGCGCCGGATCACGCTTTCGAACTTCACGAGGCTCCAGAAGCACCCCGACCGGGACGTCCGCCGCCGTGTCTTCGAGGCCTTCTACGACGAGTGGGCCGACTACCGGAACACCGTCGGGACCGCCTACGAGAACAGCGTCACGGCCGACACGAAGCTGGCCGAGGCCCGCCACTACGACACCGCCCGCGAAGCGGCGCTCGACGGCCCGAACGTGCCCAGCGAGGTGTACGACACGCTGCTGGACACCGTCGAGGCGAACCTCGACGTCCTCCACCGCCACGCCGAGCTGAAGCGGGACTGTCTCGGCGTCGACGACCTCCGGATGTGGGATCTCTACGCGCCGATGTCCGGCGAGGATACCCCGGCCCTCGAGTACGAGACGGCGACCGAGCACGTCGTCGACGCGGTCGCGCCGCTCGGCGACGCGTACCGCGAGCGGATGTCCGCCGCCCTCGAGGCTCGGTGGGTGGACGTCTACGAGACCGCCAACAAGCAATCGGGCGCCTACAGCGGCGGGACCTACGACAGCCAGCCGTACATCCTGCTGAACTACCAGGACGACATCGCGTCGATGTTCACGCTGGCCCACGAGCTCGGCCACTCGATGCACTCCGAGCTGACGAGCGAGACCCAGCCGTACGTCTACGCGAGCTACGAGATCTTCGTCGCCGAGGTCGCCTCGACGGTCAACGAGGCGCTGTTGACCCACCACCTCCTGGAGACCGTCGACGACGAGCGGTTCCGCCGGCACGTCCTCGACGAGTACCTCGAGCGGTTCCGGTCGACGCTGTTCCGCCAGACGATGTTCGCCGAGTTCGAGCACCGCGCCCACGAGCTCCGCGAGGACGGCGAGGCGCTGACGCCGGACCGCCTTGACGAGGTGTATCGCGAGTTGAAGGAGGCCTACTACGAGCCGGCGGTCGTCGACGACCGCATCGCCCGCGAGTGGATGCGCATCCCGCACTTCTACCGGGCGTACTACGTCTACCAGTACGCGACGGGCATCAGCGCCGCCAACGCCATCGTCGACCGCATCCGCGAGGAGGGCGAGTCGGCGGCCGCCGACTACCGGGAGTTCCTCCGGTCCGGTTCGCGCGGTTATCCGCTGGCGCTCCTGGAGACGGCCGGCATCGACATGTCCTCGCCCGAGCCCGTCGAAGCTGCTATCGCGACGTACGACGACATGGTCGGCGAGTACGAGTCGCTCCGTTAAACCGGACCTGCCGGTAAGCAGTCGTGTGATTTTGCACCCGGAACCGTCCTGGAACAGCTGTGACAATCCGACTGCGTAGGGAGTGATCCGGTATTGTTCGATTTCTACACCGCAACCGCCTGGAAAGCCCTCGC
>CAZATR010000226.1:0-3290 GCA_964488035.1 uncultured Natronomonas sp.
CGTCGTCGAAGCTGACGCCCTCCGCGAGCGTGCCCCACAGCGAGGTGAACAGCACGGCGTCGTCGTCGGCGACGAACCCGTCCCGGAGGTCGTCGGCGCGGGTGGCGGGCTCGTCGAGGTACGGCGTCGCGTCGCCCGAATAGCGGTGGTAGTAGCGCTCGGCCTCGGCGTAGCTCGGGAAGTACGCGAGCGTGTTGCCGGGCGTGAAGCGCACGGCGTCCGCGATGGTGCCGCCGACGGTCTCCTGGACGCCGGGGTCGTCGCGCTGGCTGGCGAACAGCGCCGGCGTCTCGACGGCGTAGGTGCGGCGGCGGTCCTCGGGGAACTGCTCGCCGTAGGCCATCGTCTCGGGGTCCTCGAGGCCGAGAACGTCCTCGGTGACGTCGAACGGCCGCAGCGTCGCGCTCATCAGCACGGTGGCGTGGAGGTCCTCGAACAGCGGTGTGGTCACCTGCCGGGGCAGGCAGGTGTACAGCTCCGCCCGGCCGACGACGCCCGTCTCCGACCGGCGGACGCCGACGACCGGGTACTGGCCGGGGTCGACGGCGGCGTCCATCCACTCCCCGACGAACGCCGCGGCCGACAGCGTCGGGCACTCCTTCCGGGTCGTCGTCTCGCCGTCCTTGTACGCCTGCTCGTAGCGGCGGTCCAGTTCCTCGCCGAGCGCCAGCGCGGCCTCCAGGTCCGACTCGTAGCCCCGGCCGGAGTAGGCCTGCAGGAACGCCACCGAGAGGTCGTCGCGGCCGTCGTCGTTCTCCACGGTCACGTCCTCCCAGTCGTCGCCGACGGCCTCTCGGTCACCGTAGCCGAAGGAGGCCTCGTAGGTCTCGACCAGCGCCTCGCGGAACGCCCGCAGGACGTTCAGTGCGGGCTCTGCGCGGGCGTCGTCGCACTCGGCGAGTTCGTCGACGGCGCCGTCGAGCGTCCGCTCGGCCAGCGTCCTGGTCGCGTGGTCCCGGGCGGCGTCGGCGACGTTGTGGGCCTCGTCGAACACCGCGATGACGTCCTCGGGGTCGCGGCCGAGCCACCGGAAGAACTGCTCGCGGATCATCGGATCCAGGAGGTGGTGGTAGTTGCAGATCGCGAGGTCGATACCCTCCATGCCGTCCTTCAGCAGCTCGTAGCCGCACAGATCGAGCCCGTGGGCGTGCTCGTAGATCTCGTCGGGCGTCCGGACGTCCTCGTAGAGCCACTCGTAGAACGCGTCGGTGTCCCGGGTGAGGTTGTCGTAGTACCGGTCGCAGACGTTGCGCTCCTCCCGGAGCGCCTCGATTCCGGCCTGGACGTCCTCGAGCTCCTCGGCGACGGCGCCCCGGGCCGCGGCCGCCTCCTCGTCGCCCCCGCGGCTGGCGTCCAGTAGCTCCCGCTCCCGCCGTTCGAGTTCGGCGACGTCGCCCTCCATGTCGACCAGCTCGTGGGTCGTGTCGCGGAGCGCCTGGCACTCCTCGTAGCCGACGTCGATGTGACACATCGACTTCTTCCCGCGGAACACCACCGATCGGATCGACTCGCGGTCGTTGATCGCGCGGGCCTCCTCGATGAACTGCCGGGTCTGCTGGTGGACGTTCGTCGTGATGACGACCGTCTTGCCGGCCGCGCGGCCGTACTCCAGCGCCGGCACGAGCGACGCGAGGGTCTTCCCGGTCCCGCAGGCGCCCTCGAACAGGACGTCGCGCTCCTCGACCAAGGCCTCCCGGATCCGCTCCATCGCCTCCGACTGGTGGTCGTACGGCTCCTCGTAGGGGAAGAACCGGCGAGCGCCGTTCGACCCCGACATGGGGCGACCTCCGGCGCGTTCGGACAAAAGGGTTCCCGGAGCACACCGGAAGTGACCAACAGAACTCACCTATCCCGCTCCGGTCCATCGGGTGTGGCCAGAGCGCGAACGAGGAAGTGCTACTCGAGCCGCCGGTCACTTCGAAAGCCCTCGGCGGGCTCGCGGTCGCTTGCGTGATATCCTCCCTTCGCTCACGGCTCGCTGTGCTCGCGGGTCGCTTCGCTCCCCGCTCGCCGCGAGGCGCTCCCGGTGGTCGCGCCTCGCACCCGCCGACTGCGCGAACGACGAGCGCAGCGAGCCGCGAGCGAGGGAGTCGTCCGGAACAAGCACCGCAACGACCGAAGGGCGCGAGCGTGACGTCGGCAGTCCCAGCCCGCGTGGTTCGAGAGACGCCTTGGCGTCTCTCGTCATCGCGAAAGAGCACTCCGCGCTCTCTCGAACGACAGCGCAGCGAGCAGGACCGTCCGCCGGACGTCGAGCCGGCCGAGGGCTCCGGAGGAGACCCGTAATTTCCGGAACCCACCAGCCGAAGCACCCGCAACGTCCAACCCCTTTCGACAGGGATGCTGCTGGATAGTTCGGGACCGGGCGACCGTCCATCGTGCCGGTCCCTACTCCTCGAACGGGAGGTCGGGCTCGTACCCGATGGCGTCCACAGCCGCCGTCACCACCGCATCCACGTTCTCGCCGGTCTCGACGCTCATGTAGTGATCCGCCTCGACGTCCCGGGACCGGTCGGCCTTGTTGCAGACGGATATGACCGGCACGTCGAACTGCGCCTCCAGTTCCGCGAGCAGGGCCAGTTGCCGTTCCAGCGGATACCCGCACTCCCCGCCGGCGTCGAGCAGCACCAGCACGGCGTCCGCGAGGTGCGTCAGCGCCGAGACGGCCTGCGATTCGATGGCGTTGCGCTCCTCGGCGGGTCGGTCGAGCAGCCCCGGCGTGTCGACGAGCTGGTACCGGACGTGGTCCCGCTCGAGGTGGCCGACGTTCAACTGCGTCGTCGTGTACGGGTAGGCGGCCGTCTCGTTGTCGGCGTTCGTGAGGCGGTTGACGAAGGAGGACTTCCCGACGTTCGGGTAGCCGGCGACGACGATGGCCGGCTCGTCGGCCCGGATGTCGGGCAGCGTGTGGAGGGCGTCACGCGCCTCCCCGATGGCGAGCAGCTCGTCGGCGACGTCCTCGGTGACGTCCGCGAGCCGCGCGAACGCCTGCTTGCGGAGCTTCCGCGCCGTTTCGGTGTCCGCGGTGCGGATGCGGCCCTGGTACTCCTCCTTGATGCTGCCGGCCTGCCGGCCCGCGGTCATCACCGCCGACAGCGACTCCCGGAGGGCGTCGACGCCGCCGACGTCGGTGTCGGCCAGCGTCGCGTCGGCGAACTCGTAGTAGAAGGGATCGATCGCGTCGAAGTCCGGCCAGGTCGTCACGACGTTCTCGAGGTTGTCCGAGAGGATGTTCGCGGCCGTCTGCAGCATCGACTCCTGGGCCTCCTTGCCCTGCTTGGCCCGCCCCG
>CAZATR010000227.1:0-3270 GCA_964488035.1 uncultured Natronomonas sp.
GGACTCGAAGGGCGAGCGCAGCGAGCCGTGAGCAGGGTCGACCCCGCCCGGCCGACGCAAGCCGCGAGGGACCGGAGGTCCCTCGGCCCGCTCGCGCGGCGCAGCCGCGCGAGGACACCGCAGGCCGGAAGGCCGGGAGACCGAGGAGCGCAGCGATCCGCGCGACCGTAGCCGGCCGAGGGCTTCGGAGGTCGACAATACGTTTCAGGAAACGAACGAAGAACCACCCACAACCCATAGCCCTGGCTGGATCGATCGTAGAGCCGGTTCAGTCACGTCGGATATCGATCGAGTTCTAACTACTCCGGGAGTGCGTCGGCGATAGGAGGGGCGGCGGAGACGGCAGAGACGGCGCGTTCGACGGTGTCGGTGCCGTAGATGGCGCCGACGCCGGCGTTGGCCAGCCGCGTCCGAGCGCCGTCGGCGAGCATCGGGTGGACGCAGGCGACGACCACGCTGGCCGGGGCGTCGAGCTGCTGGATGGCGGTGCTCATCGTCGAGCCGGTCGCGACGATGTCGTCGACGAGCACGACGTCCCGGCCGGCAGTGGCGGCGTCGCTCGGGGTGATCTCGACCTCGGTGTCGGAGACGCGGCGCTTCTCGAAGTAGTCGGTCTCGCCGGCGCCGTGGGCGTCCCGGACGGTCTCGGCGAGCGCGACGGCGCCGGCGTCCGGCGACAGGAACAGCGGGTCGGCGAGGTCGCCGAGCGGCGCGGCCAGTTCGGCGGCGGCGTCGACGGCGCGACACGGGACGTCGAAGAAGTCACAGACGCCGGGCTCGTGGGGGTTCACGGTCAGGACGCGGTCGGTGCCGGTCGAGATGGCGCGCGCGACGGCGCGGGCCGACACCGGCTCGCCCTCGGTGAAGGCCTCGTCCTGGCGGGCGTAGCCCATGTACGGGAGGACGGTGACGACCTCGTCGGCCCGCTGGCGGGCGGCGTCCTGCAGCTGGAGCAGCTCGACGTGGGCGCGGTCCGACGTCGTCGCGGCGACGACGACCGCGCGGTCGTCGGACTCGGGGACGCGGACCAGCCGCTCGCCGTCGGCGAACCGGTCGTACTCGACGGCGGCGAGCGGTTCGTCGAGCTCCCGGGCGAGCGCGGCCGCGACCGCCTGCGAGGCGGAGCCGGGTACGATCATGCGCGGGACTGCGGCGGCCGTCGGTAAACGCGTTCCCCTTCGGCGCGCCCCGTCGCGGGCACGGGCGGGTAGGCGACGGGCTCAGCGCTCGCGGACCACGACGAACTCCGCGAGGTCCTCGAGGTAGCCGACGGCCTCCGAGTCGACGGCGTCGGTCGCCTCGAGGGCGTCGAGGGCGGCCGCGGACTCCTCGCGCGCCCGTTCGTTGGCCTCTTCGGGGGACAGCTCGGTGATCTGGACGAGCGACGGCCGCTCCATCTCGGCGTCCTGGCCGGTCGGTTTGCCGAGGTCGGCGGGGTCGGCGGTCGCGTCCAGCACGTCGTCCCGGATCTGGAACGCGATGCCGACGCGCTCGGCGTAGCGACCGAACGCCTCGACGGTGTAGGCGTCGGCGTCGGAGGCGATGGCGCCGAGCTCGGCGGCGGCGCGGAACAACGCCCCGGTCTTCCGGCGGGCCAGCTCCATGTACTCGGCCTCGGTCGTGGGCTCGGCGACGAGTTCGGTCGCCTCGCCCTCGCCGAGCTCGACCATCGCCTCGCTGACGACCTGCATCGCGTGCTCGTCCGCGGAGAACAGCTGGAACGCCTCCCCGAGCAGCCCGTCGCTCGTGACGATGGCCGGGCCGTGGCCGAACGCCGCCCACGCGCTGTCGACGCCGCGCCGGAGTTCGGACTCGTCGATGATGTCGTCGACGACGAGCGACGCGTTGTGGACGAGCTCGATCCCGACCGCGAAGTCGACCGCGTGCCGCGAGGCCGGCGTCGCCCGGCCGTCCTCGCCGGCCAGGTCCCCGCCGGCGGCCTCGAACGCGAGCAGCGTCACCATCGGCCGCACCCGCTTGCCCCCCGACAGCGAGACGTGCTCGAGACGCTCCCGCATGGCGTCCGGCTCGGCGGCGTCCAGCACCGGCTCGAGCCGCCCCTCGATGAGGGCCCGACGGCGCTCGAGGTACTCCATGACGGCAGTTGGTCCGGTCCCCGGAAGTAGCTGACGAACCAGGGTGGCGCGGTCCCGCACGGGTTGTTCGGGGTCGGCTCCACTACACGAACTCGACGCCGAAGGCGTCCTCGGCGTTCCGGTGGCAGAACCGCTCGAGGACCGCCCGGTCGAGCTCCAGGTCGGCGACGCCGTCGAGACAGGTGCCGGGCTGGAGCATCGGGTAGTTCGTGCCGAACAGCACGTCCTCGCTGCCGTACGTGCGGAGGAACTCGACGAACTCGTCGGGGTAGCGCTTCGGCTTGTACGCGGAGGTGTCGACGTAGACGTTCTCGTACTTCGTGGCGACCGCCATCATCTCCTCGGTCCAGGGGTGGCCGATGTGGCCGGCGACGATGGTGAGGTCCGGGAACTCCCGGGCGACGGTGTCGAGGTACGGGATCGGCCGGCCGGGCTCGGAGGGCCTCAGCGGCCCGGTGTGGCCGACCTGGAGGCAGAACGGGACGTCCTGCCGGACGCACTCCGTGTAGACGGGGTAGTACCGGCGGTCGTCGGGCGGCAGCTCCCACAGCCACGGGATGGCGCGGATGCCGACGAAGCCGTACTCCTCGACGCACCGCCGCACCGTCTCGACGGCCGCTATCGGGTCGTCGAGCGGGACCGACCCGACGCCCGCGAACAGGTCCGGGTGCTCGGCGACGATGTCGGCGACGTACTCGTTGCCGAGCAGTTCGCCGTCCGGGCCCCACCAGGCCGTGACGAGCGCCGTGTCGACGCCGGCACCCTCGAAGGCCTGGACCGTCCACTCGAGCGGGACGTCATCGAACGCCGCGGCGCCCTGCCAGCGCCGCAACGAGTCGAACATCTCGCGGTCGAGGAACGCCGCCGTCGGGTGCTGCATCCAGGCGTCCACGACGGGGACGTCGTCGAGTGCCATACGCCCCGAACGGCGATAGAACCGGTAAATCTGACGGCGGTTTGGACTGACAGTGTAAAGCCACCGGCCGCCGGGGGTCGGGGCACCGCGGCCCGCCTCAGACGTCCGGCGGGTCGCCGCCGAACGCCTCGATGAGTTCGGGAACGACCTCGAAGAGGTCGTCGACGATGCCGTAGTCGGCGATGTCGTAGATCGGGGCGTTCGGGTCGGTGTTGATCGCGACGATGGTGTCGGCGCCCTTCATGCCGGCGACGTGCT
>CAZATR010000228.1:0-3247 GCA_964488035.1 uncultured Natronomonas sp.
CCCCGAGTATGATCCGGACCCTCGACGACCTGGACGCCGACGGGGCGGCACTCGGCGTCCGGGTCGACATCAACAGCCCGCTGTCGGCGGACGGGCTGGCCGACGACGCCCGCCTCCGGGCGCACGTCGACACCGTCGAGGAGTGCTGTCGGCGCGGGGCCCGCGTCGCGCTGCTCGCCCACCAGGGCCGGCCGGGTGGCGACGAGTTCAGCGACCTCTCCGCCCACGCGAGCCGGCTCGACGACCTGCTCGAGGCGCCGGTCGAGTACTGCGACGCCACCTTCACCGCGGCCGCCCGCGACGCCGTCGCCGCCCTCGAGCCCGGCAGCGCGGTCCTCCTGGAGAACACGCGGTTCTACTCGGAGGAGTACATGTCGTTCGAACCCGCCGCCGCCGCCGAGACGTTCCTCGTCGTGCGGCTCGCGCCGGCGCTGGACGCCTACGTCAACGACGCCTTCGCCGCCGCCCACCGGAAGCAGCCCTCCATCGTCGGGTTCCCGACCGCGCTGCCGGCGTACGCCGGCCGCGTCATGGAGCGGGAGCTCGACGTCCTCGGGAACATCGACGAGAGCCCGGAGCCGCGGGTGTACGTCCTCGGCGGCGCGAAGGTCGAGGACTCCATCGACGTCGCCCGGTCGGTGCTGGAACGCGGACTGGCGGACGCGGTGCTGACGGCCGGCATCGTCGGGAACGCGTTCCTGCTCGCCGACGGCGTCTCGCTGGGCGCCGCCTCCGCCGGCGTCGTCAACGAGCGCAGCCACGACGCGGTCAAGGCCGCCGGCGCCCTGCTGGACGACTTCAGCCACCGGATCTACATGCCGCGGGACGTCGCCGTCGAGCGCGACGGCGAGCGCGTCGAGGTCGAGCTCGCCGACCTGCCGGCGGCGGAAGCCGCTAAGGACGTCGGCGCCCGGACGCTCGCGGCCTACGCGGACATCCTGGAGGACGCCGGGACGGCCATCCTCAACGGGCCGCCGGGCGTCTTCGAGGACGAGCGCTTCGAGCTCGGGACCCGGGAGCTGTACCAGGCCGCTACCCGCGCCGAGATGAGCATCGTCGGCGGCGGCGACACGGCGGCGGCGATGCGGAAGCTCGGCGTCGAGGGCTTCGACCACGTCTCGACGGGCGGCGGGGCCGCGCTCCGGATGCTCTCCGGTGAGTCGCTGCCGGGCGTGGAGGCGCTCCGGACGTAACCGTGCCCGAGGCACCCGCGGGCTACGCCGTCGAGCCGGCCGACACCGACGACGCCGACACCATGGCCGACCGCTGGGTGGACCTGGCCGCCGACCAGCGCAACTACGGCTCCCACCTCGAGGCGGCCGACAACCGGGACCGCATCCACGAGACGATGCTCCAGCACGTCGTCACCGACACGGCGCTGGTCGCCCGCGAGCTATCCGAGGCGGGTGTCGAGGAAGGAGCGGATGCGGATGGCGACGCCCTCGTCGGGTTCGTCACGTTCGGCCGCGAGACCGGGAGCTACACCCAGGACGTCGCCCGTGGCGTCATCCACAACCTCCACGTCGTCCCCGACCACCGTCGGGGCGGCGTCGGCAGCGCGCTGCTTTCGGCGGCCGAAGCCACGCTCGCGGCCCGCGGCGTCGACGTCGTGGCGCTGGAGGCGATGGCGACGAACGACGCCGCCCGCGCGTTCTACCGTCACCACGGCTACAGCCCCCACAGGGTCGAGCTGGAGAAGGCGCTCGAAAGCGATACCCCTACAACGGACGACCGTTAAGCACCGCCCGCGCCAGGGGAGCTTGGGCGGTTCAAGCACCCGACTTGTAATCGGGAGTTCGGGGGTTCAAATCCCTCCCCTGGCTTCAGCTCCTCACGTCCGTTCGTCGCAGGAAGCCAGGGGAGGGATTTGAATCAGGGACATCGCAGCGTGAGCGAAGGGAGCGACCGTCTTCCCTGATTCAAATCCCTCCCCGTAGTTCTGCCGGTCCGTACCCGCGCGCGAAGCGGGACAGCGACGAGCGCGGCCGGGCGCCGAACTGATTGAATCGGTCGGTATAGGTGTACGTACTTGCAGGTGATTCGGTAGCTATTTCCTGAAACCTATTGCCGACTCCCGAAGCCCTCGGCCGGCTCGATGCCAGCGAATGGACCGATTGGACTCCCGAAGCCCTCGGCCGGCTACGGTCGCGCGGCTCGCTGCGCGCGCTCCCTGCGGTCGCGTGCTTGTGTCGCCGTGCGTCCCGTAGCCGGCCGAGGGCTTCGAGTCCACCAGGCACCGCACCGCCCCGCACCTCGTGCCTCCCCAGCCGCCGCCCGCCCGTCGCTGTGCTCGGGCGGGCGTCCCTCGCGCGCCGATGTCGACCGCCGCGAGCACCGCGAGCGGCGGTCGACGCGCGCACGCCACGCTGGAATCCAGCGTCCTGGTGGACTGAAAGGGCGAGGCGTGCGTGGCGGCCTCCGGCCGCCACGTTATAGGCGGTCGGCGGAGCCGACCGCCCGACTGGCGCCGGAGGGGAGTCGCTCTGCGGGCCCTATCCGACCGGAGGGAGGATATCCCGCAGAGCGACCGCGAGGCCGCCGAGGGCTTTCCAGGTGTTCTCGACCGTTCGATCGACGAAACCCGATTCGCTCGGTACGCGCCGCCGGGAGACCGGCCTTGCTCGACCCGTATGCCCGGCCCCGTAACGGACCGGCCCTCCACGGGCCGTTCGTTCCGGATTCGGGTGAAAGCCTGGTCGATTCCGGCGAACGCTGAAGGGGCTGTTCCGGGACCCCGGGTATGACACTCGCACGCGACCGACGTGACGACGGCGACGCCCCGGTTCGGGACGTCCGGCTGGACGGCGGCGGCCTCGTCGTCTCCGACCCGGACAACGAGGACGCCTGGATCCGGACCGACCACGCGGTCCCGTTCGGCTGATTCACGACCCGGACGGTCGTGACGGACCGCCGTCGTTCGCCGACGGTGTCGCGTCGACCACGGCTGCGAGGGCATCTACCGTCGTGGACCCTGCAACCGCGAGCGTCGCATCGGCAGCCGGGAGTGGAGGGCGCCCGATGGGCCGGCACGGTCGTCACACGCCCGATGCGATGTCCTATTCTACACGATTAAATACAAGTGACTCGGAGGGCTATGAACCGTTGGCATGGCACCCGTTAACGACCTGCAAGAGATGTACGCGGACATGGTGACGGCCCGCCACTACGAGGAGCGGTTGCAGGAGGAGTATCTGGAGGGGAAACAGCCGGCCTTCGACATCTCGGCCGGCCCGATCCCCGGCGAGCT
>CAZATR010000229.1:0-3246 GCA_964488035.1 uncultured Natronomonas sp.
TCGAACACCTCATCAACATCGCCGAGCAGCGCGGCACGGAGACGGCGTTCATCTCCACGGACTTCGAGAAGGGCGAACAGCTCCTGACCGCCTTCGGGGGCATCGCCGGCATCCTGCGGTACGCGACGGGCGTGTAGGGCGGCGGAAGCGGTTTGGCGGCGGTCGACCAACGCTCCACCATGGCCTCGATCCAGCTCGTCCGCCACGCCACGCTCCTCGTCCGCACGGGCGGCGTCACGTTCCTCGTCGACCCGATGCTGGACGAGCCGGGCGCCCGGGACCCCATTCCCAACACGCCGAACGACGACCGGAACCCGCTGGTCGGGCTCCCGGACGTCGACCTCGACCACGACGCGGTCGTCGTGACCCACACCCACGCCGACCACCTCGACGAGGCCGCAACCGAGGTGCTCGACCCCGGATCGCCGGTCTTCTGCCAACCCGAGGACGTCAACACGATCGCCGAGAAGGACTTCGACGACGTCCGGCCGGTCGGGAGCGCGACGACGTTCGAGGGCGTCGGACTCACCCGAACCGGCGGCCGCCACGGTCACGGCCCGGTGGCCGACGACCTCGGCCCTGTCTCGGGCTTCGTCTTCGAGGCGGCCGACGAGCCCACGGTCTTCGTCGCCGGCGATACCGTCTGGTGTGACGCGCTCCAGGCCGCCCTCGATACGCACGCCCCCGACGCCGTCGTGCTGAACGCCGGCGGCGCCCGGTTCGTCGGGAGCGAGCCCATCACGATGACCGCCGAGGACGTCCGCAGGGTCCGGGCGGCGGTCCCCGAGACGACGCTGATCGCCGTCCACATGGGAGCTATCAACCACTGCCTGCTCTCCCGGGCGGACCTGGAGGCGGCCGTCCCGGATGTGCGGGTGCCCGCGGACGGCGAGCGAATCGAGCTCGGCTAGCGCCGCCGCTCGGGGCGAAGCGCGCGGAGGAAGGGGCGGTTCGCGGGGCGGTTCAGCCGCGGTGGCGCACCAGCAGCGCAGCCGCGAGCAGCGAGAGGACTGCCACGAGGACGCCGAAGCCGGGCTGTCCCGGCGACGAGACGCCGTCGTCCGAACTCCCGTCGTTCGAGTCCTCGCCGTCGGTCGACGAGCTCCCGTCGGCCTCACTCATCGTGACCGTCCGCTCGGAGAAGTGGTTCACCGCGACGAGCACCTCGGCGGAGCCCTCGGCGCTCGAGGACTGCCGTACCAGGTACTTCGACTGGTCGGAGCCGATGGCGCCCTCGAGCTCGCTGTACGAGCTGGCCTCAGCGGCGGCCTCGCCGTCGACCGCGACCGAGACCCCGTTCGCCGCGTCCATCGTGGACTCGGAGACCGTCGTGATCACGACCTTGCCCTCGTGGGCGGCCCGGTCGACGGTCATCTCGACCTCGCCCTCGGCGGTCTGTCGGGCCTCGATGGTCGTCTCGCTGGTGTAGGCGACCGTGTCGGTGACCGTCTCGCCGTCTTGGGCCATCACGTGGACCTCGCCCGCGGCCTGGCCGTCGGCGATTAGCTGCTCCTGGGACGCGTCCTCGTCGGACTTGCCCTCCGGATAGGCCCGGAAGACGAGCGTGCCGTCCTGGCCGAGGTTCGCGGCGACGTCACCCTCGTCGTTGACAGTGACCTCGCCGTCGCCGACGACGATGAACGCCCCCTCGACGCCGTCAGCCGTGGTGACCGTCACCCGGTTGTCGCCGGCCGCGCTGGCCTCGGCGCCGCTGCTGAGGTTCGCCTGGACGTACTGCTCATCGCCGCCCGAGCGAACGACCAGCACGCCGTTGCCGTTGTCGTGGGCCTCCATCGAGGCCGATCCCTCGACGTCGACCGTGGCGCTGGTCTGGGTCTGCGCACCCAGCGAGAGGCCAGCTCCCTCGAGCGAGGTCACGGTCGAGAGCGACGCGCCGACGTCGACGATCCCGCTGCTTTCGGCGGAGCTGGCGGACTGCACCTTCACGGACGAGAGCATCGACTCGCCGTCGACCGAGTAGTCGGTCACGGCGTTCGCGCTCGTCCCGAACGATACGTGGGTGCCCGCGTAGGCCTCGTTCTGGGCCACGGCGGCGCCGGACGCGAGGCTGGCGAGCACCAGGAGGGCTGTCAGGGCGGTTGCGATCCGTTTCATCGCGGTCGGCACTGGCGGCCGGCCCCGTAAAAGGCGTTTTAGCAAACCCGTCCAAAGGTCCCGCCTGCTATCGATTCGATGCCCGGATTCACGCGCCCGCCGACGGGCATGTTATCGCCAGAGCTGCTCGAGCTGGTGGCGCAGCTTGCCGAGATCGGCGTCGGGCTGGACCGTGCCCGCGACGGCCAGGCGCTCGAGTACGAGCCAGGGGTCTTCGCCGGCGTCCGAGACGGCGTCGAACAGTCCCTTGACGGCGTCGCGGTTGAGCGCCAGCGAGTCGACGAGGAGGCCGACCGCGAGCGCCATCGCCGCGCCCGCATCTCCCTCGGGGAAGTCCTCGATGATCCGGGCGAAGTCGGCGACCTCAGGCACCGGGGCGTCGGTCTCGACGGGTGTTAGGGTGAGACAGGCCGGACAGATCGCCACAGCGTCCGACCCATTTGGGGCCTGCGCCCGGTATGCATCGGGGACGGCGAACGGCACCAGCTTGGCGTCGCAGACCAGGCAGTCCATGGCCCACCCAGGCGGCCCGGTCGAAAAAGGCGTATGGGTCGGGCGCGTCAGTCGTCGGCGGTCACGCGCGCCGCCTCCGCTTCCTCGGCGGCCTCCCGCTCCGCCGCCTCCTCCCGCTCCTTCTTCGCCTTGATCTTCTTCATCCGGAAGATCTCCTCGCGCTCCTGCTCCTCGAGCTTCTGCTCGATGAACTCCTTGTTCTCTCGGAGCTCGGGCAGGAGCTTGAACTCCAGCGCGTTGACGCGGCGCTTCGTGGTCTCGATCTCGTTCAGGAGCTTGCGCATCGCGGTCTCGACCTCGGCGGCGAGGATGACCGATTCGAGCAGCTGCTCGTAGTCGTCGGCCGCCTCGTCGATGCGTGCCGACGTCCCCAGGACGCCGTAGCCGCGCTGGTCGAGCGACTTCTTCACGCGCGTCGACTCGATCTGTGGGACGACGACGCCCATGATGTTCTTCGACTCGACCGTGATCTCGGGGTGCTCCTTCAACGCGGCCGCCGCGCCGCGCACCGCGACGTCGCCCTCCATCGCCCGCGCCATGTCCATCGTGCGCTGGGCGGCCTCGTAGTCGTCCTCGAGGTTGGCCCGGACGTCCTGGGCCTGCTCTAAGATGTCCATG
>CAZATR010000230.1:0-3227 GCA_964488035.1 uncultured Natronomonas sp.
GACGTCCATCTCGGGCTCGACGGCGGTGACCATGGCGACCTGGCAGTCGGCGTCCCGGTCGCGCAGCATCGACAGCACCGCCTTGCCGTTCATCCCGGGGAGTTCCCGGTCGAGCAGGACGACCTCGATCTCGTCGTCGAACTCCTCCAGCGCCTCGGGCCCGTCGTGTGCGACCCGGACCGGGTACTTCTCGGAGAGCCAGCCGCTGTACAGGTCCGCGAGTTCGGGCTCGTCCTCGACGACGAGGATGACGTCTTTGCTCATGTCGGTGTCCGATACTCGTTGGGGCTACGCACCAGGACGGTAATAAACCCCCGGTCGGATCCGCGGACGAGCCGGACGGACCGCCCGGAAGGCCCGCCAGCAGCGCGGTTTTATCGCGGGCAGCTGTGCCGGGGCCGCCGGGGTTGCCGTTCGGGATCCTCCGTGTCGTGCCGCCGGCCCCGGTCGGTCGGGGACCCCTATGTCGGGACGCCCGCCATCGAGACCGCCGGTCAGTCGGGGCCGGTCGCGGGCTCGCCGGCCCGGTCGCGGCGGTAGGCCTCGGTCAGGAACGGCTCGTCGACGCCGTCGACCTCGAGGACGTCCAGCGAGTCGACCGTGGCGTCGACCCCGAGCAGGCCCGCGAGGCTCGGCTCGGTGCGGCCGTCGTCGCCGCTCATCAGCTCCTTGATGTAGAGGCCGCCCTCGCCGTGGACGTCGACGACGGCGGTGTGGGCGTCCTCCATGGTCCCGTCGATGGACAACACGGTGCGCTCGCGCACCTTGTCCGCCCGGCGGTGGTCGACCCGACTGGGCGTCCGCTGGTCGACGGTCGCGCCGTCGAGCTCCGCGATGGCGGCCCGGAAGCGGTCCTCGTCGACCGGCTCCGCGAAGGCGACCGTGGCGCGGTAGGTCTTCGTCGCGTCGTGCTGCTTGACCCGCTCGATCATCTCGTAGGTGACGAACGCGGGGTCATCGACCTCGACCGTCCCGCCCTCGTTGACCGCCTCGGCGAGCGCGTCGAGGTCGGCGTCGCGGCGGCGGGGCTCCTTGATCTCGAGGACGAACGGGCGGCCGGACCCGAGCATGAGGGCGTCGACGTCCTCGCGGCCGGCGCCGTGGAAGACGGCGTCGGTCCCGCGGAAGGCCGAGAGGAACGGCGGCGCGACGAGTTCCTCGACGCTCTCGTCGTAGGTGTCCCACTCGGTCTGCGGGATGCCGCGCTCGAGCTTCCGGTAGCGGCCGTAGACGGTCACGGAGTTCCGCTGGACCTCGACGGCGTCGGCCGCCAGATCGAGGAGGAACTGGACATCCGGCCGCTCGAAGTCCACCTCGGCGCCCAGCATCGCGCCGACGCGGCGGCCGACCTCCCGGTTCAGCTCGGTCTTCAGCGGCTCGCCCGCCTCGGGGTCGAAGCCGGCCTCCTCGCGGAGCAGCCGGTCGTTCTCGGCGAGCAGCGGCGGGACGCGGGTGCCGACCTGGTAGGTGTACAGCGCCGTCGCCCCGAGGGCGTCGACGAGCCGGTCGGCGTACGCGTCGAACCGGTCGCAGACGCCCTCGCAGACCCAGCATTCGGCGTCGGGCTCGGCGAACGGCTCGTCGTCGGCCAGCGCGACGGCGGTCCGGAGCGCCCGGCCGCGCTCGGCGTTCGTCAGCCCGAAGCTCCGGTCGGCGACCGGCCGGCCGAGACAGGGGTCACAGAGCGGCCCCGTCGCCAGGAGCGCCCGGGCGTCGTCGAGCAGCGTCATCGTCGGCCCTCCGGGTTCCGCCGGTAACACGCTTGCCATCCGGACCGACCCGACCCGGGCGCGCGACGCGGGACGGTGGTCGCGGGGTGACCCGATCGCCCGTGGTATACGTACGGCCAGTTCCAGACAGGATCGTTCGATGCGTGTCCGCTCCATCACGATGGCGGCCGGGAGATGTCGCGCCAACAGTTTCATTTCCCCGGCGGGCGACCGGTCGGTATGGAGGTCACGAGAGGGGTCGTGCTCGCCGCCGGGGAGGGCACCCGCATGCGGCCGCTGACGCAGAACCGCCCGAAGACGATGCTCCCGGCGGCCGACCGCCCGATCCTCGAGCACGTGCTGGACGTGCTCGTCGAGTGCGGCCTCGAGGAGATCAGCCTCGTCGTCGGCTACGAGCGCGACCGGGTCCAGGACCACTTCGGCCACGCCCACCGGGACGTCCCGCTCACCTACGTCCACCAGGCGAAACAGCTCGGCAGCGGTCACGCCCTCCAGCAGGCCGCCGACGCCGTCGCGGGGGCGGTGCTGGTGCTGAACGGCGACCGCGTCATCGACGAGCGCATCGTCTCGGACGTCCTGGCTGGGTTCGACGGCGAGCCGACCGTCAGCGTGATCGAGCACCCGAACCCATCGGCCTACGGCGCCGCCCGGATTTCGAACGGGCGGCTGACCGAACTGGTCGAGCGGCCCGACAGCGACGACTACCGGCTCATCAACGCCGGCGTCTACGCCTTCGACGACCGTGTGTTCGACGCCATCGACCGGACCCCGCGGCGCGACGGGGAGATCCAGCTCCCCGACGTCATCGGGACGCTGATGCAGGACGGCCCGGTCAGTGCGGTCCGGACGGACGGGCTGTGGGCCGACGCGACCTACCCGTGGGACCTGCTGTACCTGAACCGGGAGCTGCTCGCCCGGGAGCGGATCGACCGGCCCGCGCTCGGCGAGGCCGTCCGGGTGGCCGACTCCGCCCGGGTCCACGAGGGGGCGACCCTCCAGGGCCCCGTCGCCATCGGGCCCGACGCCGAAATCGCCGCCGGCGCGGTCATCGGTCCGGACGTCACCGTGGGGCGGAACGGGACCGTCGGGTCGAACGTGACGCTCCGGAACGCGGTGCTCGACACCGACTGCCGGATCGGCGACGGCGCGACGGTCGTCGACTGCGTCGCCGGCCAGGACGTCACCGTCGGCGCCGGCTCGGTCGTCCCCGGCGGGCCCGGTGACGTCCGCGTCGAGGACCGCGTCTTCGAGGCGCAGGCGCTGGGCGCCGTCCTCGCCGACCGCGCCAGCGTCGGCGGCGGCGTCACCTTCGCGCCCGGCACGCTCGTCGGCGCCGACGCCACCGTCGGCGACGGCGTCCACCTCACCGGCACCGTGCCGAACGGGGCCAGGGTGGTCCGGTGATGCGGGCCGACACCGTGGGGGTGGTCCGGTAATGTGTGGCATCATCGGCTGCGTCGGCCGCGGCGACGACACGCTCTCGACGCTGCTGCACGG
>CAZATR010000231.1:0-3214 GCA_964488035.1 uncultured Natronomonas sp.
GACGGTCCTCCCGTCAGCATCGACGACCGTGCGGGCCCGGGGCCCGACGCGACCCGCGGACGGTCGAACGGCCGGCTGTTCGCCCGGACCCTCGGGGACAACACTTAAGCCGGGGACCGAACCATACGCGTGGTATGCGTGGGCAAGGGGGAGCAAACGTACCCGTTTCGCGTCGAACGTTCGTCACCGGAACCGCCCTGGCAGCGGCCACCACGGCCGGCTGCTCGGACATACGCCAGCAGTCCTTCGATGCCCGCCCGGTCGGACTGCCGGCGGCCGAACGGGGACCGGTCGGAATGGCCGAGACGTCGATGGAGTCGATGACGTTGACCTTCGACGGCCCGGCCTCGACCGAGGTGGAAGTCACGAACCACAGCGCGGTCTACCGGCGGGCGGCCGACGACGGAGGGACCTGAGATGCAGGACCGACACGGACCGATGAAAACGGGCAGGTTCGAGGTGCAGGTCGACGGCGGGGCGGTCGCCGGGTGGACGACGGTCGAGCTCCCCTCCCGGACGAGCGACGTGGGCGAGTACAGGGAGGGCGATTCGGACACCACGTCGAGAACAGTCGTCGGGCAGACCGAGTACGAGGACCTGGAGATGGAACGCGGCGTCCGTCCCGACGACACCACGCTCTGGGACTGGCGGCAGGACGTCGAACAGGGCCGGACCGACGACGCTCGCAAGACGGTCACGGTGGCGGTGAACGACGACGGGGGCAACCCCGGGATGGTGTGGGAGTTCACGAACGCCTGGGTGAAGGAGTACTCGCCGCCGGAGTTGGACGCCAGTGCCGACGGCGACGTGGCGACGGAGTCGATCACGGTCGCGTTCGACAAGATGAAGCGGACGACGTAGGGGGCCGGACATGCAGGCCACGCACGGGACGGTCCGGCGGCGAACGAGGGGAAGGCGTCGATGACCGGCGATGACGTGGACGGTCGCCGGGAGCCGCCGCGGGCCATGCAGGCCGGCGGCGACGCCGGCCTCGTCGGGTTCGCGGGCGACGCCGACCGCGCGAGGTCGGCCCGCCAGGTGAGCGGCGCGCTCGAGCCCGGCCGGTTCAGCGTCACGGTCGACGACGTCGCAGTGGCCGGGTGGACGGCCGTGGACCTGCCGCGGCGATACACCGAGACGGGAAGCGCGGGGGACCCGGACCTCGACCGGGTCGCCGGGCAGCCGACGTACGACGACCTGGAGATGGAGCGCGGCGTGCGACCGGACGACACCGAACTCTGGGACTGGCGGAAGGACCTCGAGGAAGGCCGCACCGACGACGCCCGCAGGACGGTGACGGTCTCGCTCGAAGACGCCGGTGGAACCGCCCGGATGACCTGGGAGTTCACGAACGCCCGGCCCACGGCGTACGGCCCGCCGACCCTCGAGGCCGGCGCGGACGCCACCGCGACCGAGTCGCTCACCGTCAGGTTCGAGGAGATGGCGCGCGTCCTGGAGGCCGGTGGTCCCGCGGCGCGGGCGGTCCCGCTCGACTCGACGGTGCTCCGGTACGTCGAGGCGGCAAACGGCGGTCGGGTCGACGATGGCGCGATGGTCGTCCTGCCGGTCGACGTCGGCGTCAGTCGTCTGCGTCTGCCGTGGCTCGATCCGACGCCGACGGTCGACGGAAGCGACGCGAGCATCCTCGTGCCGGCGGGCGTCCGCGACCCCGGGACGACCGGTCCGGGCGTCCTCTGGCTGCTGTCGGCCGGGAACGCCGACCTCGACGGGGCCACGGGACTCCCCGAGCCGGCCGACGACCTCTACCGGGTGCCGGCGGAGGCGTTCTTCCACCATCCACGGTGGCAGCGCGGCGGGAGTCCCGGCGGCGGGCCGTCGTCGGACGAGGGGTCGATCCCCGGCTGGCAGACCCCACCGGACCCGGATCGGCGGGTCCTCCTCCACACCGCAGGCCACCCGCTCGATGACGTCTTCGGGTCACCCGACGGCGACTCCGGGACCCCCTCGTCGGTCGAACCCGTGGAGCCGGGGGAGACGTTCGACCCGACCGCGACCCACCTGGCCGTCGTCGGCGGGGCCGGACCGCCGTTCACCGGGTCCGCGGTCTCGACGGCCGGCGGCGGGCCGGGGAGCGTCGAGGCGCTGCTCGATGCCGGCCGGCCGGCGCCGTTGGCCGGGGCGACGTTCGGGCTGGCGACGCTGTCGACGCCGGACGCCTCGATCGGGTTCCGGTCGGTCAACCCCCTCGTCGGGATGGACACCGGGGAGCTGTTACAGCACGAGGCCGCCAGGGAGGGGCTGCGGCGGGCGGGTATCAGCGACGCCGACACCGTCCGCTGGCGCGTCGGGCCGCGCCCGGTCGAGGCGGCGACCGAGGACCGGACGACGAACCTGCTCGGTACCGCGACCGCCGTCGAGAGTTTCGAAGGCGTCGTCTCCGGCGACGCCGGACCCTGGCTCGTCGGCGTCCACGTGGCCCGGGTGACCGACGACGACCACGTCGTCGCCGCCGGGGTACATCGCCATCCGCTGGGCACCACCGGGGGAATGCCCGACGGGGCGGGCTGGCGGCAGGTCCTGGCCCGGAGCCGGCCGTTCACCGTCACGGTAGGAAACCGGCTGGAGTACCTCGACTCGACCGGCGGCTGACGCCGTCGACGCCCGGCCTGACTCGGCCGCATCGACCTCGGTGACGGCCGCGGGCGGCGGGGTGAGCAGGCCGATCCCCCGCGAGGCGTTCCGGAGCTTTCTGGGGAGCCGCTCGCCGGGCCGCCGTCGCTGGCGGAGGAAGCGACGCTGGGGTCCCGGGCCGAAACGGCGGGTCAGCACATCTCGCCCAGGTCACGCCAGTCGTCGGCCGCTCGGACGTCGACCTCGATCTCGTATCCGCACTGCTCGCAGAAGAACGCGACCGTCCGGTAGCCTGGCTGGAACTCCTCGGCGGTGCCGTGGTCGTCGCAGGTGATCCGGACGCCGAGTTCCTCGCCGTCGGGGACCGCGACCGTGTAGCTGGACATGGCTCCTGGGCGGACCTACGGCGGGCTCGGTCGTAAAGCTACCCCGGCGTTGCGGACCGAGCTACCGGAGGACCACGGGAACGTTCGCCGCCCTGCCAGGAGGTAGCCGGATTTATGCCGCAGCGGACCACAACTATGGGTGGTGGTACCAATGTCCAAGGATATCCTGATGATCGTCGGCGACTTCGGCGAGGACTACGAGATCATGGTCCCGTTCCAGACGCTGCAGACCGTCG
>CAZATR010000232.1:0-3152 GCA_964488035.1 uncultured Natronomonas sp.
GCCCCACGGTCCAGCTCGACTTCAACATGCCCGAGCGGTTCGACCTCACCTACACCGGCGAGGACAACGAGGAGCACCGGCCGGTGATGATCCACCGGGCGCTGTACGGGAGCTACGAGCGGTTCTTCATGGTGCTCGTCGAGCACTTCGACGGCCACTTCCCGACCTGGCTCGCGCCCGAGCAGGTCCGCATCCTCCCGATCTCCGACGACAACATCGGCTACGCAAAGCAGGTCACGAACCGCTATCTCGACGAGTTCCGCGTCGAGATCGAGGACCGCTCGTGGACCATCGGGAGGAAGATCCAGCAGGCCCACGACGACCGCGTCCCCTACATGCTCGTCGTCGGCGACGACGAGGAGGAAGCCGGCACCGTTTCCGTCCGGGACCGCTTCGAGGCCGAACGGAACGACGTCGACGTCGAGACGTTCCGCGAGCACCTCCGGGCGGAGGTCGACGAGAAGCGCATCGAGCCGGACTTCGTCGAGCAGTGACCGCCGACGGGTTCGAACTCGAGCTCGTCGCGGGCACCGAGGACGTCGACCGCGGGGACGACCACGTCGACCACGCCGTGTTCGCCGACTACGCCGCCCGCGTCCGGGAGTCGTTCCTCCGGGCGACCGTCCCGCGGTTCGACGCCTACGAGCGGCCGGTCGTCACCCTGGATCTCGAGTACCGCCAGGAGCTGTTCCCCGGCGACCGGATCACGGGGACCATCGAGGTCGAGGCCATCGGCGAGACGAGCCTCACGACCGTCGTGACGCTTTCGCACGGCGGCGCCGTGGTGGCCACCGGGCGGACCGTCCAGGTCCTCGTCGATCCCGACACCGGCGACACGGTCCGCGTGCCGGACGACTGGCGGGCCGCGATCCGGTAGCACGAGGGACCCGGATGGTCACTTCTCGGTGTCCGACTCCGTCTCCGCCGTGGATTCGCCAGCCTCGGGATCGTCGCCCGCGTCGGCCGCCGCCTCCTCGTCCTTCAGTTCCTCCAGCTCGGCCTCGATCTCCGGGTCGGCGTCGGCCTCGGCGGCCCCGTCGCCGGCCGACTCCTCGCCGGCCTCGGCCTTCAGCGTCTCCAGTTCGGCCTCCACCTCGCCCTCGCGACGCATCTCCTCGAGCTCCCGGTCGATCTCGTCGCCCTCGGAGAGCGCGCCCTCGAAGGCGCCGGACTCCTCGAGTTCGTCCATCGCGGCCGCCCGGGCCTCCATGTCGCGGGTGTTCTCCCGGGCGCGCTCGATGGACCGACTGATGCTCTCCATCTCGTCGCCGGCCCCGGTCATCGCCTCGCTGACGCGGGCGCTGGCCTCGGCGGCCTCGTAGCGGGCCTTCATCGTCTCCTTCTCGGTGCGGAACTCCTCGATGCGGCGCTGGAGCTCGGTCTTCTTCTCGACGAGGTCGTCCTGCGTGTTCCCTAACTCGGCGATCTGCCCCTCGAGCTCCTCGATCTGTGTCATCTTCCGCTTTTTCTTCTCCAGGGCCTTCCGGGCGAGGTCGTCCCGGCCCTGCTCGACGGCCTGTCGGGCCTGGCCGTTGTGCTTCTCGACGTTCTCCTCGAGGCGTCGCTTCTGGATCTCCAGGCGCTTCTTCTGGGTCGTCAGGTCGGCGATGCCCTTCTTGACCTCCTGGAGCTCGTCGCGGAGCTGCTCGTAGGAGTAGTCCAGCGTCTCGGAGGGGTCTTCCGCGCGGTTCAACACCGCGTTGATCTTCGACCGGATGACGTAGGAGGCCCGCGAGAGGATGCCCATACCCGTCGTCGGGCCCCCGAGACCATAAAGGACCGCGCCGTCACGCCGCCACGCGCCCCACAGTTGCGATACCCGTCCGCCAACGGCGATCCGCCCGACGCCACAGCCTCAAGGCGGTAGCCCGCGTACGACCGCGAACATGAGCGAGCAGGTGCTAATCCCGTCGGATCGGGACGTCCGGGGGACCCTGGACCGTCCCGGGCGGGCCGACTGCGTCGTCGCCTGCCCGCCACACCCCGAGTACGGCGGCAGCCGGTCGAACCCCCTCCTAAAGGCGGTCAGCGACGCCGTCGACTGTGCGTGTCTCCGGTTCGACTACGGCGACTTCGACGAGGGCCGCGGCGAACTCGAGGACACCCTGGACGCCCTCGCGTGGGCGCGGGACCGCCACGACACGGTGTCGGTGTTCGGCTACAGCTTCGGCGGCTGTCTCGCCCTGGTCGCGGCCGCCCGCGAGAGCCGCGCGGGCCGGCCACCGGCCGCCGTCGGCGCACTCGCACCTGCCGCCCGCCTGACGGACGACGTCGACGCGGTCGCCGCCGTCGCGGATGTCGACTGCCCGATCGGGGTCGTCTACGGCGAGCGCGACACCACGGTGGACGCGGCGGCCGTCGCCGACCGCGTTCGCGAGCACGGCCGGATGGTGGAGTCGATCCCGGCCGACCACTTCTTCGTCGGCCAGCAGCAGGCCGCTATCGCCCCGTTGGCGCCGTTGCTCTGCTGACGCCGCAGCCCGGAATATCAATTTACTTGCATCGATTAGCCACCGCGTTTTTACGTGTCACCCGGCTTCGTCCGATATGCTCGACGTGGACTGGACGGCCGCGAGACCGCCTCTGGAGTCCGTTGAGCAACTCTGGACATCGATGGCATTCGATGTCGTCGACCCGGAGGCGCCGGGCGTCGAGCGGTACGTCGACGCCCTGTCGGCCACCCGCGCCGGCGGCGACGCCCGCTGGTGCTGCGTCCGCGTCCCCGACTCGCCCGCCCTGGACTGGTTCGCCGCGCGGAACTGCCTGGCAGACGCCGACTTCTTCGCCCACCTCCTGTCGTCCGACGCCGTCACCCGCGAGCTCGGGCTGCCGGCCGCCGACCCGCCCGCGCCGGCGTTCACCGTCGAGTCCGGCCTGACGCTGGACGGCCTCCTGGCCGAACAGCTCGTCCACGGCGGCACGCGGTCCTTCGAGGAAACCGTCGACCAGGAGTACGGCACCTTCGCCGAGGCGAAACGCCTCGCGGCCGAGTGTCGCGACGACATCGTCGAGGACCGGTACGAGGAGGTCACCGTCCACCGGACGCGGGAGGCCTGGTGCGATTGGTTCGGCGACCCCCACTGGAACACGACCCTCGTCGCCGTCGACCGCCGCTACCGCTGGGCCTGGGTCCTCGTCGCGACCGACGAGGG
>CAZATR010000233.1:0-3139 GCA_964488035.1 uncultured Natronomonas sp.
ATCTCGCCGAGGTCCACCTCGTCAGGATCGTAGGTCACCGTCCCCTCGTCGGTGGTGTAGTTGACGTCGACGCCGTCGATGCCGGCCAGCGAGTCGATTCGGTCGCCGATGGTCTGTGCGCAGTTCGCACAGTGCATGTCGGTGACCGCGAACCGGACGGTGCGAGTAGTCATTGGTAGTGAATACGGGCTTCCCGTTTTACCCGGTTGTGCTTCAGAAACCGAAGTGCAGCCGACGGCGACGTTTCGAATCAGATAGTGCGGGCGTCGGGTCAGTCCGCGTCCGCGGCGAGCTCGTCGTAGCGGTCCTCGAACCGCTCCTGACACGAGGCGCAGCAGAAGTGGTACCGGGTGCCGCCGAGCCGCGAGGTCTCCCCCTCGGCGGTCACCGTGTTCCCGCACTCGGCACATTCGAGCGCGAAGTCGGTGCCCGCGACCTGAGGCGCCCACTCGACGGCCGTGAGCAGCTCGACGTCGTAGCCCCGGACCGCGTCCAGGCCGATGCGGTCCTCCAGCAGCGCGCCCACGTCGCCGTCCGGGACGCTGGCCTGGACCACCGCGTGAGCGTCCGCCGTCACGAACACGTGCTCGACGCCGTCGGCCTCGACGAGCGCCGACCGCACACGATCGAGATCGCTCGGCGCGACCGCGACGTCGACCAGCACCGGCACGCCGGAGCGGAGCTGTGAGCGGTCGACGTCGACGGTGAACCGCCGGATGACGCCGACCTCACGGAGCCGGTCGATGCGGTCGCGGACCGCCGGGGCGGAGAGGTCGACCGTCTCGGCGATGTCGCTGTACGGCCGCCTGGCGTCCTCGACCAGGAGCCGGAGGATCTCCGCGTCCGTCTCGTCCAGGTCGTGCATGGACCCCCTACGGGCTTAACGAACTAAAGAATACTGGCGAATATACTTTCGTTTCGAAAGTCCATCTCGCGGCGTTCCGTCGCGATCCCGACCCTCGCGGATGCGGACGCGGAACCCTCTTGAGCCGCCACCGCTATCGATCGAGCATGCTCGATGTCGGCGAAGACTCCCCGGACTTCACGCTCCCGAACCAGGACGGCGAGCCGATCTCGCTGTCGGACTACGCCGGCCAGCCCGTGGTGGTCTACTTCTATCCGCGGGCGGACACCGAGGGTTGCACGATCGAGGCGTGTGGCTTCCGCGACGCGTGGGCCGAGTACGCCGACGCCGGCGCGGCCGTCCTCGGCATCAGCGACGACCCCGTCGAGGACCTCGCCGCCTTCCGCGAGAAGTACGACCTGCCCTTCGACCTCCTGAGCGACGAGGACGGCGCCGTCGCGAGCGACTACGGCTCCTACGGCGAGAAGACGATGTTCGGCAACACCTTCGACGGCGTGTTCCGGAACACGTACCTCGTCGACCCCGACGGCCGCATCGCCGCCGTCTATCCGAAGGTGCACCCCGAGGGCCACGCCGACGAGGTCCTCGAGGATATCGCCGGGCTGGCCTGAGGCGGCCGGGACGTCACCAGAACCCGAGCGCCGCCGCGACGAACTCCCAGTCGTAGACGTGGTTCAGGAGGAGGTAGGTCACCACGCCCAGCGACAGCGAGACCGTCCACGCGGCCACGGCCAGCCGGCCGACCCGTCGGTGGTGCGTTCGCCGGGCGAGTTCGCCCATCGAATGGGTCAACCCGGTGACGACCTGGTAGACCACGAACGGCACGGAGAGGATCGAGAGGACGATGTGGACCGCCAGGAGCGCGAGGTAGACGAGGTACGCACTCTCGGGGCCGACGAACTCCTTGGTCCCGCCCCCGCCGACCTTGAGGAGGTAGAGCACGAGGAACAGCAGGATGAGGCCGAACGCGGTCAGCATCGCCGCGCGGTGGCGCCGTAGCCGGCCGCGGCGGGCGCACCAGTACCCGTAGACGAGCGTGCCGGTGGCGGTCGCGTTCACGACCGCGATGGCGTCGGCGAGCCGGTTGACCGTCCGCAGCGAGAGGTCGGGATAGAGCCCCGCCGGGGCGAGCCCCTGGAGCGTCCCCACGACCACGACGTAGCCCACCGCCGAGATCACGGCCGTGGTCGCAGTCGGGTGGCCCCGGACCCACCGTCTGACCGACGCCATCGTCATGGCGCCGGGTTCGGCATCGGGGCTCATGGCTCTGGCGTTCGAGCCCTCCCGGCCCGGGCTCGGGATTCCCCCACGCTATCGCGGCGCGGGCGGCGTGATCGGGACCCCGAGCGGCCGACGGCTCCGATAGAGTGAAACGCCGCGCGCCCGGATGGCCCCGACATGAGCGGAGTCCAGCGCGAGCGCACCATCCGCTGTCTGGTGGCCAAGGTCGGCCTCGACGGCCACGACCGGGGCGCCCACGTCATCGCCCGAGCTTTCCGCGACGCCGGGTTCGAGGTCATCTACTCCGGGCTGCACAACACGCCCGAGGAGATCGTGCAGGCCGCGGTCCAGGAGGACGTCGACGTCCTCGGCGTCTCCATCCTCTCGGGCGCGCACAACACGCTGGTCCCGAAAATCATCGAGGGGCTGCGCGAGTACGGCGCGTTCGAGGACACGCTCGTCCTCGTCGGCGGCACGATCCCGGACGACGACAAGGAGCACCTTCGTGAGCTCGGCGTCGCCGAGGTGTTCGGCCCCGGCACGCCGCTCGGCGAGACCGTCGACTTCGTCCGGAACAACGCCCCGGCGCGATGAACCCGGCCGCGCTGGCCGACGCCCTCCTCGACGGCGACCAGCGCGCATTGGCCCGGGCCATCTCCGTCATCGAGAACCGCGCGGCGGGCCATCGGGAGCTGCTCTCGGCGCTTCACGCCCACCGCGGCGGCGCGGCCGTCATCGGGATCACCGGGAGCCCGGGGACCGGCAAGTCGACCCTCGTGGACAAGCTCGCGAAGGCGTATCGAGATGAGGGCCTCACCGTCGGCGTCATCGCCGTGGACCCGGCGTCGCCGTTCTCCGGCGGCTCGGTCCTCGGCGACCGCATCCGGATGGCCTCGACGACCGGGGACATGGACGTCTTCTTCCGCTCGATGTCCGCCCGGGGGAGCCTCGGCGGGCTCTCGGCCGCGACGGCCGACGCGGTGGCCGCCCTCGACGCGTTCGGCAAGGACCGCGTCATCGTCGAGACCGTCGGCGCCGGCCAGAGCGAGGTCG
>CAZATR010000234.1:0-3080 GCA_964488035.1 uncultured Natronomonas sp.
GGCGACATGATCCTCGCCGCGCTCGTCGCCGCCGGCGCCGACCCCGACGTCCTCGTGCCCGTCGAGGACGCCCTCGACGTCGAGTACCGGATCGGCGAGACCACCACGCACGGCATCACTGCGACGACCGTCGACGTCATGGTGTCGGCGGGGCACTCCGACGACGGAGACGCCGGCACCGACCATGGAGACGGACACGAGGATGGCCACAGCCACGACCACGACCACGAGCACGGGCACGACCACGAGCACGAGCACGACCACGACCACACCCACGCCGAGGGCCACGGCCCCCACCGGACCTACGCCGAGTGCGTCGACGTCGTCGAGGGGATGGACCTCCAGTCGGGCGTCGCGTCCGACGCCACCGCCGTCTTCCGGATCCTGGGCGAGGCCGAGGCCGAGGTCCACGGCACCGACCTCGAGGCGACGGCGTTCCACGAAGTCGGCGCGGACGACGCCATCGCCGACGTCGTCGGCGCGGCGCTCCTGCTCGACGACCTCGACCCCGGCCGGGTCGTGACGACGCCCGTCGGTGCCGGCGGCGGCGAGGTGTCGATGGCCCACGGCCGATATCCGGTGCCGACGCCGGCGGTCACCTACATCGCCGAACGGGCCGACTGGACGCTCCGCGGCGGTCCCGTCGAGACCGAGCTGTTGACCCCGACCGGGGCGGCCGTCCTCGCGCACTTCGCCGGGGGCGTCGCGTCGCTGCCCGACCTGCGGGTCGACGGGTCAGGGTACGGCGCCGGCCGGAAGTCCCTCCCCGACCGGCCGAACGTCCTCCGGGCGGTCGTCGGCGAGGCCCCCGCCGGGCTCGACCGCGAGGAGATCCGGGTGCTGGAGACGAACCTCGACGACGCCACGCCGGAGGTGCTCGGGAACCTCCAGGACCGGCTGGCCGACGCCGGCGCGCGCGACGTGACGGTGGTGCCGACGACGACGAAGAAGTCCCGGCCCGGCCACCTCGTGACGGTCGTCGTGAAACCCGAGGACGCCGCGGCCGTCGCGCGGCGCCTGGCCGAGGAGACCGGGACGCTGGGCGTCCGGGAGGCCGGCGCGACCCACCGGTGGGTCGCCGACCGGGCGTTCGAGACCGTCGACGTCGAGGTCGCCGGCGAGCGCTTCGACGTGACGGTGAAGGTCGCGTCCGACGCCGACGGGACCGTCTACGACGTCAGCACGGAGTACGACGACGCGGTCCGGGTCGCCGACGAGGCCGGCGTCCCGGTCCGGGAGGTCATCTCCCGTGCCGAAGCCGCCTACCGGGACCGATAGCTCCCGACGGGACCTCGCCGCCCGTTACCGGTGCTCCTCGAGGGCCTCCGCGATGGTCAACTCGCCGGCAGCCACGCGGCGGGCCAGCGCTTCGTCGATGGACCGGTCGTCCTCGCTCCGCTCACGGGAACGGTCCTTGATCAGCTGTATCTCGCCGGCGGTGGGCTCGACGTCCCGCTCCTCGACCCGCTCGCCCTCGAGTCGCGCGATGTTGACCGCCGCGAGCACGTCGCCCATCCCGCGGGCGCCCGTCCCGAGATACGGGGTGGTCCCGGTCTCGTCCACCAGTTCGACGGGGACGTCAGCGAGGTCGTCGACCATCCGTGCGCCCTGGAGGCGGGCCCCGTCGCCGATCCGGACCAGCGGGGCCGCGGCGTCGGTGACCTCCTCGGCGACGAGTGCGGCGGCCTCCCCGACCGGGACCTGGAAGGCGGCCACGACGGTGTCGCCGTGGAGGACGGCGACGCCCGGCCGGTCGCCGGGGTCGATCCCGACGACGGTGCGGCCCTCGTCGCCGCGGAGGACCGCGATGGCCTCCTCGACCGCGCGCCGGGGGTCCTCGGGGTCGGCCGTGACGGTCGGCAGGTCGGGGTGACCGTCCTCCGGCCCGACGATGACCACCGCCGCCGCGTCCGGCAGGTCGGCGCCCGCCTCGACCGTGGTAAAGCGCACGTCCCGGTCGCGGAGCTCGCCGACGACGCCGTGGTAGACCTCGAAGTCGTCCGTCGCGACGACGATCACTGGCCGGACGGTCCGGCCGCGCTCGCTTAAGCCCTCCGCCGCCCCCGGACTGCCGGGGTTTATACCGGAACGCGGCCAAACCGACGACGTGAGCGAGCCCATCCCGACGGGGTGTGCGACGGTCGACGAGCTGCTGGGCGGGGGCTTCGAGCGCGGCACCGTCACCCAGCTGTACGGCCCGCCCGCGTCGGGGAAATCCAACCTCGCGCTGTCGGCCGCCGTCCAGGCCGCCGCGGCCGGCGACTCGACGCTGTACGTCGACACGGAGGGCCTCTCGCCGGACCGCTTCGAGCAGCTCGCCGAGGCGGCGGCCACGGCGACCGACGACGTCACCCTGGCGGACCTCGCCGGCCGCGTCATCATCACGGACGCGCTGGACTTCGAGGAGCAGCGCGAGGCCGTTCAGGACGCCGCCGACTTCGCCGACCAGGTCGACCTGATCGTCCTCGACAGCGCGACCGGGTTCTACCGCCTCGAGCGCGTCGGCGACGAGGACGGCGGCGAGTCACTCCGCCGCGTCGCCAAACAGGTCACCCACCTCCTGTCGCTCGCCCGCCGCCACGACATCGCCGTCGCCATCACCAACCAGGTGTACTCCGACCCGGAGTCCGACTCCGGCCGCGCCCGCCCGCTCGGCGGCCACACCCTCGCCCACTGGTGCGGCGTCGTGCTCCGCATCGAGCGGTTCCGCGCCGGGAATCGCCGCGCGACCCTGGAGAAACACCGGTCCCGGGCGGCCGGTGACACGGCCCGGTTCAGGATTACTGAATCCGGTATTGCTGGCGTCGAGGACGGCGGGATGGAGTAACCGAGCGCGTTCCGGACGGCGGACCGTACCGTCAGCACACAGTGCTCATCGACTGCGCGGGGTTTCGGCCGCTCCAACCGACGGGGGCTCCTGCTCCGAATCGGTCGCTAGAGGTATACGATATTACGGGTGATTCAACGGCTTGTATCCGAAACATAGGGTTGCCTTGCGAAGCCCTCGGCCGGATCGACCCGCCGGGCCTCGCTGCGCGCCTCGGCCTTCCGGCCTGCGGTGCTTGCGTCGTCCGGGCGGG
>CAZATR010000235.1:0-3076 GCA_964488035.1 uncultured Natronomonas sp.
GGGAGCGAGGATATCCCGCTCAGCAACCGCGAGCCCGCCGAGGGCTTTCGAGGTGGTAGCGGACGCAGTAGTGCAGTAACCGGATTCGCTCCATACGCAGACGTACCGAAAGTCCCGTACGATGTCGGTGTGCGTGTTTTCCGCTGTTGCCATGGGTGCACCTCCGGTCGAGCTCGCCGTGGACGATCGGTTCCTCGTACCGGCTCGCCCACTGTCCGAACCCACGACATCGAACGTGTTAATTGTTGGTACACCACATGCACCGTCGAGCAGCCCGCACAGCGGGGTGCTCGTCGTCCAAACGGTCGCCGCTCACTCCCCCGAGAACGCCTCGGGGTCGGCCGCGGCGGCCGCGGTGTTCACGGCCGCGACGTTCTCCGCGACGTCGTGGACGCGGACGATGTCGGCGCCGCGCTCGGCGGCCAGCGCCGTGGCGGCGACCGTCGCCGGGAGCCGGTCGCCGGCGTCGCGGCCGGCGAGGCCGAACATCGACTTGTGGGAGTGGCCGACCATGACCGGGCAGCCGAGCGCCCGGAACTCGTCGAGCCGGCCGAGCAGCTCGAAGCTCTCCGCGGCGGTCTTGCCGAACCCCAGCCCGGGGTCGACGATGACCTGCGAGCGGTCGAGGCCGACCTGCTCGGCCTGCAGCACCCGCTCGGCGAGCGACTCGATGGCGTCGGTGACGACGTCGTCGTACTCCACGTCGACGTCCGGATCGACCGGCGTTCGGATGGAGTGCATCACGACGACTGGGACGTCGTAGTCGGCGGCCACGAGCCGCATCTCGGGGTCCTCGAGGCCGGAGACGTCGTTCAGGACGTCGGCGCCGGCCGACAGCGCCGCCCGGGCAACCTCCGCCTTCCGGGTGTCGACCGAGACGAGACAGTCCAGGTCCGCCAGCGCCTCGACGACCGGCACGACCCGGTCGATCTCGGCCTCGACCGGGACGGGGTCGGCGCCGGGGCGGGTGGATTCGCCACCGACGTCGACGATGTCGGCCCCGCTGTCGACCATCCGTTCGGCCCGATCGATGGCGTCCCCGATGTCCAGGTAGCGGCCGCCGTCGTGGAACGAGTCCGGCGTGACGTTGAGGATGCCCATGACGGCGGTGCCGTCCTCCCACGGGTAGCCACGCCGGTCCGGTCGGTGCCGGATGCCGAGCGCCGTCCGGAGCTCGTCGGCGAAGGGCTCGAGCCCGTACGGCTGGTCCTCCAGCGCCGCCAGTAGGCGCCGGAACTGGGCCAGCGTGCCCATGAGCACGACGTCGACGAGTTCGCGGTCCTGGGCGGACACCCCCGACACGGCACACTCCCCGTCGAGCGACAGGAGCTCCTGCTTCAGGTAGTCGGCCTGCCGCGGCTGCACGCGCGTGGCAACCACCCGGTGGACGCCCTTCCCCCGCATCCGGCGGACGCCGCCCTCGGTGACCTCGGCGCCCTCCAGCACCGCTTCGGCGGTCCGGAGGTCGGGCACGCGCTTCGGGACCTGGACGCGGGTCCACCGGCGGCGGGCCTCGGCGACGACGCGCAGCGACCCACAGGCAAGGACGGCGTCGCCGTCGCCGGCGGCGGCACACGCCGCCTCGACGGCGTCGGCGACCGCGCCCACCTCGCGGACATCGTCGGCGTCGCCGAACGCCGACGCCAGGACCCCGGCCGTCTCCGCGCGCTCGAGGGCCGGCCGGCAGGTGTAGACGGCGTCGGCGGCCGGCAACGCCTCGGCCATGCCCGCGTGGTCCTTGTCGAACATCGCGCCGAACACGAGGTGGAGGTCGTCGTACTCGAACGTCGACAGCGTCTCGGCGACCGCCTCGCAGCTCCCCGGGTTGTGGGCGCCGTCGAGGACGACCAGCGGGTCCCGGTCGACCACCTCGAAGCGGCCCGGCCAGCGGGCGGTCCGGAGGCCGCGCTCGAGGTCGTCCGTCGAGACGTCGGCCAGCTGGCGGGCGAGCGCCGCCGCGACGCCGGCGTTACGGACCTGGTGGTCGCCGAGGAGGGGCACACGCGTGTTCGCCGACCAGCCGTCGCCGTGGAGGGTGAGCGCCTGTTCGAGGCCCACGCGGCCGCCGTTCTCGACCCGGAGGTCGGCGTCGTCGGCCGCGCCGACCCGGAGGGCGTCGGTGACGGACTCGACCGCCTCCAGCGCGGAGCCGGTGGCGGCGGTCACGAGCGGGCGGTCCGCCGGCGCGACCGCGGCCTTGTCCCGGGCGATCTCCTCGACCGTGTCGCCGAGGAGGTCGGCGTGCTCGAGCGTGACGCTCGTGACCGCCGCCGCCTCGGCGTCGAGCGCGCTCGTGGCGTCGTACCGCCCGCCGATGCCGACCTCCAGCACCGCGACGTCGACGTCGGCGCGGGCGAACGCCCAGGCCGCGAGGACGGTCGTGGTCTCGAAGAACGTCGGCGGGTCGCCCTCGGCCGCCCGCCGGTTGACGTACGGTTCGACGCGGTCGACGAACTCCCGGAGGGCCTTCTTCGAGACCGTCCGGCCGTCGATGCGGACCCGCTCGCGGACGTCGTCGAGGTGCGGCGAGGTGTACAGACCAACGTCGTAGCCGGCCTCCCGCAGGACGCTCTCGACCATCCGTGCGGTGCTTCCCTTCCCGTTCGACCCCGCGACCTGGACGACCCGCAGGTCCTCGTCGGGCCGGTCCAGGTGCTCAAGCAGGCGGCGCGTCGATTCGACGCCCTTCGCCGGTGGGTACCGTCGGAGGTCGAAGAGGAAGTTCGCCGCCTCGTGGTACTCCATACGGGGCCCAGACGGGCGAGCGATTTATCGCTTTTCGCTCCGGGCGTGGGGACAGCGATTCCATACGCACGTCCGGCGAGTGGGAGCAATCGATGGGCTATCGGTCGGTGGATCGCCCCCGGCGCGACCGGCGTTCGGCGTCGCCCGGCATCGGTCGTTCCCCGACTCGGTCGGTGTAGGACGTGTACGATGCAGCTGATTCATCGGTCGATTCGATGAAAATATCACAGCCCTCCGAAGCCCTCGGCCGGCTACGGTCGCGCGGCTCGCTGTGCACGCCTCCCTTGCGGTCGGCGTGCTTGCGTCGGCCGGGCGGGACCGAGCCGGCCTC
>CAZATR010000236.1:0-3008 GCA_964488035.1 uncultured Natronomonas sp.
TCGACGCCGAGGAGTCCGGCCACCACCCCGGCGACGACCGGTACCGGTGGATCGTCGACCCGCTCGACGGCACGAACGACTTCGAGGCCGGCTTGCCCGCTTTCGCCGCGGCCGCAACCCTCCTGGTCGACGGCGAGGCAGCGTTGGCGGCGGCCTACGTCCCGATCCCGGGCGACCTGTACGTCTGCCGCCGCGGGGAGGGCCTCCGGTACGGCGCGACTCCGGTCGAGGACCCGGAGACGTCGGCCCCGCCGCCCGCGGCCGCGACCGTGATGTCCGTCATCGGCCACGACGTCAAGCGCGACCACAACGCCCGCGCCGTCTCGGCGGCGATCGACCGCGGGATCGAGGCCGTCTGCAAGCGACGGCTCGAGAGCTGGAGCCCGACGGTCCACTGGGGCCTGCTGGCCCGCGGGCGGCTGGACGGCGCGGTCTGCTACCGGCCCGACGCGGAGGAACAGCGTCTCGGGGAGCTCTTCGTCGACGCGGTCGACCACGAAACCGCCCGGGGCGGGGACGGCGAGTGGTACGTCGCGGCGCGGACGGCGGATCTGCAGCGGGAACTGCTCGGGGTCGTCGAGGGCGCCGTGCAGGAAACCGCGGCGACCGGGCGTTGAGGCGTCGACGGGCCCGTCTGGGTCGACGGGGCCGCTACTTCATCGTCACGTACGTGAGGAACGCCAGCGCGACCACCTGCAGCGCCCGGAGCGAGAGCAGCGCGCGCTGGGCGAACGGGTCCCCGGCGTACAGCATCCCGGTGCTGAAGAAGAAGTAGATCGCGAGGACGTTCTCGAACAGCAGGACGGCCGCGAACGCGATGAGGCCGAGCGTGAGGGGCGTCCGGAACGTGCGGTAGTTGCGCACCCAGACGGCGACGAGGCCCAGGAGGAGCGCGACGCTGATCCCGGAGAGGGCGGCGGCGGTCATGAGAGCGGTGTTCATCGCCACGGGTCACTCGCCCTCCATGCGATCGGTGATGCGTTCGAACGCCTCGCGGTGGCGCTCGAACCGGTCGGTGAGGAAGTACAGTGCGCCGTATTCGTCGCCGCCGGTCTCGACGACGTCGTGGTCTTCGAGTTTGTCAAGGTGGTATCTGACGGTGTTGTACTCGAGGCCCAGCGCCTCGCTGAGCCGGTTCGCGTTCCGCGGTCGGTCGTCGATGGCCCGGACGAGTCGCGCCCGGTTCTCCCCGCCGCGCGTGCCGGCCAACAGGTACCAGAGCGCTTTCTCCATCCGGTATGCCTCCCGACTTCGCGCAGTCCCCGTATATACGTGGGGGTCACGGCGAGACGGATCTTGAGACCCACCCGGAGGGCCCGCTCGGGAAGGGGTTGGCCTCCTCGGACGGCTGGACCGTCCCGTCCGCTTCGACGGCGCGGACGACGACCTCGTGTTCGCGGCCCGGTGCGTCGTACTCGTGGAGCCACTGTCGCCAGACGTCGTCGCCGGGCAGCGGCTCCGACAGCGTCGCCTCGATCCAGGTGTCGCCGCCGTCGGTCGAGACCTCGACGGCGCTGACGCCGCGGGTGCCGGCGTAGGCGTGGCCGCCGACCTCGATCCGGCCGTCCGGAGTGCGTTCCTGGTGGTGGAGCTTCGCGACGGTGTTGACCGGGCCGGTACCGTGCCAGCCGCGCTCCTCCCAGTAGCCGTCGACCTCCTGCTCGAGAACCTCGATCTCGGTGAGCCACTTGACGTTGATCTCGCCCCAGTGGCCGGGGATCAGCGCCCGGGCCGGGTAGCCGTGGCCACGCGGGAGCGTCTCGTCGTTCATGCCGAACGCCAGGAAGCCGTCCTGGAGGGCTGCCAGCGGGAACTCCTCGTAGAACCCGTCGGCGGCCCGCAGCATCACGCAGCACTCCTCGCCGGGGCCGGCGGGCTCGACGAGATCCACGATCGGGACGCCGGTCCACAGCGCGTTGTCCAGCTTGTGGCCGTTGAGGGTCTCGCCGACGCACCGGAGGCTCACGAACCGGTGTTCGGCCTGCATCGCCCGGACGTCCGCGTAGGTGTAGGTGAGTTCCCCCTCGACAGCGCCGGTGACCGACAGCTCCCACGCCTCGGCGTCGATGGTGGGGTCGGTCGCGTTGATGTCGACCTCGTAGAACCCCTCGGAGACGAGCGGGTCGAGGCCGTCGACGTCGAGGGACCGCGCCTCGGCGGTGTCGAGCAGCTCGTCGATCTCCGCCCGGAGCGGGCCGTCGACCTCCAGCGGTTCGGCGGCGCCGGACGCGCCGGTGGCTCCGTGACTGCCGAGCAGGTAGCCGCCGCCGACGAACGCCAGCGCGCTCGCGGCGCCGCCGAGCACCCGCCGGCGGTCGCTCGCGACGCCGTCCCGCCGGCTCTGCGACGCCAGCGTCGCGACCGCCAGGACCAGCGCGGTCGCCACCCCGGCGACGATCGAGGCGACCGGCGCCCCCGTCAGCCAGCCGGCGGTCCACAGCACGAGGACGCCCGCGAGCGGCGGTCCGGCCGACGGCTGCTCGAGCCGCCGCGCGACCGCGGGACCGACCAGCGCGGCGCCCGCGAACAGCGCGACCGCGATGGCGAGCGCGGTGACGATGTTCAGCCCCTCGCCGAGGCTGCCCAGCACCGTGATCGCGTACCGGACGACGACGTCGGGCATCCGCCGCGCCAGCACCCCCGCGATGGGGCCGGCGACGAACGCGGGCGTGAACGACGCGACCGCAAAGGAGCCGGCCACCCCGGCGCCGCCCGCGGCGACCGCGACCGCGAGGCTCCCGACGTCGGGCAGCCACTCGCGCCGGTCGGAGCGTGCGCGTTCGGTCATGCGTGGGCGGGCAACAGTCGGCTCATTCGTCCATGGAACGGGCTCCAGGCAGTTGTAGGTTGGTACACCCCGTCTATCCCTCGTCGTCCATCGACCCGTCGTCGTCCATGGAGTCGTTGTTCGTGGAGTCGGTGTCGTCCATCGACCCGTCGTCGTTCGTCGAGTCGTCGTCAGTGGAGTCGTCCCCGCCGGACGGGAGGTCGGTGCAGCCGGCCAACAG
>CAZATR010000237.1:0-2990 GCA_964488035.1 uncultured Natronomonas sp.
CGCCGTCCTCGAGGTCCCCGTCTCGCGGGTCGCTCCGCTCCCCGCTCGACGAATCCGCGTCGCTACGCGACGCGCCCTCGTAGTGCAGTTCCATGTAGCGGCCGCCCGGGTAGGTCTGCTGGCCGGTCGTCTTGTCGCGGAACGGGACGAACAGCGAGCCGCCGTCGGCCTCGTCGACGCGCTCGTAGGCGACGAGCGTCCCCTCGGTCGGTTCGCCGTCCGCATCGGGCACCTCGAAGTGGAGGCGGGCGGCCCGGTGGTACAGCTGTTCGCCCTCCGTCGAGGTCTCCATCGTCACGGTCTCGTCGCCGTCGACCAGCTCGACCGTCGCCTCGACGCGGTACGCCGGGTCCGGCTCGAAGTACGGGAGCCCGTCGAACGCCTCCCGTTCTTCGGGCAGGATGGGGGACTGCCTGGAGGCGCCGAACTGCTCGTCCTTCTGGTCGCGGTAGGACTGCAGCTCCTCGCGCCAGGCGTCGGTGTCGAACTCCATACCGGGACGACGGGACTCGGCCCCATAAGCCGCCCGGCGGGCCGAGGCCCGGACCGCCTCGGGGCCGTGCCCCACCGACCCCAACCGCTCCGGCGGCGTCCCGGCGACACGAGTCACGGGGCCGGCGACGGCGCCGTCCAGCCACTTCCACCGCGCCCGGTCGACACGTCTTTAGGCGAAGGCGCGTCACCTTCGGGCGTGTCCGCCGACCCCGCCTGGCGCCCCATCTTCGGCCACGAGGAGCCGTACGACGAGCAGGTCGACGGCATCGAGACGGCCGTCGAGACGGCGCGCGACGACGGCTTCCTCGCGCTGGAGGGCGCCTGCGGGACCGGCAAGACGATGCTCGCGCTGACCGCCGGCATCCACCTCGTCCGCGACCCCGACTCCAACTTCGAGCGCGTGTTCGTGCTCACGAGCGTCAAACAACAGCTCCGCCAGTTCGAGGCGGACATCCGCACCATCAACGCCGACCTCCCCGACGACTGGCGGCCGGTGTCGGCGATGACGCTCGTCGGGAAGGCCGACGTCTGCCCGTACAACCTCGCCGGCGCCGGCGACATCGACGACGACACCGTCTACGAGCGCTGCGAGGGCCTCCGCGAGCGGACCCGCGGGCTGACCGAGGAGACGACCGCCGACGCGCTGGCCGCGGAGGCCCGCAGCCAGCAGGTCGGGCTCGCCGACTCCGCCGGATCGAGCGGGCGGCGCGAAGCGCCGCCGAACGAGCGAGCGGGGAGCGGAGCGACCCGCGATGGCGACGGCGGCGCCACCTACCTCGAGGCCGCGGGCGAGCCGACGCCGTACCCCCGCGAGACGCCGGAGGCCGGCGACGGCGACGTCGAGTACTGCCCGTTCTACGCACAGTTCCTCGCGGACCTGCCCGACGAGGGCGACCCCTCGGAGGCCGTCCCGTTCGACCCGACCGACATGGGCCTCGTCGAGCCCGAGGATCTCGTGGGGCTCTCGGCGAGCCACGGCTCCTGCCCGCACTCCGTGATGGGCGCGCTGCTCCCGAAACTCGAGGTGCTCGTCGGCAACTACTACCACGCCTTCGACCCGACCACCGTCCGGACGTTCACCGGCGCCCTGGTCGACGAGGACACCTTCGTCGTCTGCGACGAGGCGCACATGCTCGAGCCCCGCGTCAGGGACCTGGTCGGCGATTCGGTCTCCGACCGGGCGCTGTCGGACGCCCGGGCGGAGCTCTCCCGCGTCATCCAGCCGCTGGCGGCCGTCGAGGAGGCCGGCCAGGACGCCCACCACGGCCGCGACGCCGTCGAGCACGCCGGCACCATCCGCGAGGTGCTCGACGACACCGACGTCACGCTCGGGGAACTCCGGGACACGCGCCGGTTCCTCGAGGCGCTCGAGGACGAACTCGACGACCGCGTGACGGCCCACCTCGACGCCGAACGGCCCGGCTGGCGTCGCGACCTCCCGAGCCTGGAGGACCACGAGCTCCCGCTCCGGGACCCCGAAGAGCCCGGCACCGACGAGGTTACCGCGTGGGCCGAGCGCAACGGCTACGACACGACGGTCTGGACCCGCGCCGAATCGGTCGGCGCGGTCGTCGCCCGCGTGCTGAACACGCTCGACGAGGACGACACGCGCCGGGCCGCGCCGGCCGTCGGCCGGACGCTCGCCGCCTGGTACCGGGCCGACCACACCGACTTCTTCCGGGAGATCGTGCTCGAGCGCACCTGGGACGGGACCCGGCCCGAGGAGTCCTGGCGCCGGGCGTACACCGCCCGCTACGCGCTGCACAACTGCCTCCCCGCGGGCGCCATCGGCGAGCGGCTCGGGGAGTTCGGCGGCGGCGTCCTGATGAGCGCGACGCTGGAGCCGCTGGACGTCTTCGCCGAGGTCACCGGGCTCCGCCACCTGGAGCGCGAGGCCGACCGGCCGGTCGTCGAGCGGACCTACGGCCTCGAGTTCCCCGAGGAGCACCGCGCCTCGATGGCGCTGTCGACGCCGAAGTTCACCTACGCCGATCGCGGCGACCCCGACGAGGACACCGAGACGCGGCACGCCCACGCCCGCGCCATCCGCCAGGTCGCCGCGTCCCCGGGCAACGTCCTCGTGGGGATGCCCTCCTACCGCGAGGCCGAGTGGGCGGCCAGCGTCCTCGAGGACTGCGAGAAGGAGGTGCTCGTCGACGCCTCGACGGACGACGTGGCGACCGAGCGCCTCAAGCGCGAGTTCTTCGACGGCGACCCGAAGGTGCTCGTCACCAGCCTCCGCGGGACGCTCACGGAGGGGGTCGACTACCGCGGGGACCGCCTGTCGGCGGCCGTCGTCTGCGGCGTGCCCATCATCAACACCGCCAGCCCACGGACCAGGGCGGTCCGGACGGCGTACGACCGCGCGTTCGGCGACGGCTTCCGGTACGCGCTGGCCGTGCCGGCGGTCCGGAAGGCCCGGCAGGCCGTCGGTCGCGTCATCCGCGGCCCCGAGGAGCGCGGCGTCCGCGTGCTCTGCGACGAGCGGTACGCCC
>CAZATR010000238.1:0-2959 GCA_964488035.1 uncultured Natronomonas sp.
CCGGCCGACGGCATCCCGGTCGCGCCCGCCGAGCACTTCCTCTGTGGCGGCATCGCCGTCGACACCGAGGGCCGCGCCTCGCTGGACCGCCTCTTCGCGGTCGGGGAGTGCGCCCGGACCGGCGTCCACGGCGCCAACCGCCTGGCGTCGACGAGCCTGCTCGAGTCGCTCGTCTGGGGGCTCCGCGCTGGCGAGGCCGCCGCCGGCCACGAGGCCGAAGAGGTGGAGGCGCCCGAGCTGCTGGACAGCGACCCGGCGCTGCCGGACAGCTTCGCCGACGAGAAGTTCGTCCGGCTCCGCCGCGTGATGGACGAGTACGTCGGCATCACCCGAACCCCGGCGGACCTGGACCGCGCGGCGGGCGTGCTCCGCCGACTGAAGGGCGAGGTCGACGCCTACACCCGGACCCGGACGAGCCGGTCGCTGTACGAGCTGCGCGGCGCCAGCGTGACCGCGCTGCTCGTCGCGCGGGCGGCCGCCGCGAACGACGAGTCCCGGGGCTGTCACCACATCGAGGAGGGCGCGGCCGTTGACGCGCGTTGAGCGCTCGCAGGTCGAACGCTGGCTGCGGGAGGACCTCGGCCACCACGACGTCACCAACGACGTCCCCGGCGAGACGACCGGGCGACTGGTGGCGAAGGCCGACGGCGTCGCGGCCGGCCTCGACGCCGCAGCCGCCGTCTTCGAGTACCTGGACGTCGAGGTGAGCGAGCAGGGCGACGCCGGCACCCCCGTCGTGGCGGGCGACGTCCTGCTGCGCGTGGAGGGCGAGGCCAGCGACGTCCTCCGGGGCGAGCGCGCCGCGGTCAACGTGGCCGCACACGCCTCGGGCGTCGCGACGCGGACGCGGCGCGCGGTCGACGCGGCACGCGAGGTCAGCGACGACGTCCGCGTCGCGGGCACCCGGAAGACCACGCCCGGATTACGCGGCGTCGAGAAGCGCGCCATCGCCGCCGGCGGTGGCGATACCCACCGCCTCGACCTCTCGCACATGGTGATGGTGAAGGACAATCACATCGAGGAATTGGGCCTCGAGACCGCCGTCGAGCGGTTCCGCGAGCGCGCCTCGTTCGCGACGAAGATCGAAGTCGAGGTCGAGGAGCCGCCAGACGCGCGCCGGGCCGTCGACGCCGGCGCGGACATCGTCCTCCTCGACAACATGACGCCCGCCGAGACCGCGCGGGCGGTCGAGGCCATCGACGGCGACGCGCTGGCGGAGGCCTCCGGCGGTATCACCATCGACGACGTGCCCGACTACGCGGCCACGGGCGTCGACGTCGTCTCGCTGGGCAGCCTCACGCACTCGGCGCCGGCGCTGGACCTGTCGTTCCGCACCGACGCCGGGGACTGATACCGGTCGTCCGTTCGATGCGCCTCAGTCGTTGAGGGCGCCGGAGAAGGTGAGCACGCCGCCGACGGCCGCCACGACGAGGCCGCCGAGCCGGACCATCTGCCACTTCATCGTCTCGCCGTCCCCGCCACCGCCCATCGCGAAGAAGCCGGAGTCCTGCTGGGCTTCCAGCAGCTCCATGTGACCGTACACGAGGGCGATGGCGCCGGCGACCAGCGCGACCATCCCGAGTATCAAAAGCGGGTTCAGGCTGTCGTTGCTCATTGCGTCCCCATCGAATCGTGTAGGGGAAATAAACATTCTGGCTAGAAATCAGAACATCGGCGGTCCGGATCAGGAGAGCAGGTCGGTGCCCGTCATCGCCGCCGGAACGGGGACGTCGACGAGGCCGAGCAGCGTCGGCGCGACGTCCGCGAGCGTGCCGCCCGACCGGACCGTCCGGCCGCCGCCGTCACCGGTCGGCGAGACGTAGACGAACGGGACCGGGTTGGTGGTGTGGGCCGTGTGTGGGTCCTCGGGTGTGCCCATGTCGTCGGCGTTGCCGTGGTCGGCCGTGACGAGGAGGTGGCCGCCCGCGGTGCGGACGGCGGCCGCGAGCCGGCCGAACTGGGCGTCGACGGCCTCGACGGCCGCCACGGCGGCGTCGAAGTCGCCCGTGTGGCCGACCATGTCCGGGTTCGCGTAATTGAGGACGAGCACGGCCGTGTCCTCGGCGTCGATGCGTTCGAGGACCCGGTCTGTCAGCTCGGGCGCCGACATCTCGGGCTGCTCGTCGTACGTCGGCACGTCGGGGCTCTCGACGATGATGCGGTCCTCGCCGTCGAACTCCACCTCGCGGCCGCCGTTCAGGAAGTAGGTCACGTGGGCGTACTTCTCCGACTCGGCGGCGCGCAACTGGGTGAGTCCGGCATCAGAGACCGCCTCGCCGAGCGTCCGTTCCGGCTCCAGCGGCGGGTACGCGACCGGGAGGTCGAAGGTCTCGTCGTACTCCGTCATCGTGACCAGCCGAACGTCCGGCGGCGCGGTACCGAACGGCCACTCTGGCTCGACGTCCGCGAGCATCCGGACCAGTTGCCGGGCGCGGTCGGCGCGGAAGTTCGCGAAGACGACCGCGTCCCCGTCCGACAGTGCCGCGCCGTCCTCGACCAGCGTCGGCTCGACGTACTCGTCGGTGACGTCGCGGTCGTAGGAGGCCTCGACGGCGTCGACGGCCGACGCGGCGAGGTGGGGTGCCTCGCGGTGGACGACGGCGTCGTAGGCGCGCTTCGTCCGGTCCCAGTTCTCGTCGCGGTCCATCGCGTAGTAGCGGCCACACACCGTCGCGACGTGGCCGGTCCCGCACTCGGCGGCGACGGATTCCAGCTCCGCGAGGTAGCCGGCGCCGCTCGTCGGCGGCGTGTCCCGGCCGTCCGTGAAGGCGTGCGTGACCGCGTCGACGTCGCGCTCGGCGGCGAGTTCGAGCAGCGCGTGGAGGTGTGCCTGGTGGGAGTGGACGCCGCCGTCGGACACCAGCCCCATGACGTGCACCGTACCGTCGTGCTCGCGGGCGTACTCGAAAGCGCCCTGGATGGCGTCGTTGTCCGCGAACACGCCGGCGTCGATGTCGTC
>CAZATR010000239.1:0-2930 GCA_964488035.1 uncultured Natronomonas sp.
TCAAGGGCGCCGAGGAGGTCATCCCGGTCGACATCCACGTCCCGGGCTGTCCGCCGCGGCCGGAGGCGCTCATCTACGGGATCGCGAAGCTCCAGGAGCGCGTGGCCAACGGCGAGACGTCGCCGGTGACCGTGAAGCCGTACGAACTCGAGGAGTTCGGCGACCTGGAGCGCGACGAACTGGTACAGCACCTCGCCGAGGAGATCGACGAGGACGACCTCGTCATGCGGTACAACTGGGCGAACGCGCCCGACACCACGGAGACGCCATGAGCCTGGAAGAGCCACAGCCCACGACCGTCGGCGAGACCGAGGACGGCGAGGTCGACTACGCCGAGCTGGAGGCGTTGCTCGGCGACGCCGTCGTCGGCCGCGAGGATCACGTCAACGCGCCCGCGTTCGTCGTGCGACCGGACGCGGTCCAGCGGGCGCTGTCGGCGCTCCGGGAGGAGGCCGGCTTCGACTACTGCTCGTGTGTCACCGCCCAGGAGTACGCCGACCGCTACGAGTCCATCTACCACCTGAAGAAGTACGACGACCCGACCCAGGAGGTCGGCGTCGTCGTCCCGACGGCCAGCGACGCGCCCGTCAGCGAGACCGGCGAACCCGTCTATCGGACGGCGGACTGGCACGAGCGCGAGGCCTACGACCTCGTCGGCATCGAGTACGACGGCCACCCGGACCTCCGCCGCATTCTCCTCCCCGAAACGTGGCAGGGCCACCCGCTCTCGCGGGACTACAACCCCGAGAAGCCACAGGTCGTACCGTTCCGCGAGCACGCGAACCCGCTGGAGCCGGACCAGCGCGCCGAGGACGACGAGGCCGGCGAGTCGGACACGATGTTCATCAACATCGGGCCGCACCACCCCGCCACCCACGGCGTGCTCCACGTCGAGACGGTGCTGGACGGCGAGCAGATCGCCGACGTCGAGCCCGACATCGGCTACCTCCACCGCTGCGAGGAACAGATGTGCGAGCAGGGCACCTACCGGCACCAGATAATGCCGTACCCGGACCGCTGGGACTACGTCTCTGCCGGCATCCTCAACGAGTGGGCCTACGCGCGCGCCGCCGAGGATCTGGCCGACATCGAGGTCCCGGAGTACGCCCAGGTCATCCGGACGATGTCCGCCGAGCTGTGCCGGATCGCGAGCCACATGCTCGCGCTGGGGACGTTCTGTCTGGACGTCTTCGGCGACTTCACCGCGACGTTCCAGTACGCGTTCCGCGACCGCGAGGTCGTCCAGGACATCCTGGAGGACCTCACCGGCCAGCGGCTGATGTTCAACTACCTGCGGCTCGGCGGGGTCGCGTGGGACATCCCGGAGCCCCGCGAGGAGTTCTTCGAGAAGACGCGGGACTTCCTCGACGACCTGCCGCGGAAGATGACGGAGTACCACAACCTGGTCACCTCGAACGAGATCTTCCAGGTCCGGTGTGTCGACACCGGCGAACTCCCGCCGGAGGTCGCAAAGCAGTACGGCGCCACCGGCCCGGTCGCCCGGGGCTCCGGCGTCGACATGGACCTCCGCCGCGACGACCCGTACGGCTACTACGAGGAGCTCGACTGGGACGTCATCACCGAGTCCGGCTGCGACAACTACAGCCGCGTCCTCGTCCGCCTCCGGGAGATCGAGGAATCCGCGAAGATCATCGAGCAGTGCGTCGAACTGCTCGAGGACTGGCCCGAGGACGAGCGCACCATCCAGGCCAACGTCCCGCGCACGCTCAAGCCCGACCCGGACACCGAGATCTACCGCGGCGTCGAGGCCGCCAAGGGCGAGCTCGGAATCTACATGCGGTCGGACGGCACCGACAAGCCCGCCCGGTTCAAGATCCGGAGCCCGTGCTTCTGCAACCTGCACACGCTCCGGGAGATGACCGAGGGCGAGTACGTCCCGGACCTCATCGCGTCGCTCGGTAGCCTCGACATCGTCCTCGGGGAGGTGGACCGGTAGATGCTCCCGGCACAGACCACGCTCCCCGATACCATCGGGCGCCTGATCGGGTTCGGCTCGGAGCTGTCGCCCGCCGAGGACTTCCTCGCGTCGTTCATCGGGGCGGCGCTGATCGGCACCATGATGCTCGCGATGACCGCCGTCGCCGGGCCGTGGGCCAAGCGGAAGATCACCGCCGCGTTCACGGACCGGTACGCCGTCAACCGCGTCGGGCCCGCCGGATTGCTCATCATCGTCGCCGACGCCGTCCGCTTGCTGTCGAAGGAGCTCATCGTCCCGGAGGGCGTCGACCGCCCCGCCTGGGACATCGCGCCGCTGCTTCTGGCGTGGTCGGCGCTGCTCGGCTTCGCCGTCATCCCGATGGGGAACGGCATCCACCTCGCCGACCCCGAGATCGGGCTCGTCTACGTGTTCGCCGTCGCCTCCATCGCCTCGCTGGCGCTGGTGATGGCCGGCTACGCATCGAACAACAAGTACTCGATGCTCGGCGGCCTTCGCGCCGTCGCCCAGAACCTCGCCTACGAGATCCCCCTGGTGCTCATCGCCGCCTCCGTGGTACTGTTCGCCGGTTCGCTCCAGATGAGCGAGATCGTCACCGCCCAGCAGGAGGCGCTGCTCACGGTGGCCGGGGTCTCGATCCCGTCGTGGTACGCGTTCGTCAACCCCTTCGCGTTCGTCCTCTTCATGATCGCGAACCTGATGGAGGTCGGCCGCAACCCCTTCGACATCCCGGAGGCCCCGACCGAGATCGTCGCCGGCTACCAGACGGAGTACTCCAGCGTCTACTTCGTCCTCATCTACCTCGGCGAGTTCATCCACATCTTCCTCGGCGGCGCCATCATCGCCACGCTGTTCCTCGGCGGCCCCGCCGGTCCCGTCCTGCCCGGCATCCTCTGGTTCATCGTCAAGATCTGGGCCGTCTTCCTGTTCACCCAGTGGGCGCGCTCGGCGCTCCCGCGGCTCCGCATCGACC
>CAZATR010000240.1:0-2927 GCA_964488035.1 uncultured Natronomonas sp.
GCGGGCAACTTCGCCCGCGGCGGCCCGTTCCGCGCCATCCACCCGATCCTCGGCGGCGTCGACGACGACGGCAGCCACGTCTACGCCATCGACCCCGCCGGCGGCGTCATCGCCGACGACTACACCGTCACCGGCAGCGGCACCCAGGTCGCCTCCGGCGTCCTCGAGAGCGACTACGAACCCGGCCTCTCCATCGAGACCGCCACCGCGCTCTCGGCCCGCGCGGTCGAGGCGGCCGTCGAGCGGGACACCGGCTCCGGCAACGGCGTCTACCTCGCCACCGTCACCGACGAGGGCGTCGACATCCGCGGCCACAAGGACTTCGCCGAGGTCAGGTAGCGGCGACGGGAGCCGCGAGCGGCCGGTCGGCCGCCGTGTACTGGAGGGCAACGACGCGGCCGTCCCCGTAGCGGACCAGGACCTCCCGATCGCCGTCGTCGTCGAGGTCCGCCGGGGTGGCGAACGTCCAGATCGGCACCTCCCGTTCGTACGTCGCCAGCTCCTCGCCGGTCACGGGATCGAGGACGGCGACCCGCCCGACCTCCGTGACGGCGATGACCTCCGGGCGGCCGTCACCCGTGACGTCCGCGGTTACCGGCGGCGGCACGATCGCGTCGTCGTCGACCGCGACGGTGGTCGCCCACTCCGTGGCGCCCGTATCGGCGTCCAGCGCGAGCACCTCGCCCCCGACGCGGCCCACGTGGACCTCCGGGGTGCCGTCGGCGTCGGCGTCGGTGACGCCCCGGACCCGCCCGTTCGTCACGTTCCGACGCCACAGCAGCTCGCCCGACGCCCCGTCGACCGCCTGGACCGACCGGTAGTAGGCGGTGAGGATCGTCCGTCCGCCGTCCTCGCGGGCCGGTCCGGTGGCGACGTAGGTCGCCGGGACCGATCGGGTCCGGACCCGGTCGCCGTCCCCCGAGAGGACGACCACGCCCCGGTTGCTGCCGACCACGACCTCCGCGTCGCCGTCGCCCGTCACGTCCGCGACCCGTGGGGCGTCGGTGACCGACAGCGGCCGTTCGACGGTCCGCGCCAGGTCGACCCGCCACCGCACCGAGCCGTTCCCGGCAACGCGGACCACGGTGCCGCCGATGTCGCTCGCGACGACGTCGGCGCCCGCCCCGTCCGGACCAGGAACGACGGTCGGGTGGCCGTAGCCGTACGTCGACAGCGGAACCCGCCACTCCTCGGCTCCCGTGCGGCCGTCGTAGGCGACCAGGGCGTCCTCGGTCGACGCCGACAGTACCTCCGGGCCACCGTCGCCGTCGACGTCCGCGATGGCGGGCTCGGTCAGCGCGTGGGAGAAACACGACGTGGGCGGCGTCGTGGCGCGCCACAGTACCGAGCCGTTCGCCGGCGACAGCCGCACCAGCGCGCAGGACCGGGCGGTCATCTCGACGTCGTCGCCGGGGACCTCGGTGACCGGCGCGACCACGAGGTCGTCGTCGGGCCCGACGCCGACGGCGTGGTGGTTCCGCACGTTGTCCCGCGGGGTGTCGCTCACCCAGGCGACCTCCATGCTGCCGCCGGTCGGCGCGAGTCCCAGGCCGACAACGACGACCGTGCCCAGGAGGGCGAGGACGGCGAGGACGGCGACCGCGGTGCGGAGCCGCATACCCGGGGCTCGCGCGGACCCGAGCAAAAGCCTGTCCGTCTCGGCCGCCCGTTCGAGGGCCGAACCACCCGGGAGCCCGGGCCGACCCCACCGTCACGATGCGGGCCGCCGCCCGATCCGACCGGGTGCCGACCCGACGTTCCAGTGGGAAACCGGCCCACGGCGGCGGTGAAACGCAACCATTATACGTTCCTCACCGGTAGATTCCGCCGCTGACGGCCGACGGCTCCGTTGGTGTAGTCCGGCCAATCATCTTGCCCTCTCACGGCAAGGACCAGGGTTCGAATCCCTGACGGAGCACTCTTCTGAGGAACGGAGTGACGAAGAAAGAAGCGCACGGAAGGGTTTCGAACCACGGCGGACCGAGCGGAGCGAGGTCCGGCATCGGGTTCGAATCCCTGACGGAGCATGCTTCTGCGGAACGACCCGACGGAGAAGGGGGCGTACGGAGGGATTCGAATCGAGGTGGTCGAGCGGGGTCTGGTTCCCTCGGGTTCGATCCTCCGACGACGCTAGGGTCCCCGTTCGTCAACCGTCGTCCGACCGCCGTCCTCCCCGCCGTCGGCCGACCGAAGCCCGAGCCGCGCCAGCAGGAACCGGACGCCGGCCCACAGCTTCTCGACCTGCGGGACGTTCCGGATCGTCACGAGGAGCTGGCCGGACCCCAGCAGGCCGAGGGCGAACAGGCCCGCGGCGAAGAACGGGTCCCCGCGGAGGTAGATGTTGACCGCGAAGACGAAGAACGCGAGGCTGAACCCGGCCTCGATCTTCGCCTCGAGCAGGTTGATGGTCCGGTCGACCTTGTCCAGTCGGCGGTCGACCGCCCGCATCGTCTCGTTGGCCTCCCGGACCGCCTCGGCCGCCTCGTCCTCGATCCGTTCGACGCGGTCCAGCGTCTCGTTTGCGTCCTCGACGAGCTCCTCGGCCTGCGTCAGCGCCTCGGTGAACCCCTCGTCGCCCAGCAGTAACATGAGCTTCCGGGCGTTGTCGACCTCCGAGAGCATACCGGCCCAAGCGGCCGGCGCCGTATCGTCCTTGGGGTACGGGAGCGCCCGACGATCGACGGTCCCGGTGGAGACCAGTCGCTGGTGGTCGATGCGACGGGCGAGGAGGAACGAATCGGCGTCGGTCGTTACCGGCGCCGGAGCACGAACAGCGCGGCGGCCAGGAGCGCGACCAGGGCGACGAGCGGGGTGAAGCCCGGCCCGCCGCTGATGGTCGGGGTGCCGCGGTTGCCGCCGGCGTCGTCGCCACCGCCGGCATTTGTGGGCTGGGTCGCGGTGGGACCGCCGCCTCCGCCGCCTCCGCC
>CAZATR010000241.1:0-2855 GCA_964488035.1 uncultured Natronomonas sp.
GCACGGTCGCCCGGGCGATGAAGAACTTCGGGTTCCACGAACTGCTGCTGGTCGAGCCGCCGCCATTGGAGCACGACGGCGAAGCGTATGGTTTCGCGGGCGCCGCCAGAGCGGACGTCCTGCCGGACGCCACGGAACTAGGGTTCGACCAGCTGGTCGAGTCGTACCACACGGTCGGCTTCACGGCCGTCACCAACGAGAGCGGGGCCAAGCACGTCCGGTACCCGTTCGTCACTCCCGCCGAACTCGCCGACGAGATCGCCGGGGTCCCCGACGTGGCCCTCGTCTTCGGCCGAGAGCGCGTCGGCCTGACGAACGACGAGCTCGCGCGGCTGGACCGGATCTGCGCCATTCCGGCGAACCCCGACTATCCGACCCTGAACCTCGGCCAGGCGGCGACCGTCGCGCTCTACGAGCTGCGGGAGCTCGCGCTCTCGACGACCCAGCTCCCCGACCGCGACGCCGACGCCGCGACCCCGGACGAGATCGAAGGGTTCCACGACCACTTCGCCCGCTTCCTCGACGCGCTCGACTACCGCCCGGAGAAGCGGGCGAAAACGCGACGACTGATGCGGCGGCTGATCGGGCGGGCGAACCCGACGGGTCGGGAGCTCCGGACGGTCCGCGGCGTGCTTCGACGGGCGCTGCACGCTCGCGACGAGCCCGAAGAGTAGGCGACGGTCAGGTGTCCTGCTCGCGGAGCTGGTCGATCGCCTCGCGGACCGCCCGGACCGCCTCGCGCTGGTCTTCCGTGCTCTCGGCGGTCTCGCTGGCCGTCTCCCGGATGGACGCCGCCCGACTGGCGGCCTCCTCGACGGTGGCGGTGACCTCTTCGACCCGCGAGGCCTGATCCGCGTTCGCCTGCGAGATTTCCTCGATCCCGGTCGTGGACTCGTCGATGCTCTCGGCGATCCCCTCGATGGCATCCATGGCCCCCTGGATGCGGTCGCTGGCCGCGTCGATGCGACCGCTCGACGCCTCCACTGCGTCGACCGTGTCGTCCGTCTTCCCCTGGACCGTCTCGATCTGGTCCCTGATCTCGTCGGTGTGTTCCTTCGTCTGCTCGGCCAGGTTCCGGACCTCGTTCGCGACGACCTCGAAGCCGTCCCCGGCCTCGCCGGCCTTGGCCGCCTCGATGTTCGCGTTCAGCGAGAGCAGGTCGGTGCGCTGGGCCACTTCGTCGATCACCGAGACGACCTCGTCGATGGCCTCGATTTCCGCCTCGAGCGCCCGGACGGTCTCGACGAGCTCGTCGCCGGTCGTCTCGAGCCGCTCCGTCGCCGCCGCGGCCTCCTCGGCAGCGTCCCGGCCGCGGTCGGCGTTCTCCCGCATCTCCTGGGCGGCGTTCGCCAGCTGCTCGGTGCTCGCCGCGACCTGTTCCATGCTCGCGTTGAGCGACTCCATCTCGTCGGCGATGTCCCGGAGTGACTCGTCCTGGTCGTGGGTCCGAGCCTCGATCTCGGCGGCGTTCTCGGCGACGTCCTCGGCGATGGACTCGAGGCTGGCGACCGCCTCCGTGACGGTGCCGGCGACCTGTTCGCGCGTCTCCTCGATGCGGCGTTCCTTTTCCCGGAGTTCGGTGACCTCGCGGAAGACGGTCATCGCCATGGCGAACTCGCCGTCGTCGTCGTACATCGGCGTGCTCGTGATCTGGACCTGGTGGCGGTTCCCGTCGTGGTCCAGTACCTCCGTCTCGAAGTCCCGGATCGGCTCACCGGTCTCGTGGACCTTATCGGCGAGCGTCGTCTTCGTACCGTGGGTCTCGTCCGTCCGGAACATCTCCCAGCTCGCCATCCCCTCGGCCTCCTCGCGGGAGAGGCCGGTCAGCGCCTGCATCGCCTCGTTGAAGACGACGAGCCCGCCCTGGCCGTCCCCAACCACGACTGGCTGGGGCATGTCCTCGACCGCCTGGAGCCACTGGAGGTCGGCCGGGTCGGGGAGCTCGTCCCCCCGTGGGACGGCGGCCTCGAGGCCGCCGTGGGCGTCCGCGCTGTCTGCCATACGGTTCGCTCGCCGGGGGCCCCGTATCAAGCTTCCCCGGCAGTTATCGGATGTGAAAAGACCGGACCCAAGAGCCAGGACTCGCGACGGGTCGAGACCTAAGGGCCCCCGGGACCGATGGCCGCCATGAATCGGCCGATCGATAGTCACCGCGATCGCTTGGGCGCCTTCCTCGACGATCACGACCTCGCCGCGGTCTGGTTCGCCCGGCCCGCCTCGTTCGCGTGGCTGACGGGCGGAGACAACGTGATCACCGCCAGCGCACCGGTCGGCGTGGCCGCGGCCGGCTACGACGGCGACCTCCGTGTCGTGACCGATTCCATCGAGGCCGAGCGGCTCCGCGAAGAGGAACTGCCCGACGGCGTGACGGTCGAGCGCTTCTCCTGGCACGCTGAGTCACTCGCGGGCGCGGTCGCCGAGGCGTCGCCGGAACCGGCGGCCGCGGACTTCGACGTGCCTGGCTTCGACCATGTCGACGCCACGGCGCTCCGGCAGCCGTTGGCCGACGGCGAGGTTGAGGCCTATCGGTCGCTCGGTCGGGACGCCGCGGAAGCGGTCGAGCGGGCCTGCGAGGCCGCGGTGCCGGACGACACCGAGGCCGAGCTCGCGACGGCCGTCCGATCGGAACTCTCCGCAGCCGGCGTCCGGGCGCCAGTGTTGCTCGTCGGTGGCGAGCGACGGGCCCAGCGCTACCGGCACTTCACCCCGAAAACGGCGGCCCTCGAGGGATACGCGCTGGTGTCCGTGACCGCAGAACGGGGCGGCCTCCACGCGAGCCTGACCCGGACCGTGGCGTTCGACCCACCCGACTGGTTCGATGGCCGATACGAGGCCGCCGCACGCGTCGAGACCGC
>CAZATR010000242.1:0-2776 GCA_964488035.1 uncultured Natronomonas sp.
GATGCCCTCCTCGTCGGCGGCGCGGGCGATGGCGTGGGCCGCCGTCGGGTTGGTGATGAAGACGAACACCAGCAGGAGCGCGGTCTTGAGGGTGGTCGTCCCGACGCCGAGCGCGAGGGCGACGCCGACGAGGCTGAGGCCGGCGCCGAGGGTGTCGGTCTGGCTGGCGGTGTGGGCGCGGCTGTAGATGTCCGGCAGCCGGATGACGCCGACGGCGGTGACGAACATGAAGAAGACGCCGGCGGCGAGGAACCCGACGATGGCGATCTCCAGCGGCGTCACCTACATCACCCCTCCGCGGTCGACGGTGAACTTGGAGATGGCGACGGCCATCACGAAGTTCAACAGGGCGTACACGAGCGCGATGTCGAGGAACGACGGGACATCGAGCGCCGCCGACAGCAGCGCGAGGATGATGACGGTGTTCGTCCCGAGGACGTTGACGGCGATGACGCGGTCCTGCATCGTCGGCCCGCGGACCGCGCGGTACAGCACGGCGATGGCGAGCACGACGAGGGCGGCCGCCGCCGCGAGCAGCGCGTCCTCGACGATCACTCCTCGTCACCCCCGAGGATCCTGGCGTCGCCGCGTTCCCTGGGGCTGGCGATGGCGAGCGCCCGGCGGCCGTAGAACACGAACCGGACGGCGCGCTCGAGGGCGCCGTCGAACAGGCCCTCCCGGGAGGCCGGCAGGAGCGTGTGGATCACCATCCCCCGGCCGCGGACGCGGACGGTGAGCGTCCCGGGGGTGAGCGTGATGCTGTTGGCGAGCGTCGTCACCGGCATCCCGCCCCACAGCGCGCACTCGACCTCGGTCATCCGCGGCTCGATCGGGAGGCGCGGGTGGAGGATGGCGTAGGAGACCTGGACGTTGGCCTTGACGATCTCGTAGAGCAGGTACGGCGCGTACACCACCAGCCGGAGGACGCGTACGGCGACCGTCCGCAGCCGGAGTCGGGTGTTGAACGTGATCCGGTGCAACATCGCGGCGACGAGCGTCGCGCTGGCGACGCCGGTCACGAGGTCGAACTGCGTACCCGTGAACCCGCCCAGGAGCTGGTAGAACAGGAACGCGACGCCGAACAGCGTCGCGAACTGGCGGACGCCGCCGCGGCGGAGCAGCCGCCCGCGCCGGGTCCGGCGCTCGACCGGGGCCTCCGCGACGTCGAGGCCGGTGTCGGCGAGCGACGCCTCCATCGGCTGGAGGATGGGGACGTGGCCGCCGGGGTTGAACTGCGGGTCGACGAGGACCCGGCGGATGCCGTTGGCCTCGGCGTAGTCCGCGAGGACGCCCGCGTAGTCGTCGGGGCCGAAGAGGTACGCCGACTCGCCGACGATGGCCGTCGCCACGTCGAGCTCGGCGTCCTCGTCGGCGTCCTCGGCCGCCCAGACGGCGACCCGCTCGAGGAGGGCCTCGGTCTCGGCACGGCCCGCGGCGCCCACGTCGCCGATGTCGTGCCAGCCGACCGGGGCGACGAAGTGGACCTCCCGAGCCGACCCCAGCCCCTCGCGGACGGCGTAGGCCACCGTCTGCCGGAGGGTGGCGGACTCGCCGACGGGGACGAGCAGCGGCCCCGGCTCGTCACTCGGGGCCGGTGGGTCCTGGGGCACGCGTTGTCACTGTCCGGGTGTTCCACCACCGCAACCAAAACGGTTGTTCTTCCGGCCGGGCCCGAGCGGGGCCGGGCAGGGACGCGGACGACTCCGAACGCCCCGGCGCCAGCGTCGGTCCGTCAGGCAACGCTTAACCCGCGCGGTCACGCAGGCCGGGGCATGACCGACGCGGCGGCGTTCGTCCCGGGGCACGTGACCGGCTTCTTCAGCGTCCACGCGGACGACGACCCGACGAAAGCGGGGTCCCGGGGCGCCGGCGCGACCCTGGCCGACGGGGTGACGGTGCGGCTGGAGCCCGGCGACGGCGTCGAGCTGAACGGCGAGCCCTGCGAGTTCGAGGCGGTCGACCGGGTGCTGGGTGCGCTCCGCTCGACCGCCCACGTCGTCGTCGAGACCGACCTTCCCGTCTCGTCCGGCTTCGGCGTCTCCGGCGCGGCGGCGCTCGGGACGGCGCTGGCCGCCAACGCGGTGTTCGACCACGGGCTCTCGGAGAACGAGCTCGTCACCATCGCCCACGGCGCCGAGGTCCAGGCCGGCACCGGCCTCGGCGACGTGGTCGCACAGGCCCGCGGCGGGTTCCCCGTCCGGCTCGAACCCGGCGCGCCCGCCCACGGCGCGATGGACGGCATCCCGGCGACACGCGACGTCGAGTATCTCGCACTCGGGGAGCTCAGCACGGAGGACGTCCTCGCCGGCGACACCGCGGAACTCACCGAGGCCGGCCGGCAGGCGCTGTCGGCACTGGTCGCCGAACCGACGCTGGAGACGCTCATGCACACCTCCCGGGAGTTCGCCCGCGAGACCGGGCTGTTGACCCCCGAGGTCCGCGAGGTGATCCGGGACGTCTCCGAGAACGGCGGCGAGGCCTCGATGGCGATGCTCGGCGAGACGGTGTTCGCACTCGACACCGGCCTGACCGACGCCGGCTACGACGCCGAACGGTGTTCGGTGTCGCTGCCCGGCGCACACCTGGAGTGACTCCTCGAGGGGCTCCAACGACCGGCGCCCGGTCTGGATTCGCCGGGACGCCGAACGCGACGGTGCCGGCACGGGGTCGACGCCGGGACCCGGTCCGGTTCGCCGGGATCGAATCGACCCCATCCGGCCCGGTCGGTGGAGGGGTGTAACGTAACGGGTGGTTCATGAGCATGTTCCTGAAATAT
>CAZATR010000243.1:0-2718 GCA_964488035.1 uncultured Natronomonas sp.
CGGCGCACGTGCCGGAGGTACTGGAGCCGCTCTCGGTCGGCGACGACGTGAAGATCGCTGAGACGCGACCGCTCTCGAAGACCAAGCACCACGTCGTGGTGAGCGTGGCCTCGTCAGAGGCCACGGACGCGAGCGGCGGAAGCCGCGAGCAGGGAGGTGACGCGTGATGGAGGCGATGAACGCCGACGTCACGCAGGGCCTCGAGAAGGGCTCGCTCGTCACGTGTGCCGACAACACCGGCGCCCGCGAGCTGAAGGTCGTCTCCATCTCGGGGTACTCCGGCACCAAGAACCGCCACCCGAAGGCGGGGCTCGGTGACAAGGTGACCGTCTCGGTCACCAAGGGCACCCCGGAGATGCGACGGCAGGTGCTGGAGGCGGTCATCATCCGCCAGCGGAAGCCGATCCGTCGACCCGACGGCACGCGCGTGAAGTTCGAGGACAACGCGGCCGTCATCATCGACGAGAACGAGGACCCCCGCGGCACCGAACTCAAGGGCCCCATCGCCCGCGAGGTCGCGGAGCGGTTCGGTACCATCGCCAGCACGGCGACGATGATAGTATGACACGGCAACCACACAAACAGCGCAACCGCGAGGCACGCGCCGCGCTGCACGAGAAGCAGAAGCAGGTCCGCGCGCCGCTGTCGGGCGAGCTCCGCGAGGAGTACGGCCAGCGGAACGTGCGGGTGAACGCGGGCGACACCGTGGAGGTCCAGCGCGGCGACTTCGCCGGGGAGTCCGGCGAGGTCGTCGACGTCGACCTCCGCGCCGCGACCATCGAGGTCGAGGAGGTCACCATCGAGACGGCCGACGGCGAGGAGGTCCCGCGGTCGCTCGACGCCAGCAACGTCACGGTGACGGAGCTGGACCTTGAGGACGAGCGCCGCGCGGCGCGCCTCCAGGAGGACGACGAATGAGCAACCACCAGAAGCGACTCTCGGTTCCGAAATCGTGGCCGGTCGAGCGGAAGGAGGAGACGTACACGACGAACGCGGGCGCGGGCCCGCACGGCGAGGGCGGCGTCCCGCTGCTCATCGTCCTGCGGGACGTGCTCGGCTACGTCGACTCGAAGAAGGAAGCGCGCTTCGCGCTCGGCCAGGACAGCGTCCTGGTCAACGGGACGGCCGTCTCCGACGAGCGCCGGCCGATCGGGATGTTCGACATCCTGACGTTCCGCGAACGGGAGGAGCACTACCGCGTCTTCCCCGACGAGGGCGGTCGGCTCTCGCTGACCCCCATCGACGCCGACGCCGCGGGTTCGAAGCTCGGCAAGATCGACGGCAAGCGGCAGGTCCCCGGCGGCGACACGCAGCTGACGCTGCACGACGGGCAGACGCTGCTCGTCGAGGAAGATGCCGAGTACGCCCCGAACGACTCCATCGTCGTCTCCAATGACGACGACGAGGTCGTCGCGCACTTCACCTACGAGGAGGGCGCGCTGGTGACCGCCGTCCGCGGCGCCCACGCCGGCCGGATCGGCACCGTCGACGAGATACAGGTCACGCCCGGCTCCTCGGCGAACAACGTCCTCATCGAGGACTACGAGGGCGCCGACGACTTCGAGACCGTCGAGGAGTACGTCGTCGTCATCGACGAGAACTTCGTCGAGGGCGCCGACGAAGACGCGACCGAGTCGGAGGCCGACGACGCGGCCGACGTGGCCGACGCCGAGGAGGCGGCCGACGCCGAATCCAGCGAGGACGAGACGGAAGCCGAGGACACGGAGGCCGACGACGCGGCCGACGCCGACGACGGAGGTGACGACGAATGAGTTCGGAGTCCGAGGCCGGCGAGTTCCACGAGATGCGGCAGCCGGCCGTCGAGAAGCTCGTCGTCCACATGGGCGTCGGCCGCGGCGGCGAGCCGCTCGCCCGGGCCGAGGAGATCCTCGGCGAGATCACGGGCCAGACGCCCGTCCGGACCACCGCCGAGCGGACCATCCAGGACTTCAACGTCCGGGAGGGCGACCCGATCGGCGCGAAGGTCACGCTCCGCGGGGAGGACGCCGAGGCGTTCCTCGACACCGCACTCGAGTTCACCGACGTCTCGCGCTCGCAGTTCGACGAGACCGGGAACTTCAGCTTCGGCGTCGAGGAGCACACGGACTTCCCGAGCCAGGAGTACGACCCCGAGATCGGAATCTACGGGCTGGACGTGACGGTGAACCTCGTGCGGCCCGGCTACCGGGTGAAAAAGCGGGACAAGGTGTCCCGCTCGATCCCGTCGCGACACCGGCTGACCGCCGAGGACGCGATCGCGTTCCTCGAGGAGAACTACGAGTTGGAGGTCACATCATGACGGAACAGGAGACGGGCGAGCAGGCCGCGAAACGCACCGGCCAGCTCGAGGCGTGTCAGCGCTGCGGGCGCGAACAGGGCCTCGTCGGGAAGTACGACATCTGGCTGTGCCGACAGTGCTTCCGCGAGGTCGCCCGCGGCATGGGATTCAAGAAGTACAGCTAACAATGGCGGACAACGATCCACTGGCCAGCGCGCTGTCGGGACTCGACAACGCCGAGAGCGTCGGCCATCTAGACCAGACGATACAGCCCGCCTCGAACGAGATCGGGTCCGTGCTCGAGGTCTTCTACGACCGCGGGTACATCGACGGCTTCCAGTTCGTCGAGGACGGGAAGGCCGGTACGTTCGAGGTCGAACTGAAGGGCGCGATCAACGAGTGTGGCGCGGTCAAGCCCCGCTACTCGGCGGGCGCCGACG
>CAZATR010000244.1:0-2691 GCA_964488035.1 uncultured Natronomonas sp.
CCGACGTCGTCCCAGTCGTGGCTCCCCAGGACGGTCTCGATCACGGGAATCTCCCGGGGGTCGACGTCCGAGACGCGGAAGTCCTCGTCGCGGTGCCGCCAGGCGTGGCGGTTCAGCGCGGTGATCACCTTCTCCTCGCGGAACTGCCAGGGGCCCTCCGTGGCGTCGGCGCCGTCGTAGTCGTCCTCGTCGAACCGGCCGAGGTGCTCGATCTCGAAGACCTTCATCTTCAGCGGGTCCGGCTCGACCAGTTCGCCGCGCTCGTTCTCGATCTGCTCGCCCTCGACGGCCGCGTAGACGTGCTCGATGTACTCCTCGACGGTGGCCTCGTCGACGCGCTTGTCGCGCATGATGGCGTCGACGACGTCGTCCTCCTGCTGGCCGAACACGTGGTTCTTCACCGGGACGAGCCGGTTCTCGTACTCGGTGCGCTCGTTCCCGGAGAACATCGGCGCGTCGTCGAGCCGCTCGGCCATCGCGTTCAGGAGGTCCCGCGGCATGATGACGCCCTCGACGGCCAGGTCGGGGTGGTGGCGCTCGGTCTCCTCGTGGAGCAGGTCCGCGATGACGTCGCGGGTGTACGTGACGGGGATGCCGCCGGTCCCTTCGTCGACCTCCTCGAAGTCGAACTCCTCCTTGTACCGGCGCTCGTCGCCGTCCTGGAGGTAGCCGCGGTCGTAGACCAGGGCCTTGTCGACGAGGTCGAGGCCGGGCGGCAGCGACTCGGCGTCCAGCCGGGTGACGACCGCGTACAGTGCGGCGGCCTCGATGGCGTGCGGCGCCAGCTCGCGCTCGCGTACGGTGTCGTCTCCCGCCCGGACGGAGATCCGGATCGGCTCCCGGATGCGCGTCGCGAGCGTCTCGTAGCTGTCGGCCTCCCAGATCTCGGTCTCGTTCGTCAGCTCCCGCCGGACCAGTTCCGCCTCAAGCGAGAGGTTCAGGAGGTACGTGAACTCGTGTTTGTCGAGTCGTCGCTTCAGCGCCTTCAGCGGGTCCGACCCCTCCAGGTCGGCGTGCTTGTTCAGCTGGGCCTCGAGGTCGGGGTTGGAGATGATGATCATCTGGGTGTCGACGTCCATCCCGATCCCCTTGTCGAGCTTCACCGCGCCCTCGTCGGGCACGTTCAGCAGTTTCTGGAGGAGGTCGGCGTGCTGGGCGGCGTCCTCGACCACGGTGAGGAGTCCGTTGCCCTGCGACAGCACGCCGTCGTAGCTGAACGCCTGTGGGTTCTTCCGGCCGCGGGAGTCCAGCTGCTGGAGCATCCCGGCCATCCAGGAGCCCACCAGGCGCTCTTTGGGCGAGCCGTCGTCCTCGCTGTGCAGTACGCCGATGCCGCGCCCGACGTCGACGACGAAGTTCTTCACCCGCAGGTGGCGCTCGTCGGTGATGGCGGAGAAGAGGTCCTCGACGCCCTGGCGACGGTACTGCTCCTCGAGGTGCTCGTAGGCCTCCCGGCTGAACGGGTCCAGGTCGGTCTCGAGGTGGATCGGGATGTGGTCGTCCAGCCGCTCGTTGAGTTCGGCGACCAGGTCGTCCCGCACCGCGGCCGGGAACACCGACAACGGGTGGGCCTGCACCGGCGACTCGTACCAGTCGTCCTCGTCCGGCGCCGGCTCGTCGCCGTACGTCATCCCCGTCCCGCCGCCGACGCCCGAGACGTTCCACTCGATGGTGTACCGTCGCCCGGCGGCGGTCTTGGAGTACTCCCGCAGGCCGTTGACGAGACACCGCTTCAGCTCCGACTTCCCGGTCGCCGTCGGGCCGTCGAGCCAGAGGATCTTCTCCTCCTTGCCGCGGCGGGCCGCGATCGACCGGAGGTCGTCGACGAAGCTGTTCAGCACCTCGGTGTTCCCGAGGATGGCGTGCTCGCCGTCGTTGTGCGGGTCGTCGAAGAACCGGTAGCGCTCCTTGCGCTCGCCCTCCTCGACCACCGTCCGGGTGCCGGCCGCCTCGATGGCCGACAGCAGGTACTTCGAGGCGTGGGCCGCGGTCGCGGGATGCTCCAGCACGGTGTCCACGTACTCGGACAGCGGCATCGGCGGCTCGTAGGTCTCCTCGAGGGCGGCGTCGGCGCGGTCGAGGTACTCCTCGCCGCTCATTCCTCTTCCATCTCGGCTTTGGCGACCTCGGCGCCGGCGAACTCGAGCACCTCCTTGGCGCCCTCGGTGCTGTAGCCCTGCTCCTCGAGGGCCTCGACCCAGGCGTTCCGCTCGTCGTCGTCCAGTTCTCCGGACGAGACGAGCGCGGAGAAGTTGATGTTGTGCTTCTTGTCCTCCCACAGCTTCCGCTCGAGCGCCCGGCGGAGCCGGTCGTTGTCCTGCGGCTCGAACGGCTCGCCCTCGCGGGCGCGGCGGCTCACCCAGTTGGCGACCTCCTGGCGGAAGTCGTCCTTCCGGTCCTCCGGGACGTCCAGTTTCTCCTCGACCGCCCGCAGGAACTTCTCGTCGGGCTCCTGCTCGCGGCCCGTGATCTCGTCTTCGACGGTGTCGTCGTCGATGTACGCCATGACGTGGTCCATGTACTTCTCACCCTGCCGCTGGATCTCGTCGAGGTCGTACGCCAGCGCGTGGCGGACGTCCTCGATGGCGCGCTCCTTGTACTCCTCGCGGACGAGCTCGAGGTAGCGGTAGTACGTCTCGAAGTTCTCCTCCGGGATGGAGCCGTGGTTCTCCAGGTTCTCCTCGAGGTGGT
>CAZATR010000245.1:0-2666 GCA_964488035.1 uncultured Natronomonas sp.
GTGAACATCGGCATGTCCATCAGGCCCATGCCCTCCGCACGCGAGTGGTGGATCGTCGTCAGGAAGTTGATCGTCGACGCGGTGACCCCGACGACGAACATCGCCATTGCGAGCACCGCCCCGGTGGCCCCGATCTCGGGCGTGAACGCGGGCACGCTCAGCGGCGCGTATATCGTCCACCCGGTACTCAGCGTCCCCTCCTGGAAGAACGACGCGCCGAGCAGCACCCCGGACAGGAGGTACATCCAGTAGGACAGTGCGTTCAACCGCGGGAACGCGAGGTCGTCCGCCCCTATCTGGAGCGGCACGACGTAGTTCGCGAACCCGAACGCGAACGGCGACAGGAACCAAAACACCATGATCAGCCCGTGGGCCGTGACGGTCTCGTTGTATGCCAGACCGGACATGAGGTTGGCGCCCGGCTGGAGCAACTGGAGGCGGATGAGCAGCGCGAGCACGCCCCCGAAGACGAGGAAGAACAGCGACGTGAGCATGTACAGGATGCCCACGTCCTTGTGGTTGGTCGTGACGAGCCACCGCTTCACCGAGTAGGAGGGCGGGAGCTCGCTCATGCCGAGACCCCCCGTCGGGCGTTCGTCGAGGCGTCACCGTGGGCGGGGACGCTTCCGTGACTCTCGCCGCTCTCCCCACCATCGCGGGGGGTCGGCGTGGGCGTTTCGGTGACGTTCGCACCGGCCGATTCGTACCAGTCGTTGAATTCGTCTTCCTCCATGACCACGATTTCGCCCGTCATCTGTGAGTGTCCGCTGCCGCAGAGCTCGTAGCACTTCGCCGTGTAGGTCCCGGTCTCGTCGGCGACGAACCAGGTGTGGGCGTACTCGCCCGGGATGGCGTCGGCCTTGATCCGCAACTCGGGGACGCCGAAGTTGTGCCACACGTCGCCCGACGTCACGTCCAACCTGACCACCTCACCTTTCGGGACGCGGAGCGTCCCGGTCGTCTGGACGCCGTTCTCGTAGTGGAACTGCCAGATGAACTGAAGCCCCACCACCTCGACATCCATGTCGGTCTCCTCGGAGATGTCGTTCGGGCCCTCCTCGACGTAGAGCAGGAGGCCGTAGGAGTAGACGACGAGACTGATGACGATGATGGCGCTGATGCCGAACGACAGGAACAGCTTGCTGCTCTTGCCGCCCGTCTGGCCGGTCGGGAGTTCGCCGAGCTGCGGGGCGTTGAACCCCTCCCGGTCGCCGCCGTCGTCGCGGTTCTTGTAGAGGTTGTACAGGGTGTACGTGACGACCACGACGCCAACGAGGGTGCCGACGACGAGGAAGACGAAGAACAGCTCCCTGAATACGTCCGCCTGTGTCCGCCATTCCTGCGCGGCCTGTTGTGCCGGGGCGAGATACTCGATCATGCTACGGTGTCGGTCGTGAATGAGGCTGGCGGCGAAATGCACTTAGCTCTTGCGTCACGGAGATTTCCACCTGGCGTGGGTAGGAACTGCGGCCCTAAATTCGTGACGTACTCGGCACGGGTTTCCGTCGGCTGCACCCGCGCGCGGATCGAGCAATCCCGTCCGGCGCGAGAGCCAACGCGGGCGCCACGGAGCTTCGTGTCCACCCAGCGCCCGACGCGATAGCCAAGGATATATGTGCCCGCCCACGAATCACCCGACAACAGGCCATGAGTACGCATCTGCTCGGCAGTACGATACTGATGGGGCTGCTGTTCGCCGGGATCTTCTACGCGCTCTCGAAGCTCGGCGTCCAGCGGTCCGCCGAGGTCGCCGACACGGACGCGGTCCAGCCGTACGCGACCGGTCCGGGCGAACGCCCGAGCAGCGACACCTCGCCCCAGCGGCTCGGCGCGCTGTTCGTCCTCGTGACGCTCGTGCTCGGTGCCATCTCGATCGCCATCGTGGGCGGGATGGGCACCGCCGAGAGCCTCGCGCCGAGCCTCCTCGGCGCTGCCGTCGGCCTGCTCGGTCTTCTCGTCGTCGGCTTCCTCTTCGCCGGGAGCTACGCGATGGCCCGCAGCCACGGGCTCGGACGCGCCCACGGGGTCGCGGCCGGCCTCTTCGTCGCCGGCGGTGCCGGCATCCTCGTGGTCGCGATCAACCTGACGACCGGCTTCCTCTGAACGGCGGAGCGGTTACAGTTCGGCGCGAACCCGTCGCGTGATCTCGTCGACGTCGTACTCGTGGGTCTCCTTGTCGAACACCAGCTCCTCGCCCACCCGGACCCGGAAGACGCCGTGGTCGCCCGTCACGAGGGCGACGCGGTCCACGTCGTCACCGAGCGCCGACAACAGCGCCTCGGCGAGGTCCGTCGCACGGTTCAGGAAGCCACACGGCACGCAGTACTCGATCTCGACCTCGGACATGGACGGTGGTACGGGGTTCGGCCTGTTGTGACTTGCGTCTGCCACCGCGCGACCGGGTGGGAAGAGACGGTAACCCAACAGCCCGGGAAGCGGGCCCTGGTTGGGCGCCGCATCGACGGGCTCCGAACACCCGCAAGGATCTGTTTGCGAACCGACCTTTTTCTGCGTCGGGTTTCCTCGCTCGCTTCGCTCGCTGCGGGAACCGCGTGGCGGCTCCGCCGCCACGGCATCCGGTTGCGGGCCGCCGGCCCGCAACCCGCTCCTCGAAAAACGTCGATGAAAAAGGCCGACGGCTCGGCCGTCGGCCTCGCCGTCGGTGA
>CAZATR010000246.1:0-2660 GCA_964488035.1 uncultured Natronomonas sp.
GCTCGAGGTTGTTCGTGGGCTTGCCCATCTCCTCGCGGAGCTTGCCCATCGCGAGCTCGGCGGAGCCGCTCTCGATGATGACGCTCATCGCGAGGCTCCCCTCCTCGAGGCCGTACTCGTTCTCGACGATGGTGAAGAACTCGTCGGCCTTCTTCCAGTCGTCGACGTCGCCGACCTCGGGGATGACGAAGCCGTCGATGTGGTCGACGGCGCCCCTCTCGGGGTCGGCGATCTCGAGCATGTGCTGGAAGCCCCTGTAGCGGGTATCGGGGCTGTCGCGGTGCCAGACGACGCGCGGGTGGATCTCGCCGGGGAAGTCGGCGCCGCCCTCGGCGACGACCTCCGCGATGTTCTCGGCGCCCTCGTCGCGCATGTTCGGCGCGGTGGCGTCCTCGTTGTCCGGCACCCAGACGTCCGGGGCCTGCATCCCGCGGAGCCCGATGGCGCTCCGGAGCTTCTTCGCGGAGTCGGCCTCGCCCTGTTCGGCGGTCGGCGTCGTGAAGAACGTCCGCACGAACGTCCGGTCGTGGAGCCGCGTGTCGAGTTCGGTCATCGGTGTCATCGGAACGGTCGCCACGGCAGGTATTAAAGGTGGTCGAAACGGTTCTATTGACGGTTCACGGCCCCGAAACTGCACGTCCCGCTGCTGGGGTGTCGAAGGAAACCCGGGGTCGCGTCCGGCCGGGCCGTCGGCATCGCGCGGGCCGGACGGTCGGTCGACCGGCGGGGGCCGCCGCGTTCAGTCGTCCTGCTCGGAGGTGAGCGGCTCGTTCTCGTCCTCGGTGAAGCCCTCGCTGGCCTCCATCCGGGCCTGGGCCTCGGGGTCGTACTGGGCCTCGATGTCCTGGAACCGGGAGACGAACGAGAGCTCGTGGTGGCTCTCGGTCTCGTGGCCGAGGTAGCGGCCCTCGAGGTCGAACTGCGCCTCCTCGTCGTTCTCGGCGATGTTCTTCATGTCCTCGTAGACCGCGTGGGCGCCGGAGTGCAGCGCGTACAGCGTGATGAAGATGTACTGGTAGCCGAGGTCGCCGAGCTCCTGGAACGTGAGCGGGTCCTCCTCCTGGCTCCAGGCGAAGGAGCTGGAGTAGTTGAACGCGAGGTCGATCTCGGGGTGGGTCTCGTGGAGCGCCTCGGCGTAGGCGACCGCGTCCTCCCGGGAGGGGTCCGGCATCTCGGGCCAGACGAGGTCGACGCCGCAGTCGGCGTACAGCCGGCCGCGGGCGAGGTGCTCCTCCCAGTCGCCGTTCGCGGAGCCGTAGGCGTCCGTCCGGGCGATGACGATGGTGTCCTCGGACTGCTTGGCGTCGACGGCCGCGCTGAAGCGGGCCTCGGCGTCCTCGCGGGAGACGATCTTCTTGCCGGCGATGTGGCCGCAGCGCTTCGGCGTCGTCTGGTCCTCGATGTGGACGGCGGCGACGCCGGCCTTCTCGTACTCGCGGACCGCGCGGCGGACGTTGTGGATGCCGCCGTAGCCGGTGTCGCAGTCGGCGACGACCGGCAGGTTCGTCGCCTCGACGATGCGCTTTGCGTTCTCGACCATCTCGGTCATCGAGACCATCTCGAGGTCCGGGAAGCCGAACTGGCCGAGCACCGTCGAGTAGCCCGACATGTACGCGGCGTCCAGGCCGGCCATCTCGGCCAGCCGGGCGTCCAGCGCGTGGTACAGGCCCGGCGCGAACGTGAAGTCCTGCTCGTCGAACTTCCGGCGGAGTTCGCGGGCTGCGGGGTTGTCGACGTCTCGAACGATCGATTCGGTGTTCCGGACTCGGCTCGCGACCTTGTCCTCTCCGTCGTTGTCGTGTGCCATGTATATCAGGTGGTGGAACCGACGCCCGTCCGGACGCCGGCGGTCGTTCCTGAGCGAGCACGCTCCCGTCCGTCGGCGTCGCGTCCGCCGGGTCGGAGCCGGGGCCGTGGGTCGCTCATCGTGTGCGTTCGACCGGAGCGGCGATGAGTACAAAACCCTTATGATTTTTCATGTTAATACTGGTTAGACTGTTTTGAGTCCTTAAGGGACTGTGAATCTCTAGCACGCGTGATCGGGGCCCGATCCGCGGACGGACCAGGCGTCATCGCTCCCCGTTTCGGGTCGCGTCGCCCCAACACCGACGCGCCCGGCGGCCGACCGGTCGGGCGGGGCGAAACGCGTATGGCGCTCGCTACCACACTCGGCGTATGCGCTACGCGACCGTCGTCATCGCCGCCGATGACGGCGGCCTCCAGCCCACGGACGCCGCCCTGACCGGCGAGCCGGCGGTCACCCGGGACGCGATCCACCAGATCAACCTGCTGTCGGACGGCACCTGCGTCACCCTGTACAGCGTCCGCGGGAACCTCGAGCGGGCCGCCGACATCCTCGACGACCAGCCCGACGTCATCGCCCACGACGTCTCCGGCGACCGGGAGGGTCTCGCGTACATCCACTTCCGACCGACGGGGACGGTCGACCGCCTGCTCTCGATCGTCCAGGACAACGAGATCGTGCTGAAGACCCCGATCGACTGCCTCCAGGACGGCGGCGTCCGCGTCACGCTCGTCGGCGACGACGAGGTCATCCAGCGGGTCGTCGGCTCGATCCCCGACTCGCTGCGGCTCGGCCTCGAGGGCATCGGCGACTACCACCCTGACTCCGAGCAGCTGTTCTCCGTGCTGACCGAGCG
>CAZATR010000247.1:0-2651 GCA_964488035.1 uncultured Natronomonas sp.
GACCGGCCGGTCTTCGAAGCGTTCAACTTCTACTCCGAGGCGGAGCCGTAGGCGCAGCCGTTCGTTCTCGCCGCTCGCCAACCGACCAGCGACGCCTACTCTTCGAGGAGCTCTCGCGGGAAGTTGTCGACGAGCGCCTGGGCGCTCCCTTCGAGCCGCTTGGCGTTCCGTTCGATGGCAGGGAGGTCGGCGTCGGCACCGAGCTCCTGCAGCCGTGCCACGGCCTCCATCAGCCGGTCGATCTCCTCGGCGATCTCGGCGTAGGTCTCAGCGTCACGATCGGTCGTCGGGTCACCGGAAGGATGGTCGGGTTCGTTCATTGTCGCTCGTCGCGGAACCGGTCGGCCTTCAGCTGGAAACGCTCCAGGGTGCCGTACTCGCGGACGTCGACCCGGCAGGTCAGGTTCGTCGTGTCCTTCAGCGCCTCGCGGAGCGCCTCGACGATCTCCGCGTCCGCCGCGTCTCCCTCCGGCGCCCGCTCGACGACCACAGTGACGACGTCCAGGTCCTTCGTCTCGTGCTCGTCGATCACGACCCGGAACTCGTCGCTCACGAGCTCGGAGCGTCGGACCACGTCCTCGACCGCGGTCGGCGAGAAGAGCACCCCGTTGACCTTCGTGAGGTCGTCCGTCCGGCCCAGGACGCCCCCCTCGAGGAACCGGAACGTCCGGCCACAGTCGCAGAAGTCCGGTTCCCGGACGACGACCTCGTCGCGGAGCCGGAAGCGGATGTAGGGCTGGGCGGTCCGGTCGAGCGGCGTGATGACGAGCTCGCCGGTCTCGCCCGCCTCCACGGGTTCACCGTCCCCGTCGAGGACCTCCACGAGGAAGCGGGCCTCGTTGACGTGCATCCCGAGCGGCTCGCCGCGACACGAGAAGCCCCAGGCGCCCGTCTCCGTCGCGCCGGCGTGGTCGAACACCTCGGCGTCCCAGAGCGACTCCATCCGCTGCTTGGTTCCCTCGACGCTCGCGCCCGGTTCGCCAGCACAGATGATTCGCTCGACCGCCATGTCGGCGGGGTCGATCCCCTCCTCCCGGGCGACCTCGGCCAGCCGGAGGACGTACGTCGGCGTGCTCGTGAACGCCGTGACGTCGAGCTCGTCCATCTTGCGGACGCGCTGGGCGGACGAGAGGTTGCCGCCCGGGACGATCTCGGCCCCGATGCGTTCGCAGGCGTAGTGGGCCGCCCAGAAGGCGATGAAGACGTTGTAGGAGAACGGGAAGAACACGCGGTCGTCGGGCCGGATGCCCTGGGCCCAGAGGACGGTCGCCCAGCAGTCGTTCCACCACTCCCAGTCGGCCCACGAGTCGGCCTGCCGTACTGGCTGGCCGGTCGTGCCCGACGTCTGGTGATACTCGGTGACCTCGGACATCGGGACGGCAAGGAGGTCACCGTAGGGGAACGGTTCGGCCTGTTGGGCGGCACGCAGCGCTTTCTTCTCCGTCATCGGGACCGCACGCACGTCCGCCATCGTCTCGATCGCGGACGGGTCGATCCCGGCGTCGTCGAGCTTCTCCCGGTAGAACGGCGAGCGCTGGTGGGCGTGCTCGAGCTGCTCCCTGAACTTCCGGAGCTGGAGGTCGCGGAGCTCATCTCTAGGCATCGCCTCCAGCGCCGGGTTCCACATGTCGCCAGCCATGGACTCTGGACGTTGTTGTCGGTCCAGAGGCGACCCTAATGAACGCTTCCAAACCGGCCGACCCCGCCGGTCGGCTCGGCGGCGGCCCCCTACACCAGGGTGCCCGTTCGGGTGAGCTCGACGCCCTCGGCGACGGCCTCGAGGGATTCGGCCAGCGACTCGACGGTCCAGCCACCCGGCCGGATGCCCTGGCGCACGGGTTCGGGCTCCGAGTAGACCGCGATGCGATCGCCACCGGCGTAGAGGGTGACGCCGGTGACGTCCTCGGCCGCGTCGCCGGCGAGGAACGCGACCGCCGGGGCGACCTTCTCCGGCGGCATCTCCTCGCGGGTGTAGGGCCGGTGCGCCTCGGGGATGGCCTCGGTCATCCGCGTGAAGGCCGTCGGCATCAGCGCGTTCACCCGGACGCCGGTCGAGTGCAGCTCCGATGCGGCGGTCCTGGTGAACCCGAGGAGCCCGGCTTTCGCCGTCGAGTAGTTGAGCTGGCCGACGTTCCCCAGGGCGCTCCGGCTGGTCACCGCCAGGAAGGAGCGCTGGGGGTCGAGCGCCTCGCCGTCAGCCACGGACCGCCAGTGCCGGGCCGCCGACCGCAACAGCGAGAAGTGGCCCTTCAGGTGCACACGGATGACCGCATCCCAGTCGTCTTCCGAGAGGTTGGTAAGGTAGCCGTCGCGGAGGATGCCCGCGAAGTTGGCGATCGCGTCGACCCGACCGTGTTCGGACGCGGTGTCGGCGATCAGCGACTCGGTGTAGTCGAGGTCCGCGACGTCGCCGAAGTGGGCGGTCGCCTCGCCGCCGGCCTCGCGGATCTCGGCGGCGACCTGGCTCGCCGGTTCCTCGCTCGCGTCGGTGCCGTCGAGGTCAGCGCCGAGGTCGTTGACGATCACGGTCGCGCCGTTGGCCGCGAGCTCCTGCGCGGCGGCCTCCCCAAGGCCGCTGCCCCCGCCGGCCACGATACAGACCCGTCCCGAGAGGTCGGTGGAATCGGTCACGGAGAGCGGTTCGACGGTGA
>CAZATR010000248.1:0-2611 GCA_964488035.1 uncultured Natronomonas sp.
CGTCGACACCGACACCGCCGGCGACGACACCCAGGCGCTGCTGCTCGCCGCCGCCTCCGAGCGGCTCGACGTCGAGGCCGTCACGGTCTGCGCAGGGAACGTCCCGTTCGACCACCAGGTCGAGAACGCCAAGCACACCCTCGAGATCGCCGGCCTCGCCGACGACGTGACGGTCTACGAGGGCGCCCGCGAGCCGCTCCTCTGTGACTACGACCACGCCACCTACGTCCACGGCGAGGGCGGCCTCGGCGGCGAGCGGTTCCCCGACACCGGCATCCCCTCGGGCGACCGCCACGCCGCGACCTACCTCGTCGACGCCGCCCGCGCGAACCCCGGCGAGCTCACGCTCGTCTGCATCGCGCCGCTGACGAACGTCGCCCTCGCGCTCCGGCTCGAGCCCGACCTCGGCGAGCTGCTCGACGAGGTCTGGGTGATGGGCGGGAACGCCAACTGCGTCGGCAACGTCACGCCGGCGGCCGAGTACAACTTCTGGGTCGACCCCCACGCCGCGCGGCTGGTCATCGACGAGCTCGACGTCACCCTGTTCGACTGGGGCGTCACCGTCCGGGACACCGCCTTCGACGGCGACACCATCGACGCCTGGCTCGCCGAGCTCGACACCGAGGAGGCATCGCTGTTTCGCGACATCTCGGGGAGCGTCCGGGCGTTCACGCGGGAGTCGCTGGGCGCCGACATGACGACCCAGCCCGACGCCGGGCTGGTGGGCGCGCTGGCCGCGCCGGAGCTCGTCGAGGCCCAGGAGACCTACCACGTCGCGGTCGACGACCGCGAGGGGCTGACCCGCGGCTACACCGCGGTCGACGAGCAGGGCGTCACCGACGGCGAGCCGCGCACCACCGTCATCGAGTCCATCGACGCCGAACGGTTCCAGGCGATGTTCCGCGCCATGCTCGCGGGGGACGCGCCGGAGTCCGCGCTGTAGCGTCGGCCCGGCCGGTTCGGAACCTGCCAACAACCCGGTAGCTTTAACCCGCACTCCGCCGTCATACGGCTACTATGGACGCCGACAGGCGCTACTTCCTACGAACCGCAGGTGGTCTGGGCATCGCTGGAATCGCTGGCTGTCTCGGTGGCGACGGGGGCGACGGCGACGGTGATGGCGATGGGGACGGCGACGGAGACGCCTCGCCGACCGCGACGGCGAGCCCCACGCCAGGGCCCGAGGCCTGGGTCGGCATGGTGTACGCGACGGGCGGCCTCGGCGACGGCTCGTTCAACGACCAGGCCCAGCAGGGCGTCCTCCAGGCCGAGGAGGAGCTCGGCATCGCGTTCAACGAGGCCCAGCCCGAGGAGACGGCCGACTTCAGCACCTTCCAGCAGCAGTTCGCGCAGTCCGACGACCCGGACTACGACCTCATCAGCTGCATCGGCTTCCTCCAGACCGACGCCCTCGCCGAGACGGCGCCGGAGTACCCCGAGCAGAGCTTCATGCTCGTCGACAGCGTCGTCCAGGAGGACAACGTCGCGAACTACGTCTTCGCCGAGCACGAGGGCTCGTACCTCGTCGGCCAGCTGGCCGGACTCCTGACGACCGAGGACTTCTCGGCCGGCGCCGGCGAGACCAACCCGGACGAGTCGGTCGTCGGCTTCGTCGGCGGCGTCGAGTCCGACCTCATCCGGCGCTTCCAGGCCGGCTACGAGGCCGGCGTGCTGGCGGCGAACGACAGCGTCGAGATCCTCACGAACTACACCGGCAGCTTCAACGACCCGGCGGCGGGCCGGGAGGCGGCCACCGCGATGTACGACAACGGTGCCGACGTCGTCTACCACGCCTCGGGCAACACCGGCACCGGCGTCTTCCAGGCCGCCCAGGAGCAGGGCCGGTACGCCATCGGCGTCGACCGCGACCAGTCGGTGACGCGTGACTCCTACGCCGACGTCATCCTCGCGAGCATGATCAAGCGGGTCGACACCGCGGTGTACAACTCCATTGAGGCGACCGTGAACGACGCGCTCCCGGGCGGCGAGATCGTCACGCTCGGACTGGCCGAGGAGGGCGTCGGCATCGTCTACGGCGACGCGATCGGCGGCGACATCTCCTCGTCCGTCAAGGACGCCATCGAGTCCTCGCGGCAGGGCATTATCGACGGCGACATCTCGGTCCCGATGGACCCGGACAACGTCTGATCGCCCGTCACATCGCTTAAGCGACGGGCCTCCCACCACCAGCCATGCCGACGGCCGTCCACCTCGAGGGGATCACCAAGCGGTTCCCCGGCGTCCTCGCCAACGACGAGGTGGACCTGCGCGTCGAGCGCGGGACCGTCCACGCGCTGCTCGGCGAGAACGGCGCCGGCAAGACGACGCTGATGAACGTCCTCTACGGGCTCTACGAGCCGGACGATGGCCGCGTCGTCCTCGAGGGCGAGGAGCGCGACTTCGACTCGCCGCGAGAGGCCATCGACGCCGGCATCGGGATGATCCACCAGCACTTCATGCTCGTCGACCCGATGACGGTGACCGAGAACATCACCCTCGGGTACGAGCCCACGAAGTGGGGCGGGCTCGCCCTCGACCACGAGGCGGCCCGCGAGCAGGTGGTCGAGCTCACCGACCGCTACGGCTTCACCGTCGACCCCGACGCGCTCAT
>CAZATR010000249.1:0-2568 GCA_964488035.1 uncultured Natronomonas sp.
CCCTGTAGTTGCACGGATCCGGTTTGAGCGAGGCACTCGTCGGGGGTTTCGAACGGTCACCCGAGTGCCACCGAAACGTACGCGAGCCCGAACAGCGTGGCGTTGTACGCGCCGTGAGCAGCCGCGGGCACGACGACGGTCCCGGTCCGTTCGTAGATGACGGCGAAGACGAGCGCGGGTACGAACAGGAGCGTCACGGTGAGGGCGATGCCGGAGGTGGGGCCGACGAGGGATGTGACGTGAGCGGCGGCGAAGATGGCGGTGGCGAGCCCGATGCCGATTGGCATCGAAAAGGTTTCGCGGAGACGGCTCTGGATGACGCCGCGGAACAGCAGTTCCTCGCCGGGGCCGATGACGAGGACGGAGAGAACGAGCAGGGCGAGGAGCACGCGGGGGTCCTGCTGGCCGAGCTGAGCTGCGCGATTCTGTGCCGGGGTCAACCCCAACAGGAACACGACCACGAAGACCATCGTGAAGGCGGCGACGAGGGCGAGGACGTAGCCGGCGGCGGCGTGAAGCCAGCCCTCGAGATCGGGAACCGAGACGCCGACGTAGTCCGTCGGACGCCCGCGATAGCGGAGGTAGGCGGCCGAGAGTCCACCGAAGACGACGCCCTGGACCAGGAGGACGCTGATGACGGTTCTGGTGAGAATCGGGAGCGCCGGGAGATGGCCGAACAGGGCCGTCGCGATCACCTCGCTGCCCACGATGCCGACTGCGGCGAGGAAGAGGGCCGCGAGGAGGGCTCGGATCGGCGCCGGAACCCGACCGGGGGCGTTCCGGAGGGCGGTCGATGGGTCGGATGGGGCCATGGTCGCCGATCGGTCGGCGTCGTCGAAAAAGCCCCGCTATCGGGACCGGAGGTGGTAGTAGAGGCCGCCGACGATGAGGGGGATGGCGAGAAACAGAGGGATCGAGAGCAGGCCGCCGAGGCTCGGGCCGCCGAACTGGACGGCGCCGAGGAGGGCGACGAAGAGCACCACGAGCGCGCCGACCACGGCGGCGACGAGCCGGAACGGGTCGCCGTCCTCGTCGGGCGTCACGCTACCGGTCGCCCTCGTGGAGGCTCTCGAGTATCTCGGGGTCGGTGCGGAACTTCAGGACGTTGTGGACGATGGAGTTCCGGAGGTTGTCGACGACGCGGCCGTGCCGTTTGTAGAACTCGTGGATCCACCGGGACTGTGATTGGCGGGTCGGGAACATCATCACGGACTTCCACTGGTACTCGCCGTCCGACAGGAAGTAGAACAGCGTGTTCGGCGAATCGCGGATGTACTCCATGGCGGGCCGCCACTCCTCGTCGAAGTGCTCGGGGTCGAACTTGAACTCGAACAGCGCGAAGTAGAAGTACTCCTCGTTGGGGATGATGGCCTCCCGGAACACGCCCTCCTCCCGCATCCCGCGGATCGATTCGGAGACGGTGACGTGGGAGACGTCGATGCCGTACTTCTCCTCGAGGATGCGTGCCAGGTCCCGCGATGACAGCTGCGGGTCCCGGGAGAGCTCCCGGAGCACCAGCACGTCGCGTTCCTTGAACTCCCAGTCCGGGTCGTCGCTGGACGCCATGGCGGCTACTCACCGCCCTCCGTGGTGTCGCTTTCGGTCAGGAACGCCGCGAGTGCCTCCCGGTAGGCAGCGGTGCGGTCCTCGACGACCCAGTGGTAGGCGTCGGCGAGTTCCTCGACGCGACCGTCCAGGTCGGCGGCGAGCCGTTCGCCCCACTCGAGCGGTTGCATGACGTCGTCGGCGCCCCAGAGACACAGGACGTCGGCGTCGATGGCGTCGTAGTCGATCCCGGTGGTGTGGTTGGTGTTGGTCGCAACGGCGGCGCGGGCCAGCGCGCGCTTGCCGCCCGCCCGGAGCCAGGGCGCCTTCATGCCGGCGACGAAGGCGGGGTCGGGCTCGCCGTAGGCGCCCTCGGCGAACGCGAAGTCGAGCTTGCCCTCGAACTCGTCGTCGTCCATGTCGGCCGTTCGGGGGAGACCCATGTCGGCGATGAACTCGACGGGCCAGGAGTCGTAGCAGGCCGCGTTCGAGAGCACGAGTCGGTCGACCCGGGCGGGGCTGCGGGCCGCGAGCCGCAACGCGGCGCCGCCCCCGATGTCGTGGGCGACGACGGACGCCGTCTCGGCGCCGACTGCGTCGAGCAGTTCGCGCAGCATCGCCTCCTGGACGCGGATCGAGCGGTCGAAGCCCTCCCGGGCCGAGGAGTTCCCGTAACCGAGGAGGTCCGGGGCGAGGACGTGGTAGTCGTCGGCGAAGGCGGGCGCCACGCCGCGCCAGAGGAACGACCACGTCGGGATGCCGTGGACGAACAGCAGCGTCTCGTCGTCGGGGTCGCCGGCCTCGTAGAACGCGACCTCGAGGTCGTGGCCGTCCACGGTGACCGTCGTGGTCCGCTGGCCGGCCTGCCACTCGTCGTGGATCAGGGCGTCGGCGTCGTGCCCGGCGTTCGGTGGTTCGGCGCTGCTCATAGCGTGCGCTCCGCGATGATGTTCTTCTGGATCTCGCTGGTGCCCTCGTAGATCTTGGTGATCCGGGCGTCGCGGTAGATCCGCTCGACGGGGT
>CAZATR010000250.1:0-2553 GCA_964488035.1 uncultured Natronomonas sp.
CGACGCCTACGACGTCCGGATGGACTTCGACGCGCTGGACGTCGAGGGCGTCGCCCAGCGCGCCGTCTTCGTGATCGACGGCGACGGCACGGTCACCTACGCCTGGGTGGCCGAGAACCCCGCCGTCGAACCGGACTACGGCGAGGTCCTCGAGGCCGCGGCCGCGGCCTGACGCCGGCCGGCGCGCGACGACGCCGGCACGGGCCCGACGCCGCGTGTTTTTTCTCCGTGCCGCGCCTTCACCGCCCATGAGCGACGCCGACCGAGCCGCCGACGTGGACGACGACTGGGAGTACGACCCCGAGGCCGACCACCCGTTCCCCGACGACCGCCTCAACCCGGTCCTGGAGGCGGTCCGGACCGACACCGAGATCACGACCTACCTCGGGGCCCAGAACGTCAACCCCGTCACGCGCAAGGGGTACAACGACCACGGCGCCGAGCACGTCGAGATCGTCCGCAACCGGGCGCTCAGGCTCTACGAGCTGCTCAAGCGCGGCGGCGTCCGGTTCAACGGCGCCGCCGAACAGGGCCTCGCGGAGGCCGACGAACCCGTCATCGTCGCCCTGGCGGCGACGCTGCACGACATCGGCCACGTCGTCCACCGCGACGACCACCCGTACTACTCCATCCCGCTCGCGGCGGACGTGCTGGACCGGCTCCTGCCCGAGTTCGAGTTCTACGACGCCGCGGACGTCGTCCGGCTGAAGGGCGAGGTGCTGCACGCCATCCTCTGTCACCACACGCCCGAGGAGCCGCTCACCCACGAGGCCGGCGTCGTCCGCGTCGCCGACGGCATGGACATGGAGCGCGGCCGCTCGCGGATCCCCTACGAGAAGGGCGGCCGCGGCATCAACACCATCTCCAGTCAGGCCATCCGGGACGTCACGCTCCGGCCCGGCGACGGCACGCCGGTGCTGGTCGAGATCGAGATGGTCGACGCCGCCGGGGTCTTCCAGGTCGACGAGCTGTTGAAGGCGAAGCTCCGGCACTCCCGCATCGAGGAGCACGTCCGCATCGTCGCCGTCAACACCCACAGCGACGAAGGGGACCTCGTCGAGCGCATCGAGATGTAACGACGGGCCGAGAGCCTCCGGGACCGCCCGTCCTCACCGCGTAAAGCCCGTCCCGCGGAGCGAGGTGAACCCGTCGTCGGTCGCCTCGGCCTCGGCGTCGAACACCGCCCGGATGGTGTTGTAGGCCGTGTCGTCGTGCATCCCGGGGTCCATCGCGAACACGCCGAACATCCCGCCCGACCCGATCCGGGACGTGAACACGTGGAGAAAGCGGAACAGCGTCCGCTGTTCGGAGTACATCAGCACGGTCGAGACCGACGCGAAGCCGACCCGGACCGCCTCGGGGTCGTCCTCCTCGTCCAGCAGCTTCGCGAACTCCAGGCTGATCCCGGTCATGTCGCCGGGCGAACTCAGCTGCCGGACGCGGACGTCCTCGACCTCGGACTCGCGGCTGGTGCAGTCGATGATGCCGAGCTGGTCCCGGTCGGCCCCCCGCTCGAGGAGCCCGTCGACGACCTGCGAGGCGGCGGTGTTCGTCGTGATGACGATGGTGGTCTCCGCCCCGTCGGGGGCGACCGCGTCCAGCAGCCGCTCGTCGGTCAGCGCGGACGCACCGGTCACCAGCAGACTCGTTCCGCGGTCGAACGACACCGGGCCGTCGAAGCCCTCGACGGCGTAGCTCACTTGCCTCCCTCCCCGTCGTCGTCCGGTCGGTCCTTGCCCTCCCCTTCGAGGTCCCGGACCATCGCCACGAACTCGTCGTTCTCCATGTCCGGCAGCGCCGCGTCCAGCTCGTCCCGGAGCGCCGCGATCCGCTCTTCGAGGTCCGCGTACTCCTCGCTGTCCTCGAGTTCCTCCGCCGGCTTCGAGGACTGCAGCACCGCCTGCTTGGAGACCAGCGCGTACAGCTCCTGCTCGAGGTCGGCGTACGCCGTCCGGTCGAGCAACCGACGGATCGTCGCCCGCAGCTTCTCCTGCTCGACGGGCTTCGTGAGGTAGTCGTCGAACCCCATCGTGATGACGTCGAAGTCGGGCTCGACCGCCGTCACCATCGCCACCTTGCAGCCGGCCGAGCGTCGCTTGACCTCCTCGAGCACCTCGTCGCCGCTCATCCCCGGCATCAGCCGGTCGAGCAGCACGACGTCGACGTCCTCGTCGAACTGTTCGAGGGCCGCCTCCCCGCCTTTCGCCGTGCGGACGTCGTAGTCGTCTTCCAGCCACCGGACGTACAGGTCGATGAGCGCCTGCTCGTCCTCGACGACGAGCACCGTCGGCGTGTCCGCGTCGGTCATCTACTGACGCCGTTTCAGGGGGAGGACTGTATAGTTTGGCTTCGAATCTCAAGATGTGAATCCAGGCTCTCCGTAGAAATAGCGTCGGCTTCGTATTGAGTCAATGACCATTAGGGAGGGAATTTTGACCAATCGGTACTTGAGGGTTACGGGTTGGAGAACGACGTATTTGTGGCTTGTTCCTGATTGTTGTTCCGGTCAAACACTCGTACTTCCACCCTGTCAGGTTCACCCTTCTGGCTGTG
>CAZATR010000251.1:0-2543 GCA_964488035.1 uncultured Natronomonas sp.
GAGCCGTGAGCAGGGTCGAGCCGGCCGAGGGCTTCGCACAGAGCCCGTGCGTTTCATGAACCTGTTCCTGAATCACCTGTAACAACCATCTCCTATCTAGAACGATTCCAAGAAGTGGGAAGCTGTGAAGGACTGTGTGAGAGATCCGTTCCTCGTATTCAACAGCCCTCCCTAACCCCAGCCACGATCGATGTGTTCGACAGGTCAACCGTTTCAGGTCCAGCGGTCCAGTCCGGTCTGGACGACGGACTGCTCGATGCGCTCGAAGCCACGCTCGACCTCCTCGGCCGGGACGCCCCACTCGTCGGTGACGTAGGCCATGGCGGCGTCGACGTCGGGCTCGATCTCGACGTCGTAGTCGTAGTCGTCGCTCACGGTCGGGTCGAGGAACATCGCGCGGATGCGGTCGGCGTGGGCGATGGTCTCCCCGCTGGCCTCGAGGGCGGCGAAGAGGTCGCCGTGCTCGTGGACGAGGTCGACGGCGGTCTTGGGGCCGACGCCCGAGATGCCGTCGTTGAAATCCGTGCCGATGAGGATGGCGACGTCGACCAGCGCCTCCCAGGTGAGGTCGTGTTCGGCGAGCGTCGCCTCGAAGTCCATCACCTCCGGGTCGCCCTTGCTCGTGAGCTGCCGGAGCGTCAGCGGCGCGCCGAGCAGCAGCGCGTCGTAGTCCTCCGTGCCGACGTAGTCGACGTCGCCGTGCCGCGCCATGTGGGCGGCCTGCGCTTCTCCCTCCGCCGGGGCCTCGATGTAGGGGACGTCGAGCAGGTCGAACAGCTCGCGGGTCGTCTCCTGGATGGTGTCGGTGAGCGTCTGGGTCCGCGATTCCAGCGTCGCGATCTCGGCGGCGTCGACCGCCTCGCGCTCGCGGGCGTCCTCGAGTTGTGCCTCGTAGGCTTCCTTCTGTTCGCGGCGCTCCTCGAGTTCGTCGTCCTTCAGCTCGGTGACGCCGCCGTCGAAGACGAAGACGGGGGTGACGTCGTGCTCGAAGAACTTCGGGAGGCCCTGGACGACGCCGATGAGGTTCGCGACCTCGGTGCCGTCGGCGGTCGTGTAGGCCCCGCTCCGCGTGAACCGGACCGTCGTGGTGAGGTAGCGGTACAGCCAGTTGTGCGCGTCGACCGCGACGAGCGACCCGCCCAGTTCGTCGAAGGGCCGGTCCTCGATGACCGCGAGTTGCCGGAGGTCCGCGTTTCCCATCGACGGCCCTTGGCCGGGCGGGCGCTTGAAACTCCCGGCCCGGGGCGAGCCGGCCCCGATCGACCCACGTCGGCCCGGTGAGGTGGCGTCACGACCGGCCGGTCGCCGACGCGATGGGGTCCGGTGGCTCGGCCGTTCCCGGCGGCCGGGCGGCCAGGAACGCCGCCGCCGGCTCGGGGAGGTCGCGGTCGCGGAACCGGTTGAGGCCCTCGCGGTAGACGCCGGTCGGGCGGGCCGCGGGGCCGTCGGTCGGCCGCTCGAGCACCAGCTCGGCGATCCCGGTCTCTCGGCCGGTGAAGGCGAAGCCGGCGCGGTACAGCGCCTCGTAGGCGAAGGGGTTGTTGACGGCGATGCGAGCCCGGTCGTAGCCGCGGTCGGCGGCACGCGCGACGACGAATGCACACAGCCGCGGGCCGAGGCCCTCGCCACGCCGGTCGTCCCGGACGGTCACGTACCGGAGCCACAGCGTGTCCGGCTCCGTGCGGTCGGCGTTGAACGCGACGGCGGCCAGCACCGCGTCGTCGTACTCGCGGCCCGTCGCCTCGGCCGCATCCCGGAGGACCGCCTTCCCGGTGTTCGTCATGACGAACTTGCCGGCGTAGCGGAACCGCTCGTGGTCCAGCCGCAGGGTCGGGCCGTCCGGCGGCCGCCCGAGGACGCGACGCTCCATACCTTGGGTTGGGGGGCAACGGTGTTATGCCCGGCGCCCGACCGGCCGGTATGCGCTGGGACGTGGCGGCCTTCGACGCCTTCGCGCCGGTCTACGACCTGTTCATGGCGTCGACCGACGCGACCGCGCTCCGGAAGGGCTTGGCGTGTGCCGACCGCGACGTCGAACGGGTCGTCGAGATCGGCGGCGGCTCCGGCCGGGCGGCCTGCGAGGTGGGCGCCACCGTCCTCGATCCGGCCCGCGGAATGCTCGCACGGGCTCGCGGCCGGGGGCTCGAGGCGGTGCAGGGCAGCGCGGAGGCGTTGCCCCTGGCGGGCGGGTCGGTCGACGCCGTCCTCGTCGTCGACGCGTTCCACCACTTCGCGGACCACGACGCGGCCCTCGCGGAGGCCGCTCGCGTGCTGGCGCCCGGCGGCGTGCTCGTGGTCCGGGAGTTCGACCGCTCGACGCTACGCGGTCGGTGGCTCGCCAGGAGCGAGCGCCTCCTCGGCTTCGACTCGCGGTTCTACACTGCTGGAGAGCTGGAGGACGCGATCGATCGGGCCGGCCTCGACGCCCGACCGGTCGAGTACGGTTTCGGGATGACCGTCGTGGGGCTCAAGGCCTGATCGATGGCTATAGGGGTTGGATGTTGCGGGTGGTTCAGTTGCAGGGTTTCGAAAACTACTATTGA
>CAZATR010000252.1:0-2527 GCA_964488035.1 uncultured Natronomonas sp.
TCACCGACGGCGAGGCCGACGGTCGAGCCGTCGGCCTTTTTCATCGACGTTTTTCGAGGAGCGGGTTGCGGGCCGGCGGCCCGCAACCGGATGCCGTGGCGGCGGAGCCGCCACGCAGTTCCCGCAGCGAGCGAAGCGAGCGAGGAAACCCGACGCAGAAAAAGGTCGGTTCGCAGCGTCGAAAGCACAGAACCCAGTACAGCGAACGGGTCAGTCTTCCCCGGCGGCGAACTCGACCAGTTCGAGGTCCCGCTCGAGCATGCAGTAATCGTGTGGGGGTTCGCCGACGACCTCGGTGATCTGGTGTTCCTCGTCGAAGTCGGCGCCGGCGGGTTCGCAGAACTCGTGGCTCGGACACTCGGTGTGCGGACAGGGGCCGGCCAGCGAGGCCTTGCTGCCGGCGTAGGCGACGTTCGCGGGGACGTTCGCCAGCACCGGCGCGGGTTCGACCTCGACGGCGGTGACGCCGGTGTCGTGGACGGCACACTCGAGGGTACCGGAGTCGCGGACGCCGGTCACGCGGTACCGGCGGCCCTCGTCGAGGTTGAGACACTGCTCGCGGTAGGGGCAGCCCTCGCAGACCTCTGATTCGCCGCCGTAGACGAACTCGGTGCCCACCGCAGCGAGACGCGTGCCGATGAGCGTGACCGTGGGCATGTGTCGTGGTTTCGCCGGTGGCGTGTTAAGCGCGTCGGCAGGCCGGGGCGTCGTGACCCGGGCGGTGGCCCTCGCGGCGCGAGGTCGTCGGTCCCGACCGGTGAGGTCGACGGATTAGCCGTCCCGACCGGTGAGGTCGTCGAGTGCCGCGAGGTAGCGGTCCCGCGGCACCTGGTAGAGCGACCGGTAGTCGACGTCGCCGGCGGCGAAGCGCCGCGTGAGGGCCGCCGCGGCGTCCACCGCGTCCTCGCGGGTGTCGTAGGCGTCCGGCGGCCGGTCGACCTCGGGTTCGAGGTACAGGGTCACCATCCAGGGGGCGTCGGGCGGGAGGTTCCGGTTGCCCTCCGGCCGGCGGGTGCGTCGGCCGCGGGTGACGTAGACGGTCGGCATGCATGGGGCGGGGAAGTCGGCGCCGTCGAAGACGTCGGGGCGGTACGCAAGGACGACGCGGGCCTCCTCGGCGTTCCAGACCCGCCAGCCGTCCCCGAGGGCGGCCTCATCGACCATGGGATGGCGTTGGGCGCCCCGGTCCATGAGCCCTCCGGTTTATAAATGGCGCGAGACGTTCGTTCCACGCGACCGGTCTCGAGTGGACGAATCCCGGCTTTGTTTGCTGGTTTTCCCGCGGACGTTCGACGGTTCCTGGCCCGAAGCCGAAACAAACTTTATATTCCTGGCGAACTCGACTATAAGATAGTAACGGTGGCGTGCCGTGGACGCGTCGCCCCGCTCCCGTTGATCGCCCGCGACGGTACCGTCCGGGACCGGGTGTGGTACGTGTCGACGTGGCATTCCGCCGTGACGACGGCCGCAACGGCCAGCCCGGCGCCGCCGGGTGGGACGTGCGAGCGTCCCCGTGATAGAATGAAGGACATGGAAACCCTCGAGGAACTCAGCAAGGAGTACAGGAACTCGATCCCGTCGGACCTCCGCCAGACCCGGTCGTTCGACTGGTACCTCGAAACGCTGTACGAGGACCCGAAGATCGCGCGCAACGCCCACCAGCGGGTGGCCGACATGTTCGACTTCTACGGCACCAGCTTCGACGAGGAGGCCGGTGTCGTGGAGTACGAACTCGCCTCGGAGGACCCGCTCGGCGACGGCGAGAACACGTTCTACGGGCGCGTGATCCACGAGGCCATCCACGAGTTCATCAACAAGGTCAAGTCCGGCGCCCGCGGCCTCGGCCCCGAGAAGCGGATCAAGCTGCTGCTCGGGCCGGTCGGCTCCGGGAAGTCCGACTTCGACCGCCAGCTCCGCCGCTACTACGAGGACTACACGACCCAGGAGGCGGGCCGGATGTACACGTTCCGCTGGACCGGCCTCTGCGACGTCCTGATGGACCAGGACCCCGCCGACGACGTCGTGCGGTCGCCGATGAACCAGGACCCCATCGTGCTGCTGCCGGAGGCCCAGCGGGAGGAGGTCCTCGAGGACATCAACGAGGTGCTCGACGCTCCCTACACCATCCGGAACGAGCAGGCGCTGGATCCCGCGAGCGAGTTCTACATGGACAAGCTGCTCGAGTACTACGACGACGACCTCCAACAGGTGCTGGAGAACCACGTCGAGGTCGTCCGGCTGCTCGCCGACGAGAACAAGCGGCAGGCCATCGAGACGTTCGAGCCGAAGGACAAGAAGAACCAGGACGAGACCGAGCTGACCGGCGACGTCAACTACTCGAAGATCGCCGTCTACGGCGAGTCCGACCCGCGGGCGTTCGACTACTCGGGGGCGTTCTGCAACGCGAACCGCGGCGTGTTCTCCGGCGAGGAACTGTTGAAGCTCCAGCGGGAGTTCCTCTACGACTTCCTCCACGCCACCCAGGAACAGACGATCAAGCCGAAGAACAACCCCCGGATCGACATCG
>CAZATR010000253.1:0-2526 GCA_964488035.1 uncultured Natronomonas sp.
CTCGGCGGCCTCGGCGTCTTCGCCCTCGTCGCCGTCGTCGCGCTCGTGTTCGCACTCGACAGCGCCATCGGAGGCGCCATCGGCGGGCTCCTCGCCGGTTAAGTGCGTCCGGCCCGCAGACGGGGTATGGCCGAGATCGACCCCGACGCGCTGCTCCCGAACGATCGCATCCAGCAGGCCGCCCTCGACGGCGACGTCACCCAGCTGACCCGCGGCGGCTCGAACCGCTACGCCGAGACCGGCGACACCTTCGAGCTCGACGGCGAGCCCTTCGAGGTCACGAGCGTCGAGGAACGGACGCTCGGCGACCTCACCGACGCCGACGCCCGGCGGGAGGGCTCGGCCTCGCTGGAGGCCTACAAGCAGCGCATGGAGCAGGTCCACCCCGGCGACTTCGAGTGGGACGACGACAGCGACGTAGTCACCTACCGGTTCGAGCGGCGGTGACCACCACGGTACTTTTTTCAACGTGGACGTAACCCGGTGATATGCTCGCACCCGTCGAGACGGTCAGGGACGCGTTCCGCGACCTCCTCGAGGAGCGGCACGACGCGGTGATCATCTACGCCGACCCGGAGGGCGAGACGGTCCTCCACGAGGGGCCGGCGAGGGTCCGCGCCAACGGCTGGGTCGAACTGCCGAGCGGTCGGCTGCTGTCGCCGTCGGCGGTCCACCATCTCGACGCCCACGCGTAGCCAGCGTGCGGCCTGCGGTCGGCTACCGCCGGTCGCGGAGCTCGGCCCGCAAATCGTCGAGGGCCATGTCCTCCATCGACAGCAGTACCAGCAAGTGGTAGACGATGTCGGCCGCCTCGTGTGCGAGCTCGCCGTCGTCGCCGTTCTTCGCCGCGAGCACGAGTTCCGTCGTCTCCTCGCCGAGCTTCTCCAGTACCGCGTCCTGGCCCCTCTCGTGGGTGAACAGCGATGCCGTGTAGGAGTCCTCGGGGAGCTCGGCCTTCCGGGACTCGATGACGTCGAACAGCTCGGTGAGGATCTCGTCGGTCGAGGGCTCGCGATCGGGCGCCACCTCGGCGTCGGACGTCCCAGCGTCGCCGTCGTTCATGGCATCAGCTCCCGGACGTCGTCGAGCTCGGCGTACTCGTCGGGCGGCTCGCTGCCGGCCTCGAACACGGATCCGTCGACCTCGATGGCGGCGTTGGTGCGGGCCGCGAGCGCGAGCGAGTCGCTCGGCCGGGCGTCGACCACGGCGTCGGCCCGCGGCGTGACCACGTGGAGGTCGGCGACGTACGTGTCGTCCTCCAGGTCCGCCACCACGACCCGCTCGACGCGGCCACCGAGCTCCTCCATCACGTCGAGGAACAGGTCGTGCGTCAGCGGGCGCCCGATGTCCCGGGCGTCGAGGCCGCGCGCGATGCTCGTTGCCTCCTCGACGCCGATGAAGATGGGGAGCACGTCGTCGGTCCCCTCGACGCCGAGCGTCACCACGGCGGCGAGCCCGCCGGGGGTCTCGGCGACGCGAACGCCCTCGATGTGCGCGTCCATACCCGACCGAGCACGTCGAGCGGCAAAAGCCCGTCCTTCCCCCGAGGGCCGCGGGTGGACCGACGCTCGACCCCCGTTAGCGAGGTTTTATCCCGGGTGCTACCATCGTACGACCATGCGATTCGATGACGACACGGTGTTCATCACTGGCGCCGGTTCGGGCATCGGGCGGGCGACCGCGCTGGCCGTCGCCGAGGCGGGCGCGTTCGTCGTCGCGACGGACGTCGACGACGACGGCGGGCGGGCGACCGTCGACGCGGTCGAGGCGGCGGGCGGCGACGCCGTCTTCCACCACCTCGACGTGGCCGACGCCGAGGAGTTCGACGCCGTCGTCGAGACGACGGTCGAGGAGTACGGCCTGGACGGCGTGGTCAACAACGCCGGCGTCGGCCACCCGCCGGCGACCGTCGAGGACGTCACCGACGGGACGTTCGAGTACGTCCTGGACGTGAACCTGCGCGGCGTCTGGCACGGCTGCCGGGCGACGCTGCCGCACCTCAAGGAGCAGGGCGACGGCGCCATCGTCAACGTCGGCTCGCTGGCCTCCTTCCTCGGGATGGCGCGGCAGTCCGTCTACTCGCTGACCAAGGGCGCGGTGCTGAACTTCACGCGCGCCGTCGCCGCCGAGGCCGGCCGCGAGGGCGTCCGCGCGAACGCGGTGTGCCCGGGGTTCATCGAGACGCCGCTCGGCGACCAGTACTTCCAGTCGAAGGGCGACCCAGAGGCCGCAAAGGAGCAGGCCGCCCAGCAGTATCCACTGAAACGACTCGGGGAACCCGAGGAGGTCGCCGACGCCATCGCCTTCCTCCTGTCGGACGAGGCGTCGTTCGTCACCGGCCACGGCCTCGTCGTCGACGGCGGGTTCTCGATCAGCTGAGGGGCGACCATCGCCACCGCTGGAGGCTGTACGAACTCCGGGGCCCGGGACGTTATGTCGTCGACCCGTCAAGCCCCGACATGGAGTTCTCGCTCCCGATCTCGATCGGTGCACTGCTCGCGGTCGTCGTGGTCGGTGTCGCGGGCC
>CAZATR010000254.1:0-2483 GCA_964488035.1 uncultured Natronomonas sp.
GCACGGCTTCGACCTCTACCAGGGTGGCATCCCGGCGGGGACGAACATCCGGCTCATCCACGTGGACGACGACGTTCAGGCCTGTGGCGGGACGCACGTCTCCCACACCGGCGATATCGGGACCATCAAGCTCCGCTCGACCGAGCGGGTCCAGGACGGCGTCGAACGCATCGTCTTCGCCGCCGGCGCGGCGGCCGTCGAGTCGATCCAGGAGACGGAGGACGCGCTGCTGGCCGCGGCGGAGACGTTCGACGTAGATCCCTCGGACGTCCCCGAGACCGCCGAGCGGTTCTTCGCCGAGTGGAAGGCCCGGGGCAAGGAGATCGACGACCTGAAAGAGCAGCTCGCTGTGGCACGTGCGGCAGGGGGTGACGACGGCGAGGAAGTCGACGTCGGGAGCGCTACGGCGGTCATCCGCCGCATCGATGCCGACATGGACGAGCTCCGCGCGACGGCCAACGCGCTGGTCGACGAGGGGAAGATCGCCGTGCTCGGCAGCGCCGCCGACGGTGCTCAGTTCGTGGTTGGCGTCCCCGACGGCGTGGCCGTTGACGCTGGTGACGTCGTCTCCGAGCTCGCGGCCGCCGTCGGCGGCGGCGGTGGCGGGCCGCCGGACTTCGCCCAGGGCGGGGGGCCGGACGCCGAGAAGCTCGACGAGGCGCTGGCGGACGTCCCTGGACTGTTGAAGCGCGTTCGCGACGCCTGAGCCGGCGTGAACAGGTCTCCGTAACGCACTTCAAATCCTACGGCCTATCTCACGTCCTGATGTCGGAGCGACGCCCGCGACTCGCATTCCTCGACGCCTCTCACGGCGAGGAGCACACGCGCCGGAACTTCCGCCGGGAGCTCGCGGCCGACCTGGTCGAGTACGACGCCACCGAGCGCCAGCTTCCATCCGACTTCGGCTTCGACGGCGTCGTCGTGACCGGCTCGAAGGCGTCGGTCTACTGGGACGAGCCCTGGATCGACGAGCTCGTCGAGTGGACCGACGAGGCCGTCGAGCGGGACCTCCTCGTCCTCGGCGTCTGTTTCGGCCACCAGGTGCTCGCCGAGGCGCTGGGCGGCCGGGTCGAGGGCATGGACGAATACGAGATCGGCTACCGTGCGGTACGCCATTCCGGCGACTCGATGCTCTTCGACGGCGTCGACGAGACGTTCACGGCCTTCACTACCCATCAGGACCGCGTCGCCGAGTTGCCGCCGGGCGCTCGGTCCATCGCCGAGAACGACTACGGGAACCACGGCTTCCAACGAGGGAACGTCTTCACGGTCCAGTTCCACCCCGAGTACGACCAGGGGACCGCCGAGAAGGTAGCCTCGGGCAAGCCCCTTCCCGAGGAGAAGATGGAGCGCGTCATGGCGGGCATCACTGAGGAGAACCACGCGGCCGCCTGCGAGGTCAAGCAGGTGTTCGACAACTTCGTTTCGTACGTCGAGGCCGTCCGGGCCGAGCGAGCGGCGGCCGATTAGTCCACGGACGTGCGCCGCGGTTCACCGTCGCTGTTGGTGGAGCAGCCCGATGATCAGGTATGCGTAGCCGACGGCACCGATGAGCGTCGCGAGCCGACCGATGGTGACCACTGCCCTAGGCCCTCCGACTAGCCCGACGACCTCGACGGCGAGCCCGGCGGCCAAGAGAACGACCGTCGCCAGGGCCGTCCGGTCACCGGCCCCGAAAAACCGCCCGGCTCCCGGCGGATACATGTGGTAGGTGACGCCGACGATCGTCAGGCCGAGGAACCCGAGCAGGTTGAGCCGGGCGTGGGCGTCGGCCAACGTGCCCGACAGCCCCCGGAACGCGAAGTCGAGACCGAGTGCGACACCCACGACGCCAGCGGCTGCGCCGGCCAGGACCGCGTACCCACCGACTCGACGACGGTCCGACCGAGCGAACAGGACGGCGAGCCCCGCCGCGAACCCGACGATGGCGACCGCCTCGAGGGCCGCGCCTACCTGGAAGGCGAGCCCGCCGAGGAAGTCGGTCGCCAACAGTAGCGGTGCGACGGCCCCGGCCGGGAGGACCACCGCGACCACTGCCCGGGGCGGCGAGGCGACGAGCAGCCGCGGAAGCAGTCGGAAACCGATCGCGAACACGAGGAGCGTCCCTGCGCCGGCCGCCAGGAGGTGGGTCGTGGCTGGACCGCCGGCGATCACGGGTGCGCCGACGCGGACGGCGAGCAGGTCGTAGGCACCCGCGAGGAGATAGGCGAGTACGACCGGTACGAACGCGTTCGCGTACCGGTCAACTGCCTGTCGGTGAGCCTTCGCCTCGCCCGTCCCGGTCTCCGTGCCGGTCGGGTTGTCCCGCACCGTCCACCCGAGCGCCCCGACGAAGACGAGAACGCCCGCGAGCCAGAGACCGGCTCCCACGGTCGCCACGACCCCGGGAGCACCCAGCCCCGCCGCTGCGAGTGCGACCACTCCCAGCCCGGAGAGCGGGAGCTGAACGGACGGCGCCCACGGAACGGCCAGCTCACGAGCGA
>CAZATR010000255.1:0-2437 GCA_964488035.1 uncultured Natronomonas sp.
CCGAACGTCGGCCGGTTAACCGGTCTACGCCCTGGTGGAATCGAAGGGCGAGGCCGGGGCGGCCCGGCCCCGGCGACGCAAGCACGCCGACCGCAAGGGAGGCGAGCGCAGCGAGCCGCGGCCGGTCGAGCCGGCCGAGGGCTTCGGAGGGCTGTGATAGTTTCACCGAATCGGCCGACGAATCAGCTGCATCGTACACATCCTATTACGACCGACGGCCGGGGCGGTCCGGGACGGAACTGGAAGATACCCGAACCGGGGTCCACGCTTACAGGCCCGCCGTGGGCAGGTGCTGCCGGACGCGTGCGTAGAGGAACGCGGCCCGGGCGTAGAGCCCCTCGCGCGTGGTCGGCGGCACGGCGGGCGCGACCGGTTCGGCCAGGCTGGCCGCGACCGGGAGCAGGTTGCGGGCGCTCATGGAGCCGCACGTACCACGCGCCACCGTAAAACCTTCAGTCAGACGTGCGTGTGGCGGCCGTCACACACCGGCATTGACGGTTGTGTCCGGTACGGCGCTCGGCGGGGACGGTCGGTGCTCCGATCAGACGACGTCCTCGAGCGCGTCCGCGACCTTGGGGTACTCGTCTTCGAGGTAGTCCCGAAGGAGGACGAACCCGACGACGGCGAGGATGGCGACCACGACGGCACCGTAGGGCCCGACGCGCTTGACGCTCAGCTTCCAGGCGGACCACGCGAGCCCGAGGAGCTCCAGCATGGCGACATATATGTCGGCGAGATACAAAAGGGGGTCGGGGCGGCACGAGTCCGTGACTGGAAGTCGCCGGGCACGGCGGGACGGTCCGGATGGCGACTCGAACGCCGCAACCGCCTTATGGGAGCGCGAATACGGGCAGGTATGAGCGACCGGACGGCGGCCGTGACGCGGGAGACGGCCGAGACGGCCATCGAGGTGACGCTCGAGGTGGACGGCGACGGCGACAGCACCGTCGACACCGGCATCGGCTTCTTCGACCACATGCTCGCGTCGTTCGCCAGACACGGCCTGTTCGACCTCACCGTGCAGTGCGACGGCGACCTCGCCGTCGACGACCACCACACCGTCGAGGACGTCGCCATCACGCTCGGGCAGGCCGTCGAGGACGCGCTGGGCGACAAGCGGGGCATCGTCCGGTACGCCGACCGGCGGGTGCCGATGGACGAGGCCGTCGCCGACGTGGTCGTCGACGTCTCCGGACGGCCGCGGTTCTACTTCGAGGGCGCGTTCTCCCAGCCCGCCGTCGGCGAGCTCACGAGCGACATGGCGCGGCACTTCGCGGAGTCGCTGGCGATGAACGCGGGACTGACGCTGCACGCGTCGGTCGAGGGCGAGAACGCCCACCACGAGGTCGAGGCGCTGTTCAAGGCCTTGGCGCGGGCGCTGGACGACGCGACCCGGATCGACGAGCGGCGTAGCGACACCCCGAGCACGAAGGGCGAGCTGTAGGGGTCGGTCCGGCGCGTGCTGGAGGAGGGCGACTGCACACGCCGACCGCCGTGAGTCGGGCCCCGTCGTGTCGCGGACTCGGGCCTACCAGATCAGCCCGCCGACCACCAGCAGGAGCCCGATGAGAGTCACGAGGCCGCCGAACAGTCGCAACCGCGATTCGGCCTGGTCGTAACCCTCCTCCGAGAGCTCCGCCGGATCGACCCCGCGTTCACGTAAGACCACGGTCATCCCCCGTCGGCTCTTCCGAAACATGAAGGCGCCGACGGCGACGAACAGCAACCCGGAAAGAACGACCTCACCGTTCATCACCGGGACGTGACACTCGAAATACATAAATTCGACTGTCGGTTGTGGGGTCCGGGCCCGGCGGGCCGCCGGGTTGAGCGGCAGGCGGGGCCGCCGGTGTCAGCCGGCTCGCTCGCGGTCCTGGACGTTCCGGTAGATCACCATCGCGGCGACGTAGGAGGTCATGAACAACAGGAACCCGCCGGTCAGCGTCGTCGTGGTGCGGACCGTGAGGTCGAGGTCCGTCGCGAACACCAGCACGCCGAGCGCGACGAGGTAGACGAGGATGGCGAACGCGCCGGAGACGACGTAGAGCCGGAGGTCACTGTCCACGATACCCGTCGAGGCCATTAGGTCGGGTCGACGGCCGTCGGGCTGAAAACGATGCCGACACCGGCGGGTGAGGTTTCCGGGGCTCCGAAAGAAATGGACGGGCAGGGTGCCGCCGTCAGTCGACGAAGAACTCGATGGCGGCGCCCTGCCCGAACCCGACGCACTCGGTGGCGAGGCCGCGTTCGGCGTCGTCGCGCTTGTTCATCTCGTGGATCAGCGTCACCGGGAGCCGCGCGCCGGAGGCACCGAGCGGGTGGCCGATGGCGATGGCGCCGCCGTTGACGTTGAATAGGTCGTCGTCGAACCCGAGCTGCTGCTGGCAGTAGTAGCACTGGGAGGCGAAGGCCTCGTTGAGCTCGACGAGGTCGTAGT
>CAZATR010000256.1:0-2424 GCA_964488035.1 uncultured Natronomonas sp.
CGTATTCATGGCCGTGGTCCCGGCGGTCGCCATCGCGGCGGTCGTCGGCCTCGCCGCGTGGTGGCGCTACACGACGCGGACGGGGCTGTTGATCGGCGCCGGCGCGTTCCTGCTCTGTTCGCTCGTAGCGGCGTATCTCACGCAGTTCTACGGCCTCTGCGGTGGGCCCGGCTGTTGAGGGTTCACAGCGGCGGCGGATGACGCGAAACGGCTCGGTCCGTCCTCAGAACAGCGGGTCGACGCCGTCGTCCAGCATGTCCTCCATGTCGGCCTCGTGTTCGGCCGCGGCCGCCTCCTGGGACTCCTTCGCGGCGACCCCCGCCTCCTGGACCGCTGCGATCCGCGGCGCCTGGGTCACGCCCGAGAGGAGCACGGCGGCGGCGAGCGAGTTCTCGCCCGGGAGCGGGTAGTCGCCACCGCGAACCTCGAGGCTGCCGGTCTCCTCCTCGAGCCAACTCCTGGCCCGCTCGATGCCCTTCCGATTGAGATGGTCCGGTGGCCCAGCCACGACCACGAGGGCTTTCTCGATACCGCGGATCTCGCAGGGGAGCGTCAGTCGGCCGAGCGTCGCCTTCCGGACGAGGCTCGTGATCCGGTTCGTATCCGTGGCCCCGGCCTCGATGGCGTCGTCGTCTTCCTCCGAGAACCGGGAGAGCAGTCCCCCGTCCCCCTCGGTGTCGAGCTGTTCCGAGGCGTACCCCATCGTCGAGACGCCGCCGCCCGAGAGCGTGTTGATGACCTCGCTCGAGTCGACGACGCTCTGGCCGACGTCGCCGCCGGCCTGGATCTCGCCGGCGCTGAAGAGCACGCCGAAGCGGCGCGCGACCTCCTCGTTGATCGCCTCGTAGCCCTCGCCCACGGACTCGCCCGACTCGCGCCAGGCGTCGTTATCGACGACGAAGAGGTTGTCCGCCTCCCGGACGTAGGTCTGGAGGGACCGCGCGGCGTTCATCGAGTACAGGCCACCCTCGTCGCCGGCGGGGAGGACGCCCAGCGCGTAGATGGGCTCGGTGTAGAGCCGCTGGAGCCGCTTGATGATCACCGGACCGGCACCGCTCCCGGTACCGCCGCCGAGCGCGGCGACCACGAGGAACGCGTCGATCTCGTGGACCGGCACCGAGTCGAGCGCGCCGGTTATCTCGTCCATCTCGGCCTGGGCGATCTCGGCCGCGAGGTCGTTGTCGGCTCCGACGCCGTGCCCCTTGACCCGTGACTGGCCGATGAGGAGCCGGTTGCCCTGGGGGAGGAGCTCCAGCCCCTGGAGGTCGGTGTCAGCCGTGTTGATGGCGAGGGCCGACCGGACGACGTTCCCGCCCGTCTCTTGGTCGAACTCGAGGAAGGCGTCGACGAGCCGACCACCGGCCTGCCCGACGCCGATCACCGCCAGCTTCATCTATCCGTACGTAGCCCGTCGGGACAATAAGGGTTGGCCACGGGGTTCGCATCCCGACACGGCCGGCGAACCGTCGACTCACGCCGGATAGCGGTCCTGCCAGGGGCGAACCCGTTCGAACGCCGCACTCGCCGCGAGCACGTCGTCGTCGGCGAACCGACGGCCGACGACCTGGAGGCCCACCGGGAGGCCGTCGTCGGTGAACCCGGCCGGCACCGACGCGACGGGATGACCCGTGAAGTTGAATGGTTGGGTCAGCAGCCAGCCGCGCCGGGGCTCGATCGGGTGGCCGTCGACCTCGGTCGGGAACTCCCCGATGGGGAACGGGGGAACGGCGAGTGTGGGCGTCACCACCAGGTCGTATTCGGCCAGGAGGTCCTGTATCGCGTCGTAGACGCGGGTCCGAATCCGGTCTGCAGCCTTGTACTCGCGTGCAGAGACGTCCTCCACTTCGGCGGCGGTCTCGACCGTTGTCTCGGCCAACCGCGACCGGTCCGCGCCCCACGGGTCGAGGCCGTGTGCTTCTTCCAGCCCGTCGAAGAGCGACTGCCAGAGCACCGTCGCGAACGTGTAGAAGGCCTCGAGGATCTGGTCGTTGTCGAGCCCGAGGGCCGGGTCGGCCCGCTCGACGGTCGCGCCGGCGTCCGCGAACGCGGGAACGGCGTCGTCGATGACCGATCGCACTTCGCTCGAGACGGGATACGTCCCGAGGTCGGGGCTGTAGGCGACGCGGCAGTCCTCGATGCCCGCGTGAATCGACCCGACGTAGGAGGGCTCGGGTGACGGCAGCGAGAACGGGTCATCGGGATGCGGACCGGCCATCACGTCGAGCGCGAGCGCCGCGTCCTCGACGGTGCGGGCGAGCGGCCCGAGGTGGATGAACGGTGTGTGGTGGGCGAAGCCGTTGGGGCGGTCCGCTGCCGGTACCCGGCCGAAGGACGGTTTCAGGCCGAAGACGCCACAACAGGACGCGGGAGTCCGGATGGAGCCGCCGGCGTCCGAGCCCTGGGCGATCGGCACCAAGCCGTCGG
>CAZATR010000257.1:0-2419 GCA_964488035.1 uncultured Natronomonas sp.
GTCGCTCGAGGGCGGGGAGGGCGACGGCCCCTACCGCGCCTCGAAGGCCGGCGTCCGGCTGCTGACCGAGACCATCGCCGAGGAGAACCGGGGGCTGGTGCGGGCCAACGCCATCATGCCGAGCGTCATCGACACGCCGATGAACCGCGAGATGATGCCGGACGCCGACCACGACGAGTGGGTCGACCCCGGAGACATCGCCGACGTCGTCATGTTCCTCTGCAGCGACGCCGCGGGCGTGACGAGCGGCGCCGCGGTGCCGGTCTACGGCGAGGCCTGACCTCGCGCCGCCGCGCTCGACCGGGCGGGCGCGCGGACCGTCGGCGTGACGAAGGGGGCGTCCGGTAAATTTTTCCGTCGGTCCTGTCGGATAGTTACGATATGTCCGACAGGGAGACCTGGGCCACGCGGCTCGGCTTCATCCTCGCATCGATCGGGAGCGCGGTCGGTCTCGGGAACATCTGGCGGTTCCCGTTCCAGACCGCCGAGTACGGCGGGGCCGCGTTCCTCGTCGTCTACCTCGTGGCGGTCGTCCTCGTCGGGATCCCGGCGCTCCTCGCGGAGTTCGTCATCGGCCGCCGGTCGAACATCAACGCCATCGAAGCGTTCGACAGGCTGGACCGGCCGGCCTGGACCGCCGTCGGTGGACTCGGCGTCCTCGCCGGCGTCTGGACCATGGCGTACTACAGCGTCGTCGGCGGCTGGGTCATCCGGTACGTCTACGGCAGCGCGACCGGGGCGTACTTCGGTGACCCCGGACCTGCCGCGTACTTCGAGATGATCGCGGCCGGCCCGGACGCCGTCGCGCTGCACTTCGTGTTCATGGCCGTGACGGTCGCCATCGTCGCCGCCGGCGTCGAGGACGGCATCGAGGTCGCGACGAAGGTCATGGTGCCGGCGATCGTCGTGCTCATGCTGGGCCTGGCGCTGTACGCGACGACGCTGGATGGCGCCACGGAGGGGTACCGGTTCTACCTGACCCCGGACGTCTCGACCATCGTCGCCGACTACGCCACCGTAATCCCCGCCGCCGTGGGGCAGGCGCTGTTCTCGCTGTCGCTCGGGTTCTCGGTGATGATCACGTACGCCTCCTACGTCGGTGACGACGACAACCTCGGTATCGACGGCGGCGCGATCGCGGTGTTCAACACGTTCATCGGCGTGCTGGCGGGGTTCGTCGTCTTCCCGTTCCTGTTCGCCCAGGGCGTCGGGGCGGAACGCGTCGGCCCGGGCGCGGTGTTCATCTCGGTCGCCGAGGCGCTCTCCCAGCTCCCGCTCGGCAGGATCCTCGGCGTCGTCTTCTTCGGCACCGTCCTCATCGCCGCCCTGTCGTCGGCCATCAGCTTGCTCGAGGTCGTGACCGCTTACGTCGTCGACAACCACCGGTACGAACGGCCCCAGGTCGCCATCGGGATCGGTGTGGTCCTGTTCGTCGCCGGCCTCCCGTCGGCGTGGAACACCGCGTGGCTGACCTGGTTCGACACCGTGGCGGTGAACCTCCTGCTCCCAATGACGGTGCTGCTCGTCGTCCTCTTCGTCGGCTGGGTGATGGCCGACGAGGCCCTCGAGGAGATCCGGCTCGGCACGTCCGGCGGCGAGACGCTGGCGACGGTGTGGCTGTGGACGCTCCGGACGGTCGTCCTCGTCGCCGTCCTCGGGTCCCTGGCGTTGAGCGTATTCGAGCTCACCGGCGCGCCGCTGTAGCCGACTCGAAAACCCTTTTCCTGATGCCCGTCGTTGCCATCGCCAATGCACGCAGCGGGACGTGAGACGGCATGACGATGGACGACGACATCGAGGAGCTCCGGGAGCTGAAACGGGAGGCCGAGCTGGGCGGGGGCGAGGAGCGCATCGCGGCCCAGCACGAGAAGGGCAAGATGACCGCGCGCGAGCGCATCGAGTACTTCCTCGACGACGGCACCTTCCGGGAGTTCGACCAGCTGAAGACCCACCGGTCGACGAACTTCGACATGGCCGAGCGGCAGCCCTACGGCGACGGCGTCGTCACGGGGTACGGCGAGGTCGACGGTCGGCAGGTGTTCGTGTTCGCCCACGACTTCACCGTCTTCGGCGGCAGTCTCGGCGAGGCCTTCGCCGAGAAGGTCTGCAAGGTGATGGATCGGGCCATCGAGACCGGGGCGCCGATCGTCGGGCTGAACGATTCGGCGGGCGCCCGCATCCAGGAGGGCATCGACTCGCTGGCCGGGTACGCCGACATCTTCCACCGCAACCAGAAAGCGTCGGGTGTCGTCCCCCAGATATCGGCGATCATGGGCCCCTGCGCCGGTGGCGCCGTCTACTCGCCCGCGATCACGGACTTCATCTTCATGGTGGAGGACACCAGCCACATGTTCATCACCGGCCCCGACGTCATCGAGACCGTCACCGGCGAGGAGGTCGGGTTCGAGGAACTCGGCGG
>CAZATR010000258.1:0-2398 GCA_964488035.1 uncultured Natronomonas sp.
AGAAGAACGGCGTCCACAACATCAACACCGGCGAGGTGTTCAACATCTACAAGCGGCTCTGCCAGGAGATCGACGCCGACGTCCTCACCCAGCGCCGCGTCACCGACCTCATCAGCGAGCTCGACATGCTCGGCATCGTCAACGCCGTCGTCGTCTCGAAGGGCCGCTACGGCCGCACCAAGGAGATCAGCCTCTCGGTTCCGCTCGACGAGACCGAGGCCGTCCTCCTCTCCGACAGCCGGGTCGGCGAGGTCGAGGACGCCCAGCCGTTCGTCCAGGCGCGCTTCGACGGCTCGTAACGAGCGGCCACTTCTGCCGTGCCGGTACACCGTCTACCGATGGGTATCACGTCGATCGTCGTCCGGCACGACGGCCTCCGCTTCGATTTCCACGACGTACTCCGATCCGATGAGTCTCGAGACCTCGACCATGCTCGAGGCCGGACGGACGTCCCCGAAGAACTCGCCGTGGACCTCGCCGACCCTCTCCCAGTCGTCGGCGTCGGTGACGCACATCCGGGTGCGGACGACGTGCTCGCGCTCGCCGCCGGCCGCTTCGATGGCCCCGACGACGGTCTCGAGCGCGTGCCGGGTCTGGGCTTCCGGGTCGCCCGGCGCCACCGGGTCGCCGTCGTCGGTGGCGGTGGTCCCGGAGACGAGGATGCGGTCGCCGACGCGGACGGCCCGCGAGTAGCCGACCCGCGGTTCCCACTCCGTCCCTGTCGCGACGTGGTGTCGGTCCATACGGGCGTCCCGACCCGCACGGCCAAAAGTCCGCGCCCGGAACTGCCAGGTTTACAACCCTGCCCGCCGAACGGCGGTACATGAGCCGGGCCACCACAATCGTCGTCGGCACCCTCGGCGTCTCGCTCCTCGGCGGTCTCCTGCTGTTGGGCGCCGTCGTCCTGTAGATGTTCCAGCGACGCGCGCTCGAGGGCGAGCTGGCGGCCGTCCGCGACGCGCACGCGCCGGACGCCATCGTGTTCGACTGCCGGGACGACTTCGGGACGCTGCCGCCCGCCGTCGCCGAGAGCCTGCTCGCCGTCGTCGACGGCGTCGACCCGATCGACTACGACCCCGCCTGGGTGCCGGACGACGCGCCCGGGGCGCTCCACCGGCTGGCCAGCGACCGGTTCACCGTGGGCGCGGCCGGCCACGGCGGCGTCACCTGGACCCGACAGACCGACCCCGCGACGGTGTTCGTCAAACCCCGACTGTCGGGGTCGCCGGACGGCTTCGTCTCGTTCCTCATCGCGGAGGCGCTCGTCGCGGTCGGCACCGGGGTCCCCGAGACGAGCCTCGCGTTCCTCCGGGCGGACTACCCGGTCCTGGACGCCGCGGTCCCGCTCGGGCCGACCGACACCTACCAGGTCGCGGTCGCCCTGTGGACCGCCTACACCGGGCTGCACACGCGGCCGGTCTTCCAGGACTGGGCAGACGAGCTACCGGAGCTTCACGCCGAGTGGGTCGACGCCGGCGAGCGGCTCGACCCGCGGCTCCGCGGCCTCTCCGAGGCCGTCGCAAGCAGCGAGACGGCGTTCCCCGAGGCCGCGGAACTGGCCTGCAGCGCGGTCAAACACGGCCTCGAGCTCCCGACGCCGTTCTCGGCGCTGGACACCGACGCCTACCGCACGCACGGTTCGGCGTTCGCCGTCCGGTGGGCCGAAAAAGTGTTCGACGCGCTGGATTAGGTGTACGCCTTGAGGCCGGTGAGGTCCTCGCCGAGGATGAGTGTGTGGATGTCGTGGGTGCCCTCGTAGGTGTAGACGGTCTCCATGTTCGTCATGTGCCGCATCGGGGAGTAGTCGGCGGTGATGCCGTTGCCGCCGAGGATCTCGCGGGCGACCCGGGACTGGTCGCGGGCCATCCGGACGTTGTTCCGCTTGGCCATCGAGACGTGCTGGGGCCGCATGTCGCCCCGCTGTTTCAGGTCGGTGAGGCGGTAGGCGAGCAGCTGGGCGAGCGTGATCCGGGTCGCCATCTCGGCGAGCTTCTCCTGCTGGAGCTGGAACCGTCCGATCGGCCCGCCGAACTGCTCGCGGTCGGTCGCGTACCGGCGGGCGGTCTCGAAGCAGTCCCGGGCGGCCCCGACCGCGCCCCAGGCGATCCCGAACCGGGCCTGCGTGAGACACGACAGCGGGCCCTTCATGCCCTCGACGCCGTGCAGCACCGCCGATTCCGGCACGCGGACGTCGTCCAGGTGGACCTCGCCGGTGATCGAGGCCCGCAGCGAGAGCTTCTCCTCGATCGGGTTCGTCGTCACGCCCGCACTGTCGGTCTCGACGAGGAAGCCACGGACGGTGTCGTCGTCCGAGCGGTCCTTCGCCCACACCAGCGCGACGTCGGCGATCGGCGCGTTCGTGATCCAGGTCTTCGAGCCGTTCAGCACGTAGCCGTCG
>CAZATR010000259.1:0-2391 GCA_964488035.1 uncultured Natronomonas sp.
TCGTGGAGCGTGGCGATCCGTTCCTGGACGTACTCCATCTGGGTGCCGTTTCACGCTGGCTGGCAAAAACCCGGCGTTCTCGGCGAGCCCGGGTCCGGACGACCGCCAACGGCGCCGGCTGTCACGACGCCGACCGGCCGGTCGGTACTCGCCCGGAAACGTGGAGCCCGACCAGCATCGCGACCAGACCGGCCAGCCCGACGGCCAGCCACCGGAACACGTCCCCGTAGGCCAGACCGGCGGCGGCGAGTGATCCCACGAACGCGCTGCCCAGGGCCTGGATCGGCATCATCGTCCCGCTGTAGACCGAATAGGCGCTGGCCCGGTGTTCGTCCGGGAGGCTGTCCAGGAGGAACGTGTCCACCGCCGGGAACAGGCCGGTGAGGGTGAAGCCGACGGCCACGCTCGCGACGGCGACGGCCAGCGGGCCGTTCGCGACCGTCAGCGCGAACAGGCTCCCGGCGAAACCGCCCACTGTTGCGAGCAGGAGCGGGACGTAGGCGATCCGGTCCGCGAGCCACCCCGCGATCCAGAACGCCGGGACGCCGGCGGCGAACAGGAGCGTGAGGAAGTCACGCCCCGTCGACTCGGGGACCCCCCGGCCGACCTCGAGGTAGGTGACGTAGAAGTTGATCACCCCGTTCCAGACGAACCCGGCCGTACCGACGATCACGACGGCGAGCAGGACCGGCGGCCACTGCGCCCTGGCGGCGGCTATCAGGTCACGGTCGGCAGCCCCGGCCACGGGCAGGTCGGTCCGGCGTGCGGCCGCGGCGAACCAGGCCGTCGCGGCGACGGCGGCGCCCCCGATCATGACGAAGGAGAGCCGGAACCCGCCGAAGGCGAGCGCGAGGCCCACGAGCGGGGCTGCCGCGACCGTCGCGAGCCCCGTCGAGACGCCGTGGACGCCGATGGCTCGGCCGATCCGATCCGGGTAGAGTTCGCTCACCAGCGGGTTGCCCGCGACGAAGTACGCGCCGCTCGTCAACCCCATGAGCACCGCCGCGACGCCGATCAACCCGATGGTCGGCGCGACCGACGCGACCGACGTCGCGACCACGAGCGCCACCCCTGAGGCGGCGATGACGTGCCGGCGACCGACTCGCGTCAGGACGTACCCGACCGGGATGCGGGGTAGCGCGCTCCCCAACCACGCGAGCGTGGCCACGAACCCGGCGACGCCCGGGCCGACCTCGAAGGTCGACATCATCGGCTCGACCAGCGGCGCGAAGACGAACCGCGAGAGGTTCACGAGGAACACCAGGGCGAGGAGCGAACCGAAGAGTGACCTCCTGGACACGAGCCGGACTACCCGGCAACGGCCGTCAAATCTTTCGAAGCGGATCCGGAACCTCGAGGACGGACCCCGACCGGTTCACTCGAACGTAGCGTCGAAGGCGTCGGCGCCCATGGCGTCGAACTCGCCGGCGGACACGTTCTCGTCGACGTGCTCGGGCGAGCTAGCCCCGACGAGTGAACAGGTCACACCGGGCGCACTCCTGGCGAAGTTTATCGCCCGCTGTGCCGGGGTGTCACCAGGCAGCCGTTCCGCCACTGTCTGGGGGATCGCGTCAGGTCGGGCGAGCTCGCCCTGGGCGAGGCTGGCGCTCGTGAACACCGACAATCCCGCCTCCTGCGCGAACGTGAGGGCGCTCCGAACCCCGTCCCCGACGTCGTGGACTGCCTCCGTGAAGGCGTCAGCCATCACCACGTTGAAGGGGAGCTGGACGGCGCGGAAGGCCGGTTCGTCGTTCCCTGCCGCGTCGGCTGCCGATTCCGACCGGGCCAGAACCTCGGGGAGGGAGAGGTACTGGTCGTCCCCCGGCGGGACGCGGAACGCCTGCCAGGTGGCGACCCCGTAGCTCCGGAGGTCGCCCGCGGCCGCCCGCTCCTCGAGTCGCTGGAAGGCGGCTTCGAGCTGATCGTAGACTGCCTCCTCGTCTCGAACGGCCAGCTGGGTCTCCGGGTTGTGTACGTAGTAGCAGTCGACCGTCTCCACGCCGAGGTTCGACAGCGACCGGTCGAGCTGATCGTCGAGGTAGTCCGGCGCCAGGCAGTGGACGCCACGGGCGAGGTCGTCGGGGTCGACGAGCCCGGGATCGATGTAGGTCTCTCTGAGGTACTCACCCGGGTCCGTCGGGCGTTCACCGTCGAAGGGTAGGAATCCCCCCTTGGTGGCGACGAAGGCGGCGTCCCGGTCGACGTCCGCCTCGTCGATCGCCTCGCGGACTACCCGTTCGCTCCGCTGGTGTCGGTAGTTGATCGCCGTGTCGATCACGTTGACGCCGCGCTCGAGGCCGGCCACCAACGCCTCGCGGTAGCGATCGTCGACGCCGTCCGTCGGATCGCCCAGGTACGTCCCGATCCCGATCGACGAGACAGAGAGCCCGT
>CAZATR010000260.1:0-2376 GCA_964488035.1 uncultured Natronomonas sp.
CGCTCCTCACCCTCCGGGTTGCGGTGCTTCCGTCGTCCGGGCTCCCGGAGCGGGCCGGTGCTTTCAGCCGTTTACGGCAGCAGTTTCGACACTTCCGGCTAAACTATACACCACCGGTCCCACTGGCCGCCCTCGTGTCCCGGAGAGCAGCAGCGTCACCGGCGTGAGAACCCATCCGGATCTGACACGTCGCGGCGACCGATGCCGTTTGGGACCCGACGAGCCGCCTCGATCGGCGGATTCCGGCGTCCGTCGGGGAGAAAAGGTTTGTCAGAGGAGCGCAAATCCCCGGCCATGCGATGAGCGCCGAGACGGACGACATCATCATCTCGCGAGACGGGAAGCGCCTGCCGGTCCTGGACGTGCTGACCGGCCGGGGGTTCATCACCGGCAAGTCCGGCTCCGGCAAGTCCGTCTCGACGAACGTCATCCTCGAGGGGCTGCTGTACCACGGCTACCCGTTCCTGATCATCGACACCGACGGCGAGTACTGGGGGCTGAAGGAGCTGTACAAGGTGCTCCACGCGGGCGCCAGCGAGCGGTGTGACGTCCAGGTCGACGCCTCGAACGCGGCGACCATCGTCGACGTCGCGCTCGACGGCCAGCCCGTCATCCTTGACGTCTCGGGCTTCCTGCGGGCCGAGGAGTCCGAGGAACTCATCGAGGCGGTGCTGACGCACCTGTTCCGCGAGGAGAAACAGCGCCGCAAGCCGTTCCTCCTGGTCGCCGAGGAGGTCCACGAGTACATCCCGGAACAGGGCGGCCTCGGCGACGTCGGCGAGGTCATGATCCAGATCGCCAAGCGCGGCCGCAAGCACGGCCTCGGCATCGTCGGCGTCTCCCAGCGCCCGGCCGCCGTCGACAAGGACTTCATCACCCAGTGTGACTGGCTCGTCTGGCACAAGCTCACCTGGCAGAACGACACCGACGTCGTCGGCCGGATCCTCGGCGACGAGGAGGCCGAGGCGGTTCAGGACTTCGAGCCCGGCGAGGCGTTTCTCATGGCCGACTGGGAGTCGGGGGTCCAGCGCCTCACGTTCAAGATGAAGGAGTCCTACGACGCCGGTGCCACGCCGGGGATGGAGACGCCCGACCCGCCGCCGCTCAGACCGATCGACGCCGCTGTCCTCCAGCGGTTCGACGTCGCGTCGCGCGACCGGACCGACGACTCGGCGGGCGCGGCGACCGACCCGGGAGCGGGCGCGGCGGGTCCGGGCGACGCCGACGCGGGTTCGGACGACGCCGACGCCAGCGCGGCGGCGGATGCCGATGCGGACGCGGACGCGGATGCGGACGAGAGCGATGCAGCCACCGGGACGGACGAAACCGACCCCGACACGGCGACGTCCGCGGCGGACTCGACTGGCGCGTCGGCGGCGTCGACGGGCGACCCCGACGGGTCGGGCTCGAGTTCGCTGCTGACGGACGTGACGAGCGACGCGACGGGGACGGCGTCGGCCAACACAGACGCGGCAAGCACGGACACGGCCAACACCGACACGGCAAGCACGGACACGGCCGGCAGGGACGCGCCCCGCACGGAGGCGACGGACGACTCGGCGCGGCCCCGGTCGCGCTCGCGGGCGTCGGACTACGACGTGTTCGGCACGCAGACCGCGTCGGGGGACACGTCCCGGGACCCGGTGGCCGAGATCGAACCGACCGGTCCGGAGGACCCCCCCGAGGAAGAGCCCCTCGCCTCCGCCGTGGAGTTCACGCACATGCTCGTCTACGTCGTCCGGGTGGCCATCGCGGTGACGGCGGCGACGCTCCGCCGATTCGCCCGGCGGGTGTGGACGCGGACCGCAGCGCTCGGGTCCCGGGTCCGGACCGGGGCGGCGAGCGCCGTCGAGGGGGACCGGAAGTACCTCGTCATCCTCGTCCTGATCGTCGTGCTGACCGCGCTCGGGACGGTAATGACTTTAGTGTGAGGCCGAGACGGGAGTAGACGGAACCATGGTCGACCGCGACGCCGTCGCGAAGGGGACTGGCCTCGTAGTCTCGTCGACGCTGGTCGTGACTGTCGCGTTCGTGGGGTTGCTGGCCCTGCTCACCGGCGAATCGGCCGGCCTCCGGGGACGCGTCCCGTACTACGTGGTCGCGTTCACCGTCGCGTTCACCGCGCTGCTCATCGCGCTCGAGCGCCACCTCGCCGAGGGCGACCAGATCCTGCTGACGGCGGCCGTCCTCTCGTTCAGCGTCGGCCTGCTGTTCGCGCTGGACGTCGAGGGGCTGGTCTACGCCGCCTCCAGCCCGGGTGACATCGTCGCGTCCCAGCTGCTCCTGTACTTCGTCGCCGCCGGGTTCCTGTGTACCGGGCTGGTGTACTGGGGCGTCCACCACTGGCGGGAGTTCGTGGGCTGACCGGCCCTCTCC
>CAZATR010000261.1:0-2370 GCA_964488035.1 uncultured Natronomonas sp.
GCCGGGAGCCCGGACATCTCCTCGGTCGCGTTCATCAGGACGTTCGTCCCGTACAGCGAGAGCCCGCCCTCGTTCGGCCCCGTGACCTCGGACTCCTGGATGACCTCCATGGCCTGCTGGTGACCCTGCTTGAACGTCTCCGGGTCGGCGGGTTTCTGCATGTCCGTCGTCGACTTGACGACGACCGCCTTGAGGTTCTTCGAGCCCATCACGCAGCCGGTGCCGCCGCGGCCCGACGCCCGGTCGTCCTCGTTGATGATGCAGCCGAACTTCACGCCGTTCTCGCCCGCCTGCCCGATCGCCATCGTCGAGAGGTTCTTGCCGTACTCGCCGTCGACCTCCTCTTCGAGCTCCGCCATCGTGTCGTGGACGCCCCAGCCCCACACGTGGGAGGCGTCCCGGAGTTCGACCTCGCCGTCCTCGACGTAGGCGTACACCGGGTCCTCGGCTTTGCCCTCGAACAGCAGGCCGTCGAAGCCGGCCCATTTGAGGCGCGCGCCGGACCAGCCGCCGTGGTGGCTGTCCGTGACGGTGCCGGTCAGCGGCGATTTCGTGCAGATGGCGATCCGACCGCTCATCGTCACCTGCGTGCCGGTCAGCGGCCCGTTCATGAACGCCAGCAGGTTGTCGGGCCCCATCGGGTCGACGTCCGGCCCCTGGTCGAAGACGTACTTGACCCCGAGGCCACGGGCGCCGATGTACTTCTCCGCGTCGTCCTGGTCGACGCCCTCGTAGTCGACGCTCCCGTCGGAGAGATCGACGCGAGCGACGTGGTCGTGGAATCCGCCTAGATCGGTCATGGTAACGTACATCTAGCTAGCAGGTCGCAAACCTCGTAATTCTTGCCGGGGTGGTATAACCGGAACCGGTTACGTCCGGGGGTCGCAACGAGCGTCGGCGCGGGAGCGTCGGCGGGGCCCCGCGATCGGACACCGTCGGCCTTCCGGTACGTGGTGCGTCCGGTGTCTTGAAGGCCGGTCGCCGGGATCGTCCGTCGTGTCCCGAGGTCTCCCCGTCGCCCCGCATCCGGTCCGGTGGGCCGGCGTCCTGGCGTGTGCGGGACTCATCCTCGTCGCGTCGGTCCTGGACACGGGCTCGGGCCCGCAGCCGACGGTTTTCGGCATCGGACTCTCGCTGTACCTCCACCTCGTCGCCTACGCCGGATTGGCCGGCGCGATCGGGTACGCCCTGCTGGGCGTGGACCGTCGCGCCCTCGCCGTTGCAGCCGCCGGCGCGGTGCTCTTCGGCGTCGGCGTCGAACTCGTGCAGGCACCGATACCGTACCGGACCGCCAGCACCCTGGACGTCCTCGTCAATGGACTCGGCGCGGCGCTCGGCGCGGCTGTCTGGCGAGCGGTGGCGCCGATGGTCGGCGCCCACGGCACCGGCGACGGGACGACATCCATTTAGCCCCGCGCCGGATAGCCACCCCAATGAGCCAGCCGACGCCAGAGGACTACGAGCAGGGGCGGGGCATGGACGCCCACAACGAGGTGATGCGCGAGGTCCGGAGCCGCAACGACCGGTCCTACGACCCCACCGAACCCACCCGGGTGTGGCTCGACGAGGACAACACCCCCGACGGCGTCAAGGATTCGCTGACCATCATCCTGAACACCGGCGGCTGCCGGTGGGCCCGCGCCGGCGGCTGCACGATGTGCGGTTACGTCGCCGAGAGCGTCGACGGCGGGTCGGTCAGCCACGCGGACCTGATGACCCAAATCGAGGCCTGCCTCGAACACGAGCGTGAACACCTCGGGGACGACCCGGCGGCGACCGACGAGCGGGCCGGCCTGGTCAAGATCTACACCTCCGGCTCGTTCCTCGACGAGCGGGAGATCCCCGCCGAGACCCGGGAGGCCATCGGGGAAACGTTCGCCGATCGCGACCGGATGGTCGTCGAATCGCTCCCGGACTTCGTCGACCGCGACAAGATTCGGGACTTCACCGACCGCGGTCTCGCGACGGACGTCGCGGTGGGCCTCGAGACGGCCACGGACCGCGTCCGCCACGACGCCGTCAACAAGTACTTCGACTTCGACGAGTTCGAGGCCGCCTGTGCCGAGGCTCGAATGGTGGACGGCGCGGGCATCAAGGCCTACCTCCTCATGAAGCCGCCGTTCCTCGCGGAACCCGACGCCGTCGCGGACATGGAGCGCTCCATCCGGCGGTGTGCCGCCGTCGAGGGCTGTCACACCGTCTCGATGAACCCCTGCAACGTCCAGCGGCACACGATGGTCGAGGAACTGTACCACGACGGCGGCTACCGGCCGCCGTGGCTCTGGTCTGTCTGCGAGGTGCTCGAGGCGACCAGTGACGTCGACGCCCTCGTGGTCTCGGACCCGGTCGGCCACGGCAGCGACCGCGGCC
>CAZATR010000262.1:0-2347 GCA_964488035.1 uncultured Natronomonas sp.
TCTCCATCAGCTGCTCCTCGGCGATCTCCTCGTAGAGCTTGTAGGTGATGGAGACCGTCAGCAGGAGCCCGGTCCCGGTGACGCCGCCGACGGTGCCGAGCATGTTCGCGGCGACCGCTAACAGCCCGACGAGCGCCCCGCCGATGACCGTCACCGCCGGGATGTACCGCTCCATGACCTTCTCGATGACCCCGGGGTTCCGCCGGAACCCGGGGATCTGCATCCCGGAGTTCTGGATCTGCTGGGCGGTGGCCTCCGGGCCCATGTCGGTCGTCTCGACCCAGAAGATGGCGAAGATGGCGCCGCCGATCACCATGAAGGTGAGGTCGACGCCGACCCGCAGGAGGATCTGCCAGACCTCCGGGTTCCCGGCGGGGCTCGTGATGAACCACATCCAGTCCTCCGGCCGCTGGATCGGGTTCATGTAGTAGAACAGGCCGGCGATCGGTTGGCCGTTCGAGTACACGCCGAGCCACTCGGGCATCGTCTGGAGCTGGGAGTTGAGGATCTGACCCAGGAACTGGATGTTCGCCTGCAGCGCGCGGACGAGGATCATCGGCAGGACGCTCGCGTAGATGAGCTTCACCGGGAAGCGCCCGCGGGCGCCCTTCACCCGGGCGTGAGAGAGCGGGATCTCGACCCGCACGGACTCGGCGTAGACGACGATCGCGAAGATGAGGACCGTCGTGAACAGCGCGAGGACCTCGCCCTGGCCGAAGAGCAGCGTCTCGAACCCGCCGCTGAACAGCGGCGGGACCGGCTCCTGGCCCGTGAGCATGGCGAACCACGTCGGGATGAGCCCGGCTTCGCGCTGTGGCCCCCCGGGGGCGATGAACCCGCCGATGAGCCGCTGGCTCACGCCGGCGATGATGAACAGCCCGACCCCGGAGCCGACGCCCCACTTGCTCACGATCTCGTCCATGTAGAGGATCATGATCCCGCCGACCGCGATCTGGGCGAAGATGAGCCACCGGACGCCGGTCGCCCCGATGCCGAGGCTGGCGCCGAGCGCCTCGTTCGGGGGGAGGAACCCACCCGCGAACACCATCGGCAGCCCGGTCAGGCAGACCATCACCACGACCAGCAGCTTCTGGAGTCCCTGATAGAGCACCTGGTCGCGGGGCTCGTTCGTGTCGAGGCCCAGCAGGTCGGCCCCGCCGAGCAGCTGGAGCACGATGCTCGCCGTGACGATCGGCCCGATGCCGAGCTGCATCACCGACCCCTGGGCACCGGCCAGGATGGAGCGGAACTGCCCGAAGACGTCCTGGGCACCGCCGCCGAGGCCGAAGAGGGTCACGTTGGTCAGGAAGAAGTACAACACGAGGACGCCGGCCGTCCACGTCAGCTTCCGTCGGAACGGGACGTGTCCCTCCGGCCGCTTGACGGTCGGCATCCGCGTGAGCAGCGGTTCGGCGGTCCGCTTCCAACTCATCGACTCAGGCCTCTTCGTCCGACCCGCTTACCTCTTCGGATTCCTCGTCGGCTTCCGCCTCCGCTGCCAGCTCCTCGCCTCGCTCGGTGAGGACGGCGTCGCCGCCCTCGCCCTCGATGCCCTCGACGGCGCTGGCGGAAAAGGCGTCAGCGACGACCTCGAGCTGGTTCCGGACCTGGCCGTTGCCGAGGACCTTCACCACGTCCGCCTCGTCGGCGTCCTCGACGACGTCGCGCGCGTCGACGCGGTAGCCGAACTCGGTCTCCTCGGCGATCCCCTCTGCCGCCCACAGCGCGACCTGCTCGTCGATGGTCCGGACGTCGATCTCGGCGACCTCTCGCTGGACCTCCGGCGGCCGCGTGAAGCCGTGCTTGCCGAGGGGCGGCTGGCCGTGCATCTGGTGCTTCGATCGGCCGGCGTTGCCGCGGCCGCCGCGGTTGCCCGCGCCGCGGCGGTTCTTGTGCGTGCCGCCCCCGTGGGTCCGCGACCCGCGCTGGCGGTTCTTCTTCGAGGTCATCGCATCGCCTCCAGGAGCGCGTCGATCTCCTCGGTCGAGTGACGACCGAGCTCGCCGCCCGTCGCGACGGGCTGTTTGATCCCGTCGTGGCCACCACGCGGCGGGTGGAGCCGGAGGACCGGCGACAGGCCGACATCGCGGAGTGTCGTCTCGTCCGCCAGGAGCGCCCGCGCCAGGTCGTCGACGTCGTCGTAGTCGGTGTGCTCGGCCACCCAGTCGTCGTCGACGTCGTCGTCGCCCTCGGCGGGCTCGGCTCGCCGGCGCAGCAGCGTCGCCAGGACGTCCGCGCTCGGCTCCCCGAAGGCCACGACGTCGTTGACCTTCGTGATCATCCCCCGGTAGGTGTCGCCGTCGGGGACGAGCGCGCAGTGGTTGACCCGGTGGAGGTTCAACATGTC
>CAZATR010000263.1:0-2233 GCA_964488035.1 uncultured Natronomonas sp.
GCCCGCCGAGGGCTTTCCAGGCGGTTGCGGTGTAGAAATCGAACAATAGCGGATCGCTCCATACGAACGCACGTTCTGCCAGCCACGTCGGCACGAATCGAGCGGACGGATGGCGGGACGAATGCTTCTCTAAACTCGCGCCGAGATGGTAGCCAGGGTAACGCTGCGGTTCGCTACACCCGTTCGAAGAACTCGTCGACCAGCTCGCCGGTGTCGTCGACGATGTCCTGCCAGGCATCGGTGTCGGGTGCGATACCGACGAGGCGGCCGATCTTCATGATGGAGACGTGGTAGACCCGCTGGACGCCGGGCTGCTCCTGCCAGATGACGAAGTTACACGGGAACAGCGCGCCCTGCTTGAGCGTCTCGTCGAGCGCCCGGTCGGCCATCACCGGGTTGCAGGCGCCGAGGACGTAGTAGGGGTCCCGGTCGGCGTCGACCTTCTCGTTGAGCAACTCCGACGGCGAGAACTCCACCGGGACGCCGAATCCGGTCGCTTCGGCGACCTCGCGGACGTGCTCGATGGCCTCCTCGTGGCCCATCTCGAGGGTGGTCCGCTCCTCGCCGATGTCGTCCGGGTCAAGCTCCGAGGGGTCGAACGCGAGCGTCATGGCTCGGGATGCGGGAGCAGCGGCCAAAAGCGTTCCCACCCGGGCCGGTCGGGTCGGGAGCCGGTCGCGATGGGGCGGTCGCGATTACTCCTCGGCCGTCGGCACGGGACCGGTGCCGACGACGGCCTCGACGGCGTCCAGGAACGACCGGCGGGTGTCGAAGTACACCTCGTCGCTCTCCTCGAGGACAGCAGCGAGCTCGCGGGGGCCGTCGGGCGTCCGGATGGTGGTGTCGCCCTCGCGGCGGACCACCTCGCTCTTCTCGATGGCGTAGTGGAGCCGCGAGGCCACCCGCGCGACGGGCGCGCCCTCGACGGGTTCGCCGTCGCCGAGTTCCACGGCCGGTTCGTCCTCGGCGTCCTCGTCGCCGTTCTCGCTCATGGGATGGGGTTCGCGGCGTCCCGCCCTAACTGTTACGAAGGCCGTCGCCAGCGGCCGCCTGGACCCGGCCGGCGGGATCGCAGTCCGGTGGTCGCTCCCGGGACCGCGGCCCGACCGACCACAACGGCCAAGTATTCGCACCGAATACTACCAGGTGGTATGAGCGACTTCGATCAGTTCTCGTCGGTCGGGGAGGCGGAGGTCACGCGCGCCATCGGCCAGGAGTGGACCGAGGAGTTCATGGACTTCTCGGACTCGGACGTCATCGTCGTCGGCGGCGGCCCCTCCGGGCTGATGGCGGCCAAGGAGCTCTCGGAGCGCGGCGTCCAGACGATGGTCGTCGAGAAGAACAACTACCTCGGCGGCGGCTTCTGGCTCGGCGGGTTCCTGATGAACAAGGTCACCGTCCGGGACCCCGCCCAGGCGGTGCTCGAGGATCTGGACGTCGACTTCAAGGAATCACAGGACAGCGACGGGCTGTACGTCGCCAACGGCCCCGAGGCGTGTTCGGGTCTCATCAAGGCCGCCTGCGACGCCGGCGCGAAGATGCAGAACATGACGGAGTTCACCGACATCGTCATCCGCGAGGACCACCGCGTCGGCGGCATCGTGATGAACTGGACGCCGGTCCACTCGCTCCCGCGGGAGATCACGTGCGTCGACCCGATCGCCGTCGAGGCCGACCTCGTCGTCGACGCGACCGGCCACGACGCCGTCGCCGTCTCGAAGCTCCAGGAGCGCGGCGTCCTGAACGCGCCCGGCATCGAGCACGCCGAACAGCACAACACCGGGATGGACCAGACCGGCGACGACAGCTACGGCGCCCCCGGCCACGACTCGCCCGGCCACGACTCCATGTGGGTCGGGGAGAGCGAGGACGCCGTCGTCGAGCACACCGGCGTCGCCCACGACGGCCTCGTCGTCACCGGCATGGCGACGGCGACCACCTACGGCCTCCCGCGGATGGGCCCGACGTTCGGCGCGATGCTCGTCTCCGGCAAGCGCGCCGCCCAGGTCGCGCTGGACGAACTCGAGGTCGACGCGCCCGAGGTCGAGCTGACGAGCCGTGCGACGCCCGCCGACGACTAGGTGTAGTTGGGTTCGGAAATCGTATCGCCGGACCGGACGTTATAGGGTGCGTATGGAGCGAATCCGGTTACTGCACTACTGCGTCCGCTACCACCTCGAAAGCCCTCGGCGGGCTCGCGGTTGTTGAGCGGGATATCCTCGCGGCCTGACGG
>CAZATR010000264.1:0-2228 GCA_964488035.1 uncultured Natronomonas sp.
GTCGTCAGGCCCGGCCCACGACGGCCCGACCGGCCCCGGTATTCCGGGGTTTCCAATCGAACGATACCGATGAATTATGATGGTCCGCGCGGACTGTCGAGGGAACACCATGGCTGACAGTCTCACGGGGCGGCCGGTGGTCCGCGTCCCCGCCGGCCGTCCGGCGGTCGAGGACGCCGCCCGGGACGCCGTCGGCGACGCCGACGTGACCGTCGCCGGGGTCGGACCGACGGGGCTCGGATCGCTGGACCCGCTCGTCACCGCGACTGCGGACGGCCGGACGGCCCTCTACGGACAGTGCACGCCCGAGCGCGCGGCCGACGTCGCCGCCGCCCTCGCAGCGGATCCCACCGCCGGTGGCGTCGCCGCCGAATCCACCGGCGACGAGGCACCGACGGCCGTCGTCGAGCACGACCCCGACGCCGCGACGTTCCCCGTTCCCGCGGACACGCTACTCGACGTCGGCACCCGACGGTTGCTCGCGGGATGCGGCTGGCACCGGCCGACCGAACCCGCCGACCACGCGGCCGCGGGCGGGTTCGTCGACGCCGACTCCGATACCGTGCTCGACGCGGCCGCCGACCTCCGCGGGCGCGGGTGGGGCGACTGGCGACACGACGAACCGGTGGCGCCGACCTGGCGCGACGTGCGGGACGGGGGCGCACTCGCAGCGGATGCGGGTGACGCGGCCAGCGGGAACAGGGCGGACGGCGACGCGGCCGTCGTCGTGAACGCCCACGGCAACCCGGCCGACGCGCTGTTGCTGGAGGGCGTCCCGTTCGGCCCGCTGGAGGGCGCGGCACTGCTCGCCCGCGCGGTCGACGCCGACCGGGTCGTCGTCTACGCCTCCGAGGCCGACGAGACGGCGCTCGAACGGGCGCGGGCGGCGGCCGACGCCTACCCCGACGCGTCGTTCGAGGTGGTCGCCGGACCTGCGGTCTACCGGGCGGCCGAACCGACGATGGCGCTGGAAGCCATCGAGGGCAACCACCGACTCGAGGCCCGCCTGCGCCACCCTGGGCACGTCCCCACGCTCGACGAGTCCCCCGCGCTCGTCCACACGGCGCGGACGCTCACGGCGCTCGCCGACAAGGTCCGCGCCGGCGAGCGCGAGAACGGCCACCGCGCCGGCGGCCGCGAGCGTGGAAACAGCGACAGTGACCGCCACGGCGGCCGGGGGCGTGGAAACAGCGACAGCGACCGCCACGGCGACCACGAGACGGCGGCGCCCACCCGCCTCGTGACCGTCGCGGGCGACGTCGAGACGCCGGCGACGGTCGAACTCGCGGCGACGGCGACGCTCGACGCGGCGCTGGCCGCCGTCGAGACGACGGGCGCGGTCAAGGCCGCGGCCGTCGGCGGCCGCTTCGGCGGGCTCACGTCGTCGCTGGCCGTCGCCGCGGCTCCGGACGCCCTGGCCGACGCCGACCTGGGCACCGAGGGCGTGGTCGAACTCCTCGCCGAGGACCGCTGTGTCGTCGAGTTCGTCGGCCGGCGCGCCCGGTGGGCGGCCGACGCCAACTGCGGCCGCTGTGTCCCCTGTCGCGAGGGGACGACCCAGTTGACCGAACTCCTGCGAGACGTGTACGACGGCGACTACGACCCGGCCGCCATCGAGGAACTGCTGCGCGTGATGGACGCCACCAGCGTCTGCGGGTTCGGTCCCGGCGCGGCGCGCCCGACCAGGACGGCGATAGCCGCCTTCGAGGCCGAGTTCCGCGCCCACGCCGACGGCCGGTGTCCCGCGGGTGCCTGCTTCGACCGCGCCGAGGCCGGCCCCAGGGAGGTGGCCCGATGAGCTCCGACCGCGAGACGGCGGACGTCCCGCCGCTGACCGAGGACATCGCCCCTGGCACCGCCACGGACCCGCCGGTCGGCGGCGAGGCGGCGGCGACGGTTACCGTCGACGGGACCGACGTCGACCTCCCGGCGGACGCCACCCTCCTCGACGCCGTCGAGGCCGTCGACGCGGCCAGGCCCGGCGGGACGGCCGCCGAGGTGCCCGCGCTCTGTCACTACGGCCGGGAGGGCATCGGCCCCCGAAGTACGTGCCGGACCTGCGTCGTCGAGACTGAGGCCGAGGGACTGGTCCCGGCGTGCAGCCACCCCGCCGAGGACGGCGCGACGATCCGGACGGACGCCGAGCGGGCGAGCGAGGCGCGCGACGTGAACCTCGACCTCGTGCTCTCGAACCACAACCTCCGGTGTACGACCTGCGGGAAGAACGG
>CAZATR010000265.1:0-2212 GCA_964488035.1 uncultured Natronomonas sp.
ACGAGGACTTCGCCCAGACCGCCGAGACCGTCCTCCGGGACTACGGCGGCGAGCGGATGGTCTACCTCACGAGCCCGCACAACCCGACGGGGAGCCGGTTCACCCTCGAGGCCGTCGAAGCCATCGCCGACGGGACCGGCGAGGACGCCCTCGTCGTCGTCGACGAGGCGTACGCCGAGTTCGCCGACGGGGAGAGCGCGGCCGCTCTGCTCGACGGCCGGGACGACGTCGCCGTCCTCCGGACCTTCTCCAAGGCCTACGGCCTCGCCGGCCTGCGGATCGGCTACGCGCTCGTCCCCGCGGCCTGGGCCGACGCGTACGCCCGGGTCAACACCCCGTTCGCGGTCGGGGAGCTGTCGTGCCGGGCCGGCATGGCCGCCCTCGACGACCACGAGCACGTCGAGCGGACCGTCGAGGGCGCCCGGTGGGCGCGGGAGTACCTGTACGAGCACGTGGACGCCCACACGTGGGAGAGCCACGGGAACTTCGTCCTCGTCGAGGTCGGGGACGCCGCGACGGTGACGGACCGCCTCCAGCGCCGGGGGGTCATCGTCCGCGACTGCACCAGCTTCGGCCTCCCTGAGTGCGTCCGGATCACCTGTGGCACGGAGGACGAGACCAAGCGCGCCGTGAGGGAACTCAACGATGTGCTCGCCTGAGCCGCCCGACGCCGAGAACGGGGGTGGCGACCGGTGAGGGTCGCCGTCACCGGCACGCCGGGCACGGGGAAGACGACGGCGACGACGCGCCTCGAGACGGACCTGGACGTCGTCCACCTGAACGAGGTCATCGAGTCGGCGGGCCTGACGGCGGGCACCGACGAGGCCCGCGGCAGCTGGATCGCGGACCTCGACGCCGTCGCCGACTGGTTCGCGGGCCGCACGGACGTGCTCGTTGAGTCCCACCTCGCCCACCACGTCGACGTCGACCGCGCCGTCGTCCTGCGGTGTCGTCCGGACGTGCTCGCCCGCCGGCTGGCCGAGCGCGGCGAGCCCGCGGCCAAGGCGGCCGAGAACGCCGAGGCGGAGGCGCTGGACCTCGTCCTGACCGAGACGGTCGAGCGCCACGGCGAGGACCGCGTCTACGAGATCGACACGACCGACCGCGACCCCGGCGCGGTGGCGACCGAGATCGAGGCCGTCCTGGCCGGGGAGCGGGAACCCGCCGCCGGCACCGTCTCGTTCCTCTCCTACTTGGACCGGGTGGACTCGCCGTGACGCTGGACCGGTTCCGCCCGGTGGCCGACCGGGCCCTCGGGCCCTTCGTCCGCGCCGCCGACGGGCTCGGCCTCACGCCCGACGCGATCAGCGTCATCGCGTTCCTCCTCGCCGCCGCCGCCGGCGCGACCTTCTACCTCGCCGGCGACTGGTACCTCCTGGGCGCGGCGCTCGTCTTCGCCAGCGGGTGGCTCGACCTGCTCGACGGCCGGCTGGCCCGCGCGCAGGGGTCGGCCTCCCCCGGCGGCGACGTCCTCGATCACGTCCTCGACCGGTACGCGGACGTGGCCCTCATCGCCGGCTTGGCCGCCGGCATCGGCCGCTACGGCCTCGGGTTCGCCGCCGTGACCGGCGTCCTGCTCACCTCGTACCTCGGGACGCAGGCCGAGGCCGTCGGGTTGGAGCGCGTCTACGCCGGCCTCCTGGGGCGAGCCGACCGGCTGGCCCTCATCGGACTCGCGGCGGTCGCCGAGCCCGTCGTCGGCGTCGTCGTCGCCCTCACGCCGGTCGGGTGGCTGCTCGTGGTGTTCGCCGTGGTGGGACACCTCACCGCGGTCCAGCGGTTCGTGTCGACGCGACGGGCGCTGCGGTGAGGGCGCCGTCACCGATCCGGCCGCCCCGAGAAAAGCTAGCACACCATTTATGCGGGCCGGTCGCCTACCGGCCCCCATGGTCCAGTGTGAGATGTGTGGCGCCGAGACGCCTTCCCCGAAGACCATCAAGATCGAGGGCGCGGAGCTCTCCGTCTGCGCGGAGTGTTCGGACTTCGGGACCGAGGTGTCGACCGGCGAGACCGACTCCACGGAGACCAAGTACTCTACTGACGCATCCGACGGGCGCTCCGGCGGGTCCAGCGGGTCTTCGACGGGCTCCGCGAGCCGTTCGAGCCGCTCCCGACCCCGGCGGGACATGTTCGACGAGATGGACGAGATCGCCGCCGACTACGACGACCGTATCCGGCGGGCCCGCGAGTCCGCGGGGCTCTCCCAGTCGGA
>CAZATR010000266.1:0-2097 GCA_964488035.1 uncultured Natronomonas sp.
CAGAGGCGGAGCTGGCGGTACCACTTGGGGTTGTCGTGGAGTCGCTCGTAGGGCGCCCACATGAGGCCGGCGACCTCGTCCTCGTCGGGGTCGAGATGGGCGTCGTCGAGGGTGCATTGCAGGACGGCACAGACCTCCCACTCGATGCCCTCGTTCAGGTAGTACCGCTTGTACTCGAACTTGTCCGTCACGCGGAGGTTGCTGTACTGGTCGGGCGTGATGCCGAGTTCCTCCTCCAGCCGCTGGCGGGTCGCCTCGGTCTGACTCTGGCCCTCGATCGGGTGGGAGGCGACGGTCCCGTCCCAGTAGGTGTCCCACAACCGCTTGGAGGGCGCCCGCTGGGCGAGGAGGACGCGGTCCTCGCCGTCGAACACCAGCACGGTGAACGCGCGGTGCCGGATCCCCTCGCCGGTGTGGGCCTCGAGACGGTTGACGGTGCCCTCGGGGTCGTCGTTCGCGTCGACCGCGACCACGTCCTGGAGCGCGTTCTCGTGCTCGGTCCCCGCCCCCGACCTCACGGGGTCGACGTCGTCAGTGCTCATGGCCAAGCAATCGGCGAGCGCCGTTAAGGCCTCTTCGCTCTCGCGGTCGGCCGGGGTGCCGTCGTCGCCCCGCCGGCGTGACCGTCGGCGGTCACCCGAGCTTCTCGTCGAGGATGAGCCGCGTCTTCGTGCTGACGACCTCGTCCAGTTCGCGGGCGCGGGTTATCATCTCGTTGAGCGTGCCGGTGTCGGCGGTGTCGGCGACGACCACGACGTCCTTCTCCCCGGAGACCTGCCAGACGAAGTCGACCTCGGTCCAGTCGGCCATCCGCTCGCTGATCTCGCCGGTGTCGACGTCGACCGCGACCCCGACCTCGACCATGGCCTTGACGTTGCCCGTCCGCGTGGCGACGGTGAACCGCTCGATGATCCCCTCGTCGATGAGCCGCTCGACCCGGTTGCGGACCGTCCCCTCGCTCGTGCCCACGCGGTCGGCGATCTCGGTGTACGGCGTCCGGGAGTCCCGCCGGAGGATGGTGAGGATCCGGCGGTCCAGCTCGTCCATGAGGTCTCGACCTTCAGCCCGCCCGTACTTACCGATTACGAATTTCGTAACGTTTCTTCGAACACAAGCGTTATTTGGGGGTCCTGCGTACGTATCTCGTAATGACGGAGGCCTACGTCGCGCTGGAGGACGGACGGGTCGTCGAGGCCCGCAGCCGCGCCCCCGGCCGTACCCGCGGCGAGCTCGTGTTCACCACCGCCTACACCGGCTACGAGGAGTCGCTCACCGACCCGAGCTACGAGGAGCAGGTCCTTACCTTCTCGTACCCGCTCATCGGGAACTACGGCGTCCGGGAGGAGCGGTTCGAGTCCGACCGGGTCCACCCGCGCGCCGCGGTCGCCCGGGAGTTCACCGAGGACGTCGCCGACTGGCTCGAAAGCGAGGGCGTCCCGGCCGTGGACCACCTCGACACCCGCGACCTCGTGACCGGCATCCGCGAGCAGGGCGCGATGCAGTGCGGCATCGCCGCCGGCCCCGACGCCACCCCGGAAGCCGCCCGCGAGGAACTCGACGCCTGCGTCGGGATGAGCGACCACACCGACATCGGCGCACAGGTCAGCGTCGCCGAACCCCGCACCCACAACCCCGACGGCGACGGCCCGACCGTTGCCCTGATCGACTGCGGCGCCAAGGGCTCCATCGCCGAGTCGCTGCTGGACCGGGACGCCGTCGTCGAGGTCCTCCCGTACGACGCGACGGCCGCCGACGTCGAGGCCGTCGACCCCGACGTGCTGTTCATCTCCAACGGCCCCGGCGACCCGGAGAACTTCGAGGCCGCCGCGGCGCTGGTCGACGAGTACTCCGGCGACCTGCCGCTGGCCGGCATCTGTCTCGGCCAGCAGGTCATCGCCAACGCCCTCGGCGGCGAGACCGAGAAGATGGAGTTCGGCCACCGCGGTGTCAACCAGCCCGTCCAGGACCTCCGCACCGGCCAGGTCGTGATGACCACCCAGAACCACGGCTACACCGTCGCCGACCCCGGCGACCTCGAGGTCACCCAGATCAACGTCAACGACGACACGCCCGAGGGCCTCGAGAGCGACGAACTCG
>CAZATR010000267.1:0-2081 GCA_964488035.1 uncultured Natronomonas sp.
GCGACGAGCGACTGGGCGGCCCACCAGTACAGCGGCTCCGGCGCCTGCACGGAGCCGTTCGTGATGACGACGCCGGGGAGCCCCTCCGCACTGCCGGCGTCGTCGTCCTCATCGGGCGTGGTGGCGGCCCGGGCCCCCGTCGGGGTCCAGAGGTGCCCCGACAGACGGGCGCCCTGCCGGTCGTAGAAGGCGACCCGGCGGCGCTCGCCGACGCGGCCGTAGAAGTCTCGGGCGTCGATGTCCCGGTACAGCGCCGGGTCGCCGGTGCACTGCTCGCTCCAGGTGGCACAGAGGTTCGCGTGGCTCCGCCACCCCGGCTCCTCGGCCACGCGTTCGGCGTAATCCGTGCCGTTCGCACTGCTCCGCCGCTGCCAGCGACGCATGAAGTCCTGGTCGCCGGCCTGTTCGGCCGGCGCCTCCCGCGTCTTCGCGTAGTTCCGGAGTTCGCGTTCCAGATACGCCTCGTCGGCGTCGAACGCGAGCAGGTCCGCCCCGGTCGGAACCGCCGCTGCCCCGCCGCCCGCGGCGGTGGGGACGATGCCGGCCGTCGCGGCGAGTCGGAGCAACACCCGCCGGGTGTACTGGCGTCCCATCCCTCTTCGTGCAACCAACCGCAAGTAGTCTGAAAGGGTTACTGGCGCTTCTATCCGGCCATTTATGTCGTCTCGTCGAGCGCGTGAACCACAACCCTCACCACGGCGGCCGCCGAGGTCGGGGTATGCACCTCGGCGTGATCGGGCTGGGCCGGATGGGCCGAATCGTCGTCGACCGGGTCCTCGACGCGGGCCACGACGTCGTCGCCTTCGACCTCGACGACGACGCCGTCGCGGCCGCGGTCGACGCCGGCGCGACCCCGGCGGACTCGGTCGCCGACCTCGTCGCCCGCCTCCCCGACGAGGCCCGGGTCTGGCTGATGGTGCCGGCCGGCGACCCCGTCGTCGCCACGCTCGAGGACCTCGACCCCCACCTTGCCGGCGACGACGTCGTCGTCGACGCCGGTAACTCCCACTTCGAGCGCTCCGTCGAGCGCGCCGAAGCCATCGACGCCGCCTACCTCGACTGCGGTACCTCCGGCGGCCCCGCGGGCGCCGAACTCGGGTTCTCGCTGATGATCGGCGGCCCCGAGTGGGCCTACGAGACCATGACACCTGTTTTCGACGCCGTCGCGACCGGTCCCGACGGCCACGAACACATGGGTCCCTCCGGCGCCGGCCACTACGTGAAGATGGTCCACAACGGCGTCGAGTACGCCCTCATGCAGGCCTACGGCGAGGGGTTCGAGCTCCTCCACGAGGGCCGGTACGAGCTCGACATGGAGGCCGTCGCACGCACCTGGAACAACGGCGCCGTCGTCCGGTCCTGGCTGCTGGAGCTCTGCGAGGAAGCGTTCCGCGAGGAGGGCGACGACCTCGGCACCGTCGCCGACCACGTCGCCGGCGGTTCCACCGGCACCTGGACCGTCCAGGAGGCGCTCGAACAGGAGGTCTCCGTGCCGCTCATCTACGAGGCCCTCGGCGAACGGTTCGACTCGCGCGTGGAGGACCCCGGGAAGTTTTCGCGACGGTTGGCGAACCGGTTGCGGTACGGCTTCGGCCGTCACGACGTCCACCGTCGGGACGAGTAGGCTGCAATCGGTCCGTCCCGTCGGCATCTCCGCTAGGAGCCGTCATCCGGAGCTGGTACGGTGCCAGTGACCTGGGATTTCTGGCCCGTGTGACGCCCGATCACCGGGGTCCAGGTTTCGTGCTGAACACATCGCGCGTATCCTGATCCTGACTGGTTCAAACCGGACCCGTCGAATCGGTCGGTGGAGGGGCTGGATGTTGCGGGTGGTTCATCGTCTGGCTTGTCGAAGTGAACCGTGACGTGCGAAGCCCTCGGTCGGCTCGACCCGCCGGGCCTCGCTGCGCTCCTCGTCGCTCCCGATGGTCGCTCCTGCGGTGCTTGCGTCGGCCGGGCGGGAATCGACCCCGGCCTCGCCCTTCGAGTCCACCAGGCCCAGCCCCGCGACCGCGCCTCGTGCCTCCCTAGCCGACGCCCGCCCGTCGCTGTGCTCGCGGGTCGCTGTGCTCGCGGGTCGC
>CAZATR010000268.1:0-2061 GCA_964488035.1 uncultured Natronomonas sp.
ATCATCAACCTCGTCCACCTCACGCACGGCGAGCAGACCCCGACCTACCTCGGCGTCGAACGGACCAAGACGGTCTGTCGGTACGGCGCCACGCCGCTGTACTACTTCACGATGCTCATCCGGCCCGTGATGGAGGTCGGCGACACCGTCGCCAAGTGGACGCTCGGGCTGTTCGGCGTCGAGATGACGGGCGCGTGGCTGGAGACCGGCGAGGAGGTCATCGAGACCCGCGCCCAACTCCGCAACCGACTGGACACGCTGCTGGCGCAGGGCGACCTCCCGGAGGAGCGCCACGAGGAGATCGTCGGCGCGCTCGACGCCGGGCAGATCCCCGTCGAGAGCGTGATGGTCGACCGCGAGGACGTCGTGTTCCTCTCGACGACGCTGTCGGCCGACGAAAACCTCGAGCGGATGATCGACACCCCGCACACCCGCTACCCGCTCGTCGGCGAGGCGCCAGAGGAGTTCGAGGGCATCGTCTACGTGCCGTCCGTGATCGACGACATCGACGCGGTACGTGACGGCGACCTGAGCCTCTCGGAGCTGGCGGCGCCGCCGATGACGGTGACGCCGGAGACGAGCATCAGCGACGTCATCGACCAGTTCCAGGCCGAAAGCCAGGAACTCGCGCTGGTGCTGTCGGACGGCGAGGTCGTCGGGCTCATCACCGCGACGGACGCCTTCGAGGCCGTGATGGGGCAGCTGGAGGACCCGCTCGATCGGGCGGACGAGCAGGGGTAACGGTCCGGACCGTCGACAGGTGTGACGACGCCGCTCACTCGACGGTCTCGATGGCGCGTCTGCCGAGATCGCGGACGTCGGTCGCCAGTTCGTCGCCCCGGGCGTCGAGCTCCGACGCGGTGAACCACGTCCAGGCGTCGGGGTCGGCCTCGTCGCGGCCGGCCGGCTCGATGGCGCGGTCCTCGACCGTGGCGAAGTAGACGAAGTCGACGTGCTGGTGGGCGACGCGGCCGTCCGGGTGGACGTCGATGTCCTCCAGCAGGAACGCCGCCGGCCGCGGCAGCGATGTCGCCTCTCCGGTGTCGTACGGGCCGGCGTCGGCGACGAGATCCGGCTGCAGCCCGGTCTCCTCGTAGGTCTCCCGGAGGGCGGTCTCGTGGGGGAGTTCGTCGCGGTCGACGTGGCCGCCGGGCGGCAGCCACATGTCGAGTTTCCCGTGCTCGTGGAGGAGCGTGGCGCCCTCACAGACCACGTAGCAGGTCGCGACGAAATGACGTGTCGTCTCCATGTGACCCGGACCGGCGCCGGCCGCCGTAAGGCCACCGGCTCGATTCGGCAGACCACCGAGCCGGGAGTAACCGGAGGCCGCAGACACAGCGATGAGTCCGTGTCGGGGGATCCCACGGGCGGCGTCCGGGCCGGGGTTGGACTTTCTTTCAGCCCGCCGGTTTCGGGTTCAGAGAACGCTATGGGCCATATAAGCCGTTCGAGGAGTAGATGGCGGTATGGGCGAGGACATGTACGTTCAGAAGATGATGCTCGCGAGTTTCACGACGCTCGTGGTGCTCTGCGGGCTGGCCGTGGTGGTCCTCGGGTGGCTGATAGTCTAGGCGAGCGACGGGTCGATGGGTGGTCGGTGGCCGACCGCGGGTCAGACCTGCAGGTCCTTCTCGGCCTCGAGCAGCTCGTGGTACCGATTGCGGATGGTGACCTCCGAGATGTTCGCCACCTCGCTGACCTCGTTCTGGGTGACCTTCTCGTTGCAGAGCAGCGACGCGGCGTAGATCGCGGCCGCGGCCAGCCCGACCGGGGACTTCCCGGAGTGGACGCCGGCCTCGGCGGCGGTGTCGAGCAGCTCGCGGGCGCGGCGTTCGACCTCGTCGGGGAGCTCGAGGTCGCTGGCGAACCGCGGCAGGTAACTCTTGGGGTCGGCCGGTTCGATCTCGAGGTTGAGTTCCCGGACGACGTACCGGTAGGTGCGGGCGATCTCGTCCTTCGCGACGCGGGATACGTTCGAGACCTCGTCGAGGCTCCGCGGCGTGCTCGCCTGCCGGGCGGCGGCGTACAGCGAGGCGGTCGCGACGCCCTCGATGGAGCGGC
>CAZATR010000269.1:0-2033 GCA_964488035.1 uncultured Natronomonas sp.
GCGAGTAGGTCGGGAAGTAGCCGAAGGAGCCGTGGCTCCAGTGGATGTCCTGGAGACAGCCCTCGCCGTCGGCGTCGGGCCGGACGCCGAGGTACTCCTCCATCCTGTCGTTCCAGACCGCGGGGACCTCCTCGACGTCGAGGTCGCCGGCGACCAGGTCGCGTTCGATCTCGAACCGGAGGATGATGTGGAGGTGGTAGGTGAGCTCGTCGGCCTCAACGCGGATGAGGTTGTCCTCGTAGACCTGGTTGGCGGCCTCGTAGGCCTGTCGCGGCGTGACGTCGGTGCCGTACTGCTCGTTGAACCGGGGGACGAACAGGTCCCAGAACGCCTCGGTGCGGCCGACGTGGTTCTCCCAGAGCCGCGACTGTGACTCGTGGACGGTCAGCCCCCGGTTCTCGCCCAGCGGGGTGCCGTAGTCGTCCTTCGGGAGCCCCTGCGTGTAGCTTGCGTGGCCGAACTCGTGGATGGTCGAGCTCAGCGAGTCCAGCGGCTCGGACTCGTCGAACCGCGTCGTGACGCGGGCGTCGAACTGGGTGCCCGACGAGAAGGGGTGCGGCGCGGTGTCGATCCGGCCGTGCTCGAAGTCGTACTCGAGGATCTCCAGCGCCTCGCGAGCCAGCTCCATCTGGGCGTCCTCCGGGTACGTCCCCTCGACCTCGTAGAGGCCGGCGTCGGACGCCCGGATCTCGTCGATGAGCGGGACCAGCCGGTCGCGAAGCCGCTCGAGGACGCGCTCGGCCGTCTCGAGGTCCAGGTACGGCTCGTAGTCGGCGAAAAGCACCGCGTACGGGTCGGCGTCGGGGTCGATGTGCTCCGCGTACTCCCGCTTGAGATTCAGGAGGCGTTCGACGGTCGGGGCGAACGTCTCCCAGTCGTCGTTCTCCTTGGCCTCCTGCCAGACCGGATGGGCGTCGCTGGTGGCCTCGCTGATCTCCTCGACGAGGTCGGTCGGAACCCTGGCCTTCCGGTCGTACTCGCGGCGGATCTCCCGGACGACGGCCGCCCGCTCGGCGTCGAGGTCCGCGGCCTCGAGCTCGTCGAGCCACGCCCCGACGTCGTCGTCGACGAGCAGTTCGTGCTGCATCGCGGAGACGGCGCCGCGCTGCTTTGCCCGCGCCGGCGTCCCGCCCTCCGGCATCATCACTTCCTGGTCCCACGAGAGCACCATGTTCGCGTCGCCGAGGTACGTCGACCGACCGTACTGTTCGAGGAGGTCGTCGTACGCGTCGGGAACCGCGGACTGCTCGGTTGCCATGCGTGGGTCTGGGAGTTCCCGCGCCAAGAAGCCACGGAAATACGAACCGGTCATACGGGGTGCCGCGACGGTCGCCCCGCGGGCACAGTCCCAGGGACCCAGCCTCAGCGGAACGTGCCCGTTTCCGCGACCTCGCGGTAGACCTCGGCGCAGCGCTCGAGCACCTCGAGCGACACGCTCTCCGATGCGGTGTGGGCCTCGCCGGGTTCGGCGGCGCCACAGACGACGCAGGTCGTGTCGGCGCGCGAGGCGAGCCAGCCGGCGTCGGTGGCGTGCGGTTTGCCCACCTGCTCCGGCGACCCGGCCTGAGCGGCGTCGGCCGCGGCGAGGACGGCGTCGGCGAACGGTTCGTCGTCACAGGCCATCGGCGGCAGGTCCTGGTCGACCTCGAGGCTGACGCCGGGGACCGACGCGGCGGTCTCCAGGTCGGCGCGCTCGCCCGGGACGGTCCGTTCGTCGACGGTGACCGTACAGCGCTCCGGGACGACGTTCCAGCCGCTTCCACCCTCGATCTCGGTGACGACGATGCTACCCCCGAGGTCGTGCCCGAGCACCGCGGTCTCGGGTGCCGGCAGGGTCCGAACGAGCGAGACGGCCTCCGTGGCGCGGTAGATCGCGTTCTCGCCGGCCTCGGGCTCGCTGGCGTGGGCGGCCGTCCCCTCGGCCCGGAGCGTGGCGCCGCGGCGGCCCTTGTGCGCGACGGCGACGTCGGTGATCCCGTCGGCGGAGTAGCCGGTCGACCCCTCGCCGACGACGGCGTAGTCCGGGGCGAACC
>CAZATR010000270.1:0-2004 GCA_964488035.1 uncultured Natronomonas sp.
AACGAGGAGTTCTACACGATGGGCCGGGACGGCAACGAGTAGGCGCCCGACCGGTTCGACCCCGCGCCTCGGCGTCGGCGGTATCGAACGCTGAGTCCGCCCCAAAGCGCGTGTTTCATACCTCCGGGGTGGCTACGATGCCACAGATGCGCGTCGAGACGCTGGGCGATGGGGAGCCGGAGGTGGCCGTCGTGAGCGCGATTCACGGCGACGAGCCGTGCGGCGCGACCGCCATCGACGCCCTGCTCGACGCCGACCCGTCGGTCCAGCGGCCGGTGAAGCTCATCGTCGCCAACGAGGAGGCACTCGAGCGGGGCGTCCGCTACGTCGAGACGGACCTCAACCGCGCGTTCCCCGGCAGTCGAGACGCCGACACCCACGAGGGCCGGCTCGCCCACGAGCTCCTCACCGAGATCCGCGGGTGCGAGATCCTCTCGCTTCACTCGACGCGCTCCTATCCCGCGCCGTTCGCCCTGGTCGACGAGCTGGACGGTCACGCCCGCTCGATCTGTCCGTACCTCTCCGTCGAGGCGGTCGTCGAGACGTCCCAGTACAGCGAGGGCCGGTTGATCTCCTACCCGGACGTGATCGAGCTGGAGTGCGGCCTGCAGCGGTCGGCGGTCGCCGCCGAGAACGCGAAGGCCCTCGTTCGGGAGTTCCTCGTCGCGACCGGCGTCCTGCCGGGCGACGCCGAGCCGCCCCGTCACCACCCGCTGACGGTGTTCCGGCTCGACCACCGGATCCCGAAGGAGGGCGCCGAGACCTACGAGGTGTTCGTCGAGAACTTCGAGCGCGTCGCGGAGGGCGAGTTGTTCGCCTCGGCTGACGGCGAACCCCTGTACGCCGACCGGCCGTTCTACCCGGTCCTCCTGTCGGCCTACGGCTACGAGAACGTCTTCGGCTACGCCGGTGACCTCGTCGGCCGCCTCGACGGCGACGAGGTCACCGCGCCGACCGGCGAGGAGCGCTCCGCCAAGGCCGACGGCCGACACCGGTCCTGACCGGCACCGCACTCCCTCCGGACTGCGTTGGCTAGTACCAGGTTCCACCCGAGTCGACGCCGATCTCCTGGCCGGTGATCTTCCGCGCGTCCGGGCCCGCGAGGTACGCCACCTGCTCGGCGACGTCCTCGGGCGGGACGGTGAACTCGTCGAGTGCGAAGTCGTTCGGCCCGATGCTGGCGGGTTCGGCGTTCTCGACGGCGGCGAGTTCGGCCTGCTTCTCGATCACGTCCTCGATGCGATCGCCCTCGACGGGCCCCGGGATGACGGTGTTGACGGTGACGGCGTCGCGCCCGAGTTCGTAGGCGAGCGTCCGGGTCAACCCGATGAGCGCCATCTTCGAGGCGGCGTAGGGCGTCCGGTTCGGGTAGGGGCGCTTGCCGCCCATGGAGGCGATGTTGACGACGCTGCCGCGGTCGCTCTCGCGGAGGTGCGGCGCGGCGTACTTCACGCACGAGAGCGGCCCGGCGACGTTGACGGCCTGGGTGTCCATGAACTCCTCGCGGTCGACGCGATCGAACGGCTGGACCGGGCCGGCGACCCCCGCGTTGTTGACGACGCAGTCCAGGCCGCCGAACGTCCCGGCGGTCTCCTCGATCGCCGCTTCGACGCTGTCCTCGTCGGCGACGTCCGTCTCGACTGCAAGGGTTCGGGAGTCGTCGCCGATGCGGTCGGCGGTCTCGTAGATGCCGTCGCTCCGGGCGGCGATGGCGACGCTGGCGCCGTGGTCGGCGAACGTCTCCGCGATCTCCCGGCCGATGCCCCCGCTGGCGCCCGTCACGAACGCCGTGGTGTCGGAAAGCATATCCACCCCACCGGCGCAGCGGGCAAAACCATTGTGCCGGTCGCACTACTCAGATACCCACGACCCGACGTGGTGTCCTTGCCGGGACCAGCGGGGCGAGTTCGGATGCGTACCTGCTGGATACTCGGTCGAGTAAGGGCGTAGACATACCGGTCCGGGTAGCTGCCTGCATACGCCGAGCGGAGCGAGGCGTTTCAC
>CAZATR010000271.1:0-1981 GCA_964488035.1 uncultured Natronomonas sp.
GGGGTTCGCCCTCGAACGTGTACTCCGCGCTGTTGTCCTGCGGGTCGTACCCCAGTACCTCCTTCGCGCGCTCCAGGGAGTAGAACTTGCGGTCGTTGTCGGAGATGCCGTAGACGATCTCGTAGTCGTAGTCGGCCTGCAGCGCGCGGTCGTGGATGTGGGCGCAGTCGCGGTAGGAGAGCCACATCGCCTGGCCGCGCTCGTACTCCTCGGGCGGGTGGTTCCGCGTCAGGTTGCCGATGCGGATGTTGCAGACGGAGATGCCGTACTCGTCGTGGTAGTACCGGCCGACGAGTTCGCCGGTGGCCTTCGAGATGCCGTAGAAGTTCCCCGGCCGGGGGAGTTCGGTGCCGTCGAGCAGGAAGTCGTCGGCCGTGCGGTAGAGGTCGGGCTGGCGTTCGGTCTCGTAGTGGCCGACGGCGTGGTTGGATGAGGCGAAGACGAACCTGTCGACGCCAGCGTCGACGGCGGCCTCGTACAGCACCTTCGTCCCATGGATGTTGGTCTCGAGCACCGAGTCCCACGGCGCGTCCCGGCGGGGGTCGCCGGCGAGGTGGACGACGGCGCCGACGTCCGCGCAGGCTTCCGCGGCGACCTCGGGGTCCTCGACGTCGCCGACGAGGTACGGGTGGTCGGGCTCGAACGGCGGCGGGTTGTGGAAGAGGTATCGCCAGTCGTACTCGTCGGCGAGCCCCTCCCGGATCGCCGTCCCCACGGCGCCCTTCGCGCCCGTGAGTAACACGGTCTCGTCCATTCGGGTCAACGCAGGGCGCAACCGAGTAAGAAACGTCCGGTTCGCGGCAGGGCTACGTACCTGCCCGGGGCTCGTGGGTTCAGTCGGCGGCAGCGGGGCCCTCGTCGAGCGCGACGAGCTCCTCGACCGGCGGGATCTCGGCCTCGGCGTCGGTGATGATCTCGATGCGACGGGTGAGCTTGTCGCTGGCGTAGGTGACCAGCGGCGTGGGGTCGATGACACCGTCGCCGACGGAGACGGTCTCGGCGACCAGCGGCATCAGGTCCTGGAGGATCTCCTGGACGATGGCCTCGTCGACGTCGTTCTCGGCGATGTGGTGCTGGACCTTCTGCATCCCGAACCCGACGTGGCGGCCCTCGTCGCTCCGGATGTAGTTGATGCCCTTCACGAGGGCGGGGAGGTGCGGGGTGTCGATGTCCGGCGGCGAGATGGTGTCGTCCTCCTCGGGCCCCATGACGGTCGTGAGGCCGTAGTAGCCGGTCTGGGCGAGCACGCTCTCGACGACGAGGTGGTAGTGGCAGTACGCCCGCACGCGGTTCTCCGGGGTGTCGTCGGTGAGCAGCCGCTCCATCGCTGCTTCGGTGCGGTCGAACAGCTCGACGTAGCCGTCGGGGAAGAACCGCTGGTCGGTCGGCGGAATCTTCTCGTAGCCGTTGGCCTCGGCGACCGGGTAGATGACCTCCCGCCAGTACCGGTCGAAGAACTGGGTGTGCTTGGCCTCCTCGTAGATCTGGCTGGAGATGAACATCTGGTCGTTGATGTCCTCCAGGGCGACCATCAGCGGCGCGAGGTCCTCGGTGACGGCCTCCTCGCCGGCGCCGAACAGCGCCAGGTACTGCATCGTCTCGAAGAAGTCGTCCTCGTCGGAGTCCTCGGTGTCGATGCTTCGCTCCCGGTCGGTCTCCATGAGCTCCTGGGAGACGTCCTCGTAGGGGTCCCAGTGGTTGTAGACGGCGTGCTTGAAGTAGCCGCCGCCGACGGTGTCCTCGCTGATGCGGAGTTCGCGGCTGGTGTCCCGGATCTGCGTCATACCCCCACACCGGGCGTCCTCCTGCTTTACGGTAACTCCCCGCATTCGAGGTGGTTTATGGGCCGGCGGTCGCGATGCCGACCGACCGGACCGCCGTCGCGGACGGCCCGCGCAACCTCACCGCCCCTCGAACTCCGGGTCGCGGTCGCCCATGAACGCGGCGACGCCCTCCATGAAGTCCTCGCTCTCGATCATCT
>CAZATR010000272.1:0-1970 GCA_964488035.1 uncultured Natronomonas sp.
GACAGATGCGGCCCCACTGCGTGGCGTGGAGGTCCCGCGCCTCGAAGTGCGGCTGCGACCGCGACAGCGGCGACCGGAGCCGCCGCAGGTGCGAGAGGACGCCCATGTAGTCCGTCCGGTCGACCAGCTGGCTGACACCGGACCGGCCGCCGACCCAGTTCCCGGTCGCGATCGGGTGCTCGAGCCGTTCGGTCAGCACGTCCGACCGGACGACCGTGTTCACGGACAGTTGCCGGTTCCGCATGTTCGCCCGCTCGAGCTGGTACTTCACGTCGCGGGAGAGCTTGTTCAGCGCCGTCCGGAACAGGTCCTTCATCAGGTCGCCGGAGACCTTCAGGCGCTTGTTCGCGTAGTGGTCCTTGTCGTCGGCCTCCCGCCGTTCGAGGGCGAGCTCGAAGCAGGCCTCGGCCATCCGGCAGAGGTACACCGCCTTGTTCATCCGGACCTCCTCGTCCTCGACGCCCTCCTCGTGGAGGTGCGGCAGGAGGTAGCGGTCGATGACGTAGTTGGCGCGCTTCAGCTGGTAGTTCTTCCCCTGGCCGGAGGCGACGCGCTGGCCGAGCGCCTCGATGGCCTCCGCCGTCGACTGGACCTCCGCGGCCTCCAGGTTCTCCAGCATGAACTTCACGATCTCCGGGTCGTCGCTGACGCGGTGGACGATCTCCTCGTCGGACTCGAGCCCGAGCGCCCGGACCAGCGTCACGAAGTTGATCGAGCCGGAGACGGAGGGGAACGACACCTCGAGGATTCCCGAGCGGTTCCGCTCACACAGCACCAGCGCCCGGTAGCCGCGGCGCTGGGAGAACGTCTTCGCGATCTGGATCTCGTCGCCGTACTTCGTGTCGTACTCGGCGAGGATCTTGTTCGGCGCGAGGTCCTCGCTCGTCATCAGCACGCGCTCGGAGCCGTTGACGATGAAGTAGCCGCCGGGGTCGGCGGGGTCCTCGCCGATCTCGATCAGCTCGTCGCGCGTGAAGTCGTTGATGTTGCACTTGTGGGAGCCGACCATGATCGGCATCCGGCCGACCTTCGTCTCGCTCTGGTCGACGATGTGCTCCTCCTCCTCGTCGCCGCCGCGCACGATGGTCATCTCCATGAACACCGGCGCCGAGTACGTGATGTTCCGCAGGCGGGCCTCCTGCGGGTACAGCAGTTCCTCGGAGCCGTCGGCCTCCCGCACGCGCGGCGTCACGATGCGGACGCTCCCGAGGTCGACGCGGACGGGCTCCTGGCCCTCCTTGTCGCCGATGTCGGTCTCGATGGCCTCCTTCTCGTCGACGACCCGCTGCATCCCCCGGTCGAGGAAGTTGTTGAACGACCGGAAGTGGTGCTCGGCCAGCCGGTCCCGGGAGAAGTACTCCCGGGAGATGGCGCGTCGGTCCTCCCGGTTCATTCTATCACCAGGCGATAGACGGTCGCCTCGTCGGTGGTCCGGGAGTCCCGGACGATCTCGACCACGTCGCCGACCTCCGGTTCGACGTCGATGTCACGGAGGGCGGGGTCCTTGCGTTCGATCTTCGGCAGGTCTGTACGGTCGATGTCGTACTCCGCGAGCACCGCCTCGACGTCGTCCTCGTCGAGGAGGGAGTGCTCCGGAACCAGGTTGTGTTGGCTTACGTCTACCATGTGTGCTCCGGGCCGGGTGTAGAAGCGGTCACGAGATACTACAGACCCCTTTCGGCGGCAGGATTATAACAGTTGCCAAATCGGACGGCCAGGGCTACCCGTGCCGCCTCCGGTGCGGCACGCGACGGCTCGCGTGACTCGGTGTTCGACTCGAACTATCAAAAATCCTTGCACCCGTCAGACGCGCTGGCTCGTCGGCGGAATCCGGGCCGCGGTGTGTGAGCCACCACCGCGCCGGCCCCCATTGGAAAGTCTTAAGAGTCAAACCCGGCTACGCTGGAGTGCGTTCGGCCCGGGTGGTGTAGTGGCCCATCATACGACCCTGTCACGGTCGTGACGCGGGT
>CAZATR010000273.1:0-1948 GCA_964488035.1 uncultured Natronomonas sp.
TCAGCCCCATCCCGGGCGCCAGCGCGAACGGGAGGTCGGCGTACAGCGCCATCACCAGCGTCGCGACGACCGCCGAGAGGATCGTGACGACCGCGAGCATCTGGAACACCCGGCCGGGGCCGACGCCGGCCGGCGTGATGGCCGTACTGAGGATGGCCGGATTGACGACGATGATGTACGACATCGCGAGGAACGTCGTCAGGCCGGCGAGCAGTTCCGTCCGGACGTCGGAGCCGCGCGCCTCGACGTCGAAGTACGACGAGACCGAGTCACCCACGCTCATAATTCACGTTCGGGCATACCACAGGAGGCGGACTTAAACATTTTCGTCGATCCGTCGGACAGCCTATCCACGAACGTGGATAACCGATGGGTTGACGGTGCGTCGTCCCGGCCCCTCACTCCCGACGTACCAGCGCCTCGACGGGCGCGTCGGTGCCGGCGCGGGCGCGTTCGATGCCCTCGTCGCCCACCGCGATGAGCGCGAAGACGCCGACGACGTCGCCGCCGGCCGAGTCGGCGATGTCGAGCAGGAGCTCCTGGGTCTCCCCGGAGCGGACGAGGTCGTCGACGACGAGCACCGACTCGCCGGCCTCGACGGCGTTCGCCGGGAGGTAGTAGTCGATCTCGATGCCGGAGGCCAGGCGCTGTCGGGCCTCGATGAACTCCTCGACGGCGGTCTCCCGTGACTGCTTGGCGTAGGCACAGCGCGCGCCGAAGTACCGCGCCATCGCGGAGGCCAGCGTGATGCCGTCCGTCGCCGCGGTCAGCACCACGTCCGGCGGGTCGGCGTCCAGCATCTCGGCGGCGACGGGCGGCACGAGCGACAGCAGCGAGAGGTCGAACACCACCCGGGTGTTGTCGACGTAGCCCTCGTCGTCGACCGCGATGCGGGCGTCCAGCTCCTCGGCCAGCAGCTCCGTCCCGACGTCCGCGAGGACCCGGCGGGCGCGGGCCTCGCTCGGGAGGACGTGGCCGTTGACGTACCGGTTCAGGTCGCCCGCCGGGAGCTCCGTCTCGGTCGCCAGCTCCTCGTAGGTCCGCGTCTCCTTCAGCGTCCGCAGGACGTCGACCGCGCGCAGCTGGAGGGCGGCCTTCTCCGAGCGGTTCATGCCCGAATCCGAACACTACACGTGCATGAATACTTCGGTGTCTCCCGAGCCCGGGATGGACACCAAAATGGATATACCGGGGGCGGCGGGTGCTATCGGTCGGCGTCGGCCAGCAGCTCGGAGGCGGTCAACAGCGTCTCGAGCTCGACGTCGTGGTCGGCCAGGTGCTCGCGGGCGCCCTCCTCGCGGTCGACCACGACCAGAACCCGGTTCACGACCGCGCCGGCCTCGCGGAGCGCCTCGACGGCGTCGAGGGCGCTCTGCCCGGTCGTCGCGATGTCCTCGAGGACGACGACCTCCTCGCCGGGCTCGAACTCGCCCTCGATCCGGTTGCCGGTGCCGTACTCCTTGGCCGACTTCCGGACGATGACGTACGGAGCGTCGAGTTCGACCGCCGTCGCGGCCACGAGCGGAACGGCACCCAGCGCGACGCCCGCGAGTCGTGGACCCCCGTCGTCCGTCCGGAGGCGGTCGGCGAACGCCTCGGCGATCAGCGCGAGACAGTGCGGGTCGGTCTCGAAGAGGTACTTGTCGACGTAGTACTCCGAGGTGCCGCCGTGGGAGAGCTCGAACTCGCCGAATTCGACGGCGTCGGCGGCCCGGAGCGCGTCGATGAGCGTCTGGTCGGCCATACGGGCGACTCGCGACAGTGGGTGAAAAGCGGCGCGGAATCGGGCGCCCAGGTCCGGCACGAACCGGCCGGGGAAGGTCCGCGGGCGACTACCGCTCGTCGATCGGCGGCACCGGGCGCTCGTCGGGGCCGACGTAGCGGGAGCGCGGGCGGATGAGGCGGTTGTCGTCGTACTGCTCGAGGACGTGGGCGATCCAGCCGCCGA
>CAZATR010000274.1:0-1944 GCA_964488035.1 uncultured Natronomonas sp.
TGATCCGGACCCACTCCTCGTCGGACATCTCCTCGCGGTGGATCTGTCGGCCGACCCGCTCGAGGATGTCGCGGCGCTCCTCGCGCTCCTGCTTGAGGAAGTTCCGGACGTTCGAGACCGTCGAGGACTCGATGGGCGGCGTCCGGACGACCTCGGGCGTCCAGCCGACCTCCTGGGTGATCTCCCGGAGCGTCGAGCCGTGGTGGCCGATCACCATCCCGGGCTTTTCGGCCTCGATGACGACCTCGCCGGTGTCGGCGTGGAAGTCGAGGTCGGCGACGCCGGCCTCCTCGGGGATGATCTCCTGGATCCGCTCGCGGGCCTCCCGCGGCCGCGAGAGCACGTCCGGATCCGGCCGGACGGTGATCCGCTTGCGGAGCTGGGAGGCGAGCCGCCGGATGAGGTCGCCGTCGCCGGCGAACTTCTTCGGGTCGCGGGTGTAGACCACCAGCTCCGGGCCCTCGTATTTCACGTCCGAGATGGAGACGTCGTTCGGTACCTCGCTGGCGATCGTGTCCTTGATATCCTCGAGTTGCCGCTCTACTGCACTCATGCTATAGATCTTTGAACCCGGGTGTTCCGAGCCCGCCGTGGGCCGCACTGGCGTCCCGACCGGTCGGGACGCCTCCTCACTGAACCGGGGGCGGCGTCGTCGGTCGACCACCGCGGGAGCCACCGGAAAACCCGCTCGTACCCGGCCTTACCCACCACTCATATAAAATCCTTCGCAAACGGTAGATATGCGCATCACGCCCCAGGCCGTCGCCGACGAGCACGCCCGCGTCCGCGAGGATGACGCCGTCCCGGCGCTGATCAACGACGTCCGAGACCGCCTCGGCCCGCTGTTCGGCGTCGCGGTCGACCACGTCGACGCGGACGAGTACCGCCGGGAGGTCGACGCGGTCTTCGCCGACGGCGACCGCGCGGTCAACGTCGCCTGCCTCTCGATGCTGCTCCGGGAGCTGGACTGTCCCGATGACTACCCGGGGTTCGTCGTCGACGAGTTCCTCGGCCGGAAGCTCGCCTCGACCGTCGCGGGCGGGGAGCCGCTCGCGCTGCTCGCCGAGGCGACGTTCCACTTCGCGGACGTTCACGTCCACGAGGGCGAGACGGCGGGCGCCGACGACCGCCGGGCCGCGCTGGCGGCCGGCTTCCAGACGCGGCTCCCGGGGTGGGAGTGGCGCGAATCCGAGAGCCCGTTCGCCGTCGACCCCGACTCCGCGTGAGCGGGGCGGTGGATGTGACCGCTGCGTCGGTCAGCGCTCGGCCTGCAGTGCGGGCTTGATGTCGACGACCGGGGACCCGTCGACGGCGTCCAGCCCCCTGACCCGGAGCCGGCGGCCGTCCCGCTCCAGCAGCGTGCAGGTACAGATGTTCAGGGGGTTCGGCCGGGTCGGGCCCCGTCGGGCGAAGGCGCCCTCGCCGTCGTCGCCACGGAGCGGCTCTCGGTCGGCCAGGTCGGCCCAGTAGACGACGGTGAGTCTGATGACGTCGTCGATGCCGGCGAGGGCGTCGGCGTACGGCTCGTGGACCTCGATGGTGGCCTCCGCGTCGTCGGCGAACCCCTGGTGGGGAGCGTCCTCCGGCGTGGCGTATGGCGTACGGGCGACGCCGACGGGTCGCAGGGCCGGCCGGGGCTGGTCGTCGGCCATGCCGAAAAAGATCGGCGCGGATCGGGGAAAGTGTGGGGGTTACTCGCAGTCCACGACGGCGCACTGCACGCCGGCCGGCGTCGGCGATTCGGTCAGCGCCGAGAACTGCTTGGGGACGAGCGCCATCGCCAGGCCCGCCAGCGTCTGGAACCAGTGCTGGAAGACCACGTGCAGGAACACGCCGCCCGCGAACGGGAGCGCGCCGGACGCCTGGAACGGGACGGTGAACAGCTTGTTCACCATCGGCGTTCCGATGAACACGTTGACCATCCAGAGCACGGACAGCACGCCG
>CAZATR010000275.1:0-1919 GCA_964488035.1 uncultured Natronomonas sp.
GCAAGGACGACGCCTACTACGAGCAGGCCAAGGAGAACGTGCGACGCCTCCAGGACCGCTACGGCGTCGAGATGGCCCAGGAGATCGCTACGGACGTCGACTCGCTCCCTGCCCAGGTCGCCTCCTACCACGTGAAGGAGACGCAACCGGACCGCTGGCCGGCCTTCGACGAGGCGGTCTTCGACGCGGTCTGGCAGGAGGGCCGGGACATCGGCGACGTCGACGTCCTGGCCGAGCTCGCCGAAGCCAGTGGGCTCGAATCCCGTGAGATCCGAGACGCGGTCGCGGACGAGGACCTGCGCGCGACCGTCCGCGAGCAGTTCCGCGACGCCAACGAGGCCGGCGTCACCGGCGTTCCGACGTTCGTCTACGACGGCCACGCCGCCCGCGGTGCGGTGCCGCCCGAGCAGCTCGAACGGCTGGTCGAGGGCTGATCAGCCCTCGGTCGATTCCGGGGGACCCATGGTGTAGCCCCCGGCCGCACCGCCGCCACCGTCCGAGCCGCCGTCTCCGCCGCCACCGTCGTCCCGGGCGCACCCGGCGACCGCTGTCGCGAGGGTCGCCGCAGCCGTCCCGAGGAACGCGCGTCGTCGCATGGTTGGGTCGGTCGACCGTACGCCCTTAGCCCTTGTCCGAACTCTGTCCAAACTTCCACCGCGTCGGCCGCGAGCCGGGGGCCTTTATCCCCCTCCGGCACCGACCGTTCCCCAATGAGCCAGCGCGGGGCCGAGGGCATCGTCGGCACCTACTTCTCGCTGAAGGCGGAGGCCGAGGCGGACCTGCTGGCGATGCAGATGGGCGACTTCTACGAGTTCTTCGCAGAGGACGCCGAGACCGTGGGCCGGGAGCTCGACTTGAAGGTCTCCCAGAAACGCAGCGGCGGCGAGTCCTATGCAATGGCGGGGGTCCCGATCGACGACCTCGCGGCCTACCTTCGACCCTTGATCGAGCGGGGCTACCGGGTGGCCGTGGCCGACCAGCACGAGGTCGACGGCGACATCGACCGACGGTTGGAGCGCGTCGTCACCCCCGGAACGCTGCTTGAGCCCGAAGACGCGGATGCCCGCTACCTCGCGGCCGTCATCCGGGACGGAGACCGGTACGGCGTCGCGTTCGCGGACGTCTCGACCGGCCGCTTTCACGTCTCCACGGTCGAGGACGTGGACGCCGTCCTCACCGAGTGCTATCGGTTCGACCCGGTGGAGTTACTCCCCGGCCCGGAGCTCCGGAACGACGATGCGTTCCTCGATCGCATCCGGGAGCAGACGGCCGCCTCGGTGACCGTCCAGGAGGCCAATGCCTTCGCCCCCGGCGCTGCCCGGCACGCCCTCCGCGAGCAGTTCGGCGACGGCGTCATCGAGAGCCTCGACCTCGGGGACGCCGCGGTCCGGGCCGGTGGCGCGGTGCTCGCGTACCTCGACGAGACGGGGCTCGGCGTCGCGGCCTCGATGACCCGCCTGACGCCCTATCGGTCGGACGAGCACGTCGAGCTGGACGCGACGACGCAGCGAAATTTGGAGCTGACGGATACGATGTCTGCACGCGACGATGGGGCGCTCATCGACGTCCTCGATCACACCAGTTCAGCTGCCGGCGCCCGTCGGCTCCGCGACTGGCTGACCCGCCCCCGTCGTGACCGTGAGCTTCTGGAACGGCGGCACGCGTGCGTTGGCGCCTTGGCCGAAGCCGCGCTCGCCCGCGAGGCGATCCGCGATGCGCTCTCGTCGGCGGCCGACCTGGAACGGCTGGCCAGTCGAGCCGCCCACGGGAGCGCGAGCCCCCGGGATCTGGCACGCGTCCGAGACACGCTCGCGCTGCTCCCCAGACTCGCCGAACGAATCGCGGACGATCCGCGCCTGTCGGCGTCCCCGCTATCGGGGGAACTCGAGGCTGTCGACCGAGCCGCCGCGGCCGACCTC
>CAZATR010000276.1:0-1831 GCA_964488035.1 uncultured Natronomonas sp.
GCGGGTATGGCGACGATAACAAAGCCCGCTCCCGGCCCCTTCTCGGGCAGATGCCATCGACACTTCTGAGCCGGTGGACCGACTCGAGCGCACTCGAACTCGGCGTGCTCGGCGTCGGAAACATCGGCATGGTACACCTGAAATCGGCGCTTGCGATGCCCGACGTCGACGTCGTCGCGGCCGCTGACGCGGTCCCGGAGAACCGCGACCGGGCCGCCAGCGCCGGCGTCGCGCGCACGTACGACGATTATACGACGCTGCTCGAGCACGAGGACCTCGACGCGGCGGTCGTCGCCCTCCCGCCGTTCCTCCACGCCGACGCCGTCGAGAAGGCCGCCGAAGCGGGGACCGACGTCTTCGTCGAGAAACCGCTGGCCCGCTCGACCGAGGAGGCCGACGAGATGCTCGAGACGGCCCGCGAGGCGGGGATCGCCGTCGGCGTCGACCACACGCTGCGCTACCAGCCCGACATGGCGGGCGTCAAGGCCGAGTACGACGACGGCCACGTCGGTCACGTCCCCTACGCGTCGATCACGCGGCTCAACGACCACCCGCTGGGCAAGCCGCCGGCCGACGAGGCGCCCCCCGAGTGGCCGATGGACCCCGAGGCCGCCGGCGGCGGCTCGCTGGTCGAACTCGGCGTCCACTGCTTCGACCTCCTCGAGTGGCTGTTCGGCGACCTCGAGGTTCGGGACGCCACGATGGGCCAGACCCTCGACATCCCCGCCGAGGACGCCGCGACGGTCCTGCTCCGGGCGCCGGAGACGGAGACGACGATCTCGCTTCACTGCGGCACCTACCAGTGGGAACAGCTCCCCGAGGTCAACACCCGGCTGCGCCTCGAGGGCGTGACCGGAACGATCAGCAACAAGGACCACATCCCCGATAACTTCTACGCGGGCGCGGCCAAGTCCGCGCTGTCGAACGTGCTGAGCCGGTTCACCCGCGACGAACCGGACGTCTTCGGACCGACCTTCTACCTGCAGGCGCACTACGACGCGCTGGAGGACTTCTGTGACGCGGTCCGCAACGACGAGGCCCCGCCGGTCGACGGCGCCGACGGTCGGCGGACGATCGAACTCGCCGAAACGGCCTACGAACTGGCCGAGGAGACCGCGGACGACGCCCTCGAGGCGCCGGAGGTGATGGCGTGAGCGTCCGCGTCGCCGGCGTCGACGCCCCCGACCGCCGGGGCGGGTGGATCACCGACGCCGACCGCCGTCTGGAGACGGTCGAGCCGCCGGTTCGATCGGTCCTCGAACCGCACGCCAGTTCGCTGACGGCGGCCGAGCGGATCACGCTCGTTCCCGACGCCCACTACCCGTTCCACCCGTCGTCGGGGATGATCACCGATCCCGTCGTCGTCGCCGCCATCGCCGCCACGCTCGAGGACTGGACCGACGCGGACGTCGCCGTCGCCGGCGCGAGCGACGACCGCATCGCGTTCGACCGGACCGCCGACTACCTGGCCTACGAGTCGGCGCTCGAGGGCGTCGACGCCGGTCTCGTCGATCTCGCCGAGGAGTCGCGCCGCGACGAGGTCGTGACGGTCGACGGCGACGCGGTCTCCGCGTCGATCCCGGAGCGACTGCTCGAGAGTACCGTCGTCGCCGTGCCGACGTTACGGCCCACCGAAGCCGGCCCGGTCGCCGGCGGGATGCGCGCGCTCGGCCGTCTCGTCACCAGCGTCGCCGACGCCGACCAGACCGCCGTCGCGGCGACGCGGGCCGTCGACCCCGCCCTCTCCGTGCTGGACGCGACGACCGCCTACGGCGGCGACCCGATCGCGGCCGACGCGCTGTTCGCGGGGCCGACCCCGGAGGTCGACGCG
>CAZATR010000277.1:0-1810 GCA_964488035.1 uncultured Natronomonas sp.
GCTCTACCTCCCGCAGGCGAAGGTGTACGACCGGTGCTGCTCGATCGGCCCGTGTTTGGCGACGACTGAGGCGGTTACCGACCCACACGCGCTCGAAATCTCGATGACCATCGACCGCGAGGGGGAGACCATCTACGACGCCTCGACCTCCACCGGCGAGATGGTCCGCACCTGCGAGGAACTGGTCTCCTACTACCGGCGGAGCAACGACCTGCCCGAGATGGCGGTGCTGTTGACCGGGACGTCCCTCGTCCCCCCGGAGGAAGTCTCCCTGCGGGAGGGGGATGCGGTTCGGATCGAGATCGACGACATCGGCACCCTCGAGAATCCCGTCGTCACTGTCTAGCGGCACAGGCCAGCGCCTGTCGAACTCAGTAGTTCAGATAGACCGTCTTCGTGATCGTGTAGAAGTCCAATCCGGCCTCGCCTTGCTCTCGGTAGGTCTCGCTCGAGGAGTCCTTCACGCCGCCGAACGGGACGTGGAGTTCGAGCCCCGTCGTCTTCTCGTTGACGTTCGCCACGCCCGCGTCGATGTCGTCGACGAACCGGTTCGCTTCGGTCAGGTCGTCGGTGACGACGCTGGCCGAGAGCCCGTAGTCGACGCCGTTGGCGACGGCGATCGCTTCCTGGAAGCCGTCGACCGGGATGACCGAGAGGACTGGCCCGAAGATCTCCTCCTGGGCGATGCGCGCGTCCGGGTCGACGTCGGCGAACACCGTCGGCTCGACGAAGTGGCCCGCCCCGACGGCTGGACGCCCGCCACCGGTCGCGAGGGTCGCGCCTCCGGATTGCCCGATCTCGACGTACTCCAGTGTCCCGGCGAGTTCGCTCTCGGAGACGTGGGGGCCCATGTCGGCACCGTCGAGGCCCGGACCGACGTCGATGGACTCGGCGTAGTCGACGATTCCCGCGACGAAGTCGTCGTACACCGACCGGTCCACGATGGCCCGTGAGGTGGCCGTGCAGGCCTGACCAGTGACGCCGAACGCGCCCGCCCCGACGATGTCGACCGCCTCTTCGAGGTCGGCGTTCGCCGTCACGATCGTGGGGTTCTTCCCGCCCATCTCGGTCTGGACGCGCTTGCCACCGTCGGTGGCCTGGTCGTACACGTGATCGCCAACGGCCTTGCTGCCTGTGAACGAGACGAGGTCGACCCGGTCGTCTTCGACGAACCGGCCGCCCACGTCGGAGCCGGGCCCCGTGACGAGGTTGACGACGCCGTCGGGAACCCCGGCCGTCTCGAGACACTCAATCAGCTTCGTGGCGACGGCGGGCGCGTCCATGGCTGGCTTGAAGACGACGGTGTTTCCGGTGGCGAGGGCTGGCGCAAGTTTCCACGCCGGGATCGCGATCGGGTAGTTCCACGGCGTGATCAGCGCGGCCACGCCCATCGGCTCCCGGCGGGTGTAGAGCCGGCTGTCGCGACTGCTGGGGGCCCGCACGTCGCCACGGAACTCCCGGGTCTTCTCGCCGTAGTAGTGGAAAATGTCGACCGCCCGCTGCACCTCGGGCCGTGACTCGGCCAGCGTCTTCCCCTCCTCTCGGGTCAGCGTCTCGGCGAGCTCGTCCGCCCGTTCGTCGAGTACCGCGGCCGTGCGTTTCAGAATCTCGCCACGGGCCGGCCCCGGCGTGTCGGCCCACCCCGAGTGAGCCTCGACGGCTGCTTCGACCGCCGCCTCTGCGTCGGCCACGTCGGACCGCTGGAACCTGGCGACGAGGTCGTCCGGATCCGCCGGGTTTCGATCCTCGAACGTGCGGCCAGTCACCGAGTCTCGCCACTGTCCCGCCACGAAGTTCTGATACGTCTCCA
>CAZATR010000278.1:0-1764 GCA_964488035.1 uncultured Natronomonas sp.
TCGGCCTGGTGGTCGCACTCCCGGAAGGAGACGGTCCCCATCGGCCCGTCGTAGACGACCTGCTCGAGGGCGTCGATGACGGGGTCGGTGTCCGCCGTGCCGGCGTTGGCCACGGCCTCCGCCCACATCATGGTGGTGACCCAGATGGTGTGGGCGAAGTTGTCGGGTGGGCGGCCGTACTCCTCGCTGAATTGATCGACGAAGGCTTGATTCGCGTCGTTGTCGAAGTTCTCGTAGTACCGGATGGTGGCGTAGGTGTCGAGTGCCGCCTCTCCGGCGGCCTTGCGGATGAACTGGAAGGCGTTCGTCGGGCTGACGATGGCGACTTCCTCCTTGAGCCCGTAGCTGTTAGCCTGCTTCAGGAAGTTGACCGCGTCACCGCCGTTCATTCCCGTCGCGACCCAGTCGGCGTCCGACGCCGCGATCTCGCTGATGTACGAGGAGAAGTCGGTCGCGCCGAGCTCGCTCTTCGTGTGGCCGAGGATCTCGACGTCCCCGCTGGCCGCCTCGGCCTGTGCCGACCAGGAATTCCCGACGCTGTTCCCCCAGGAGTAGTCGGCGTTGTGGATCCAGACGTTCGTGCCGAACTGCTCGACGGCCCATGGCGAGGTCGCCACGCCGGTCATCTGGGCCCGGGTCTCGTAGCGGAACGTCGTCCGCAGGCAGTCCTCCATCGTGATGAAATTCGCGGCCGTCGGACAGAGATATGGGACGTTCTGTTCGCCGGCGAACTCGTGGATGACGGCGCCCACGGAGCTGCTGATGGCGCCAGTCAACATGTCGGCGCCGTCGTCCTCGACGAGCTTCCGGGCCCGCTGGTTGCCGGTCTGGGGGTCGAGCTGTGAGTCCTCGTGGACGCTCTCGACGGGTTGGTCGATGAGCCCTTCCTCGTTGATGACGTCAACCGCCAGCCGCAATCCCTGCTCCTGGAACTCGGCAAGGGCACCGTAGGCCCCCGTCAACGGGTGGACCGCCCCGATAACGATCGCATCCTCGCCAGCGCTACCCGGCGTCGGGGTCGCGGTCGGTGTGGCGGTGTCGCCGCCATCCCCGTCGCCGTCTCCGTCCCCACCGCCGCCACCGCCGAGGCAGCCCGACAACCCGATGACGCCGGCCGCTCCGGCGGACTTCAGGACTGACCGGCGGTCGATACGCTTGCTGGTACGGTTACCATCTGTCGACGACATGCTCGCTTGGTATCCTTGCGCCAGCTTATACCTAGGGGAAACGTGTCACGGCGCGTGGTACTCTAGTATGACGTCGCGCGGACCACGGTTCGTCGCCCTCCGGCGCGAGACGTGGTCGGGGCTGGGTCATTCTACCCTGTCGGGGAAAACCTTCCCGGGGTTCAGGATGCCGTTCGGGTCGAGGGCGTCCTTGACCGCGCGCATGGCCGCGAGGGCGGCGTCACCGTGTTCAGTGCGCATGTAGCGGCGCTTGCCCCGCCCGATGCCGTGCTCGCCGGTGCACGTTCCGCCGAGTTCGAGCGCCCGGCGGACGATGCGGTCCGAGGCGTCCCAGCCCCGATTAACGTGTTCGTTGTCGTCCCGATCGACCATGACGGCGTAGTGGAGGTTCCCGTCGCCGGCGTGCCCGAAGCACGGGATGAGCAGGTCGAGCTCCTCGGCGACCGACCGAGCGTACCGGAGGATCGCCGGATACTGTCCGATCGGGACCGTGACGTCCCCGATGGCCAGCGGGTGCAGCGTGTCGTCGTAGTCGAGCAGTGCGTGGCCGATCTCCCGGCGGGCCCGCCAGAGCCGC
>CAZATR010000279.1:0-1752 GCA_964488035.1 uncultured Natronomonas sp.
ACCCGGACGAGGCGCCCGAGGTGAGCCCCCGGTTCCGTGGGGTCCACAAGTTCAGTCAGGAGCGCTGCATCTGGTGCCGCCAGTGCGAGAACGTCTGTCCGAACGACACGATCGAGATCAAGATGAGCCCCGACCGCGAGGGCGAGGAGTACAACCTCCACGTCGGCCAGTGCGTCTACTGCCGGCTCTGCGAGGAGGTCTGCCCGGTCGACGCCATCGTGCTCACCCAGAACTTCGAGTTCACCGGCGACACGAAGGACGACCTGGTCTACAACAAGGAGCAGCTGAAGAACGTCCCCTGGTACAACGACCTCGACCCGCTGGCCTCCCGGGAGCCCGACCGCGGCGCCTGGGTCGGCGAGGGCGAGGGGCCGGTCGACTACCAGTAGCGCCCCGAGGCGTCCCCTCCGGCCGGGGTCGGCTCTATCGCCCGCCTGACTACCGGTAGCCTCCGCCTACCCGGGCGGGGTCCCCGCGAGCCTCGGTTGACCCTGGCCGGGACGAATCCCGCCTGAGCCCCGATTCGGCGCCGAAACCGCGCGCGCGACGAAAAGAAATGTTGAAAGGCCTCGTGGCTGAAGGTCCGCTAATGGCAGCAACCGCTTACGAATTACTGGCGTTCGGCCTGTTCGCGGCGGTCACGCTCGGCAGCAGCTTGGCAGTCGTGCTGGTCCGCGACGTCTGGCACGCTGCGCTGTTCCTGGGCGTGGCTCTCCTCTCCGTCGCCGTCCACTTCGTCATGCTCCAGGCGGAGTTCCTCGCGGCGATGCAGGTCCTCGTCTACGTCGGGGGCGTGTTGATCTTGATCAGTTTCGCCGTGATGCTCGTCCGGCGGGACGTGGCCGATCGGGACGTCGTGAACCGACCCTCGTTCCGGTTCGGGTCACACCTGTTCCGGGGGGTCGGCGCGCTGGCGCTCCTCGTCGTCCTCGTCTGGGCCACCATCGGGGCTGGCATCGGCGACCCGGCGGGCTTCCCCGGGGACGGGAGCATCACGGCGACGATCGGGTACGCGATCGTCGGCCTCGTTGACCTCGCGGAACACGAGACCGAGAGCTTCCTCGCCGCGCTCATCATCACCGGCGTCCTGCTCGACGCCGCCCTCGACGGGGCCGTCATGCTCGCCCGTCGTGACGAGCCTGGCACCGCCGCCGAGGCGGTCCGGAGCGACGGTGGTGAGAACCGGTGATCCCGACGACGTACTACGTTCTGTTGGCCGCCGGCGTCTTCTGCATCGGCCTCTTCGGCATCCTGACCCGGCGCAACGCCCTGATGTTCCTCATCTCCGTCGAACTCATGCTGAACGCGGCGAACATCAACCTCGTCGCGTTCTCCCAGCTCCACGGGAACCTCACGGGCCAGACCTTCAGCCTGTTCACGATGGCCCTCGCCGCCGCCGAGGTCGCCGTGGGGCTCGGCATCATCCTCACGCTGTTCCGGACTTTCGAGGACGTCGACGTGACCGAAGCGGTCACGATGAGGTGGTGAGATGGCGGCCGCTGACCTCGCTCCGGCGATCCCGCTGCTGCCGTTCGTGTCGTTCCTGATCGCGATGCTGGCGGGCTACTTCGCCCCGCGGCTGCTCCCGAAGGGCGGCGCCATCCCCGGCATCCTCGCCCTCGGTGGCTCGCTGCTCCTCTCGCTCTGGGTGTTGGTCGACGTCGGCGCTGGCCAGTACACGAACGAGACGCTCTACACGTGGGTCGTCGGACGGGACACGTTCTCCCTCCACCTCGGCGTGCTCCTCGACCC
>CAZATR010000280.1:0-1747 GCA_964488035.1 uncultured Natronomonas sp.
GAGACGTGGGCGACCCGGGTCGGCTTCATCCTCGCATCGATCGGGAGCGCCGTCGGTCTGGGGAACATCTGGCGGTTCCCGTTCCAGACCGCGGAGAACGGCGGGGCCGCGTTCCTCGTCGTCTACCTCGTGGCGGTGGTACTGATCGGCATCCCGGCCCTGTTGGCGGAGTTCGTCATCGGGCGTCGGGCGAACATCAACGCCATCGAGGCGTTCGACCGGCTCGACCGGCCGGCCTGGACCGCCGTCGGGGGGCTGGGCGTCCTCGCCGGCGTCTGGACGATGGCGTACTACAGCGTCGTCGGCGGCTGGGTGATCCGGTACGTCTACGGGAGCGCCACCGGGGCGTACTTCGGCGACCCCGGCCCCGCGGATTACTTCGGGGGGATCGCGGCCGGCCCCGACGCGGTCGCGCTGCACTTCGTGTTCATGGCCGTCACCGTCGCGATCGTCGCCGCCGGCGTCGAGGACGGCATCGAGAAGGCGACGAAGGTGATGGTGCCGGCCATCGTCGTGCTGATGCTGGGGCTGGCACTGTTCGCGACGACGCTCGATGGCGCTACCGAGGGCTACCGGTTCTTCCTGAGCCCCGACGTCTCGACCATCGTCGACAACTACGCCACGGTCGTCCCGGCCGCGGTCGGGCAGGCGCTGTTCTCGCTGTCGCTCGGGTTCTCGGTGATGATCACGTACGCCTCCTACGTCGGCAAGGACGACAACCTCGGCGTCGACGGCGGCGCGATCGCGGTGTTCAACACGTTCATCGGCGTGCTCGCGGGCTTCGTGGTGTTCCCGTTCCTGTTCGCACAGGGCGTCGAGGTGGGCAACGCCGGTGCCGGTGCCGTGTTCGTCTCGGTCGCGACGGCGCTGAGCCAGCTCCCGTTCGGCCGGATCCTCGGCGTCGTCTTCTTCGGCACCGTCCTGATCGCCGCGCTCTCGTCGGCCATCAGCCTGCTGGAGGTCGTGACCGCCTACGTCGTCGACAACTTCCGGTACGAGCGGCCGCAGGTCGCGATCGGCATCGGCGCGGTGCTGTTCGTGGCCGGCCTCCCGTCGGCCTGGCACACCCCCTGGCTCACCTGGGCCGACCAGTTCGCCGTGAACCTCCTCATCCCGACGACGGTGCTGCTCGTGGTGCTGTTCGTCGGCTGGGTGATGACCGACGAGGCCCTCGAGGAGATCCAGCTCGGCACCGACAGTAGCGAGACGCTCGCGACGGCGTGGCTGTGGACGCTGCGCACCGTCGTGTTCGTCGCCGTCCTCGGCTCGCTGGCGCTGAGCGTCTTCGAGCTAACCGGCGCACCGCTGTAGCGGACTCGAAAACGCTTTTCTCACCGCCCGCCGTTGGCATCGCCAATGACCATCTCGGGACGTGAGTCGACATGACGATGGACGACGACATCGAGGCGCTCCGGGAGCTGAAGGCGGAGGCCGAGCTGGGCGGCGGCGAGGACCGCATCGCCACGCAGCACGAGAAGGGGAAGATGACCGCCCGCGAGCGGATCGAGTACTTCCTCGACGACGGTACGTTCCAGGAGTTCGACCAGCTGAAGACCCACCGGTGTACGAACTTCGACATGGCCGAGCGGCAGCCGTACGGGGACGGCGTCGTCACCGGCTACGGCGAGGTCGACGGCCGGCAGGTGTTCGTGTTCGCCCACGACTTCACCGTCTTCGGCGGCTCGCTCGGCGAGGCCTTCGCGGAGAAGGTCTGCAAGGTGATGGACCGCGCGATCGAGACCGGCGC
>CAZATR010000281.1:0-1745 GCA_964488035.1 uncultured Natronomonas sp.
CGCCGTCGAACCGCGCGAGGTTCGAGGACGCCTCCGACATCGCGATGACGTAGTACGCCTGGACGGCGGTCTCGACGGACGGCAGCGAGACGGACTCCGTCGTCGCGCCCCGGTCCCGGAGGTCTTCGAGGGCGTCCTCGAAGCACGCACGGACGCCGTCGTCGGCGCCCTCGACGAGTTCGGCCGGCACGCCGACCGTGAGCCCGTCGACGTCGCCGTCGGCCGCGTCCGTGTAGCTCTCCGGGAGGCCGCCGTCGGGCGCCCTGGTCGTCGCGTCGCGGTCGTCGACGCCGGCGATGACGTCCAGCAGTTCGGCGGCCGCCTCGACGGTCGGTGCGAGCGGTCCGATCTGTTCCAGCGAGTTCGCGTACGCGACGAGCCCGTACCGCGAGACGAGCCCGTAGGTCGGTTTGATGCCGACGACGCCACAGAACGCGGCCGGACAGCGGACCGAGCCCCCGGTGTCCGAGCCCAGCGCGACGTCCGCCTCGCCGGCGGCCACGGCAGCGGCGGACCCGCCGGAGGAGCCGCCGGGGACCCGTCCCGGCGCCGCCGGGTTCTCGGTCGGCCCGAACGCCGACGTCTCGGTCGTGGTACCCATCCCGAACTCGTCCATGTTCGTCTTCCCGACGATGGTGGCGCCGGCGGCCGTCAGCCGCCGGACGACCGTCGCGTCGTACGGCGGAACGTACTCCTCGAGCATCGCCGACCCGCAGGTCGTCCGGACGCCCTCGGTCGAGATGTTGTCCTTGACGGCGACGGTGACGCCGTCGAGCGGGCCCGAGCCGGTCGGCTCGAGCTCGGCGTCGGTGATGAACGCGTCGTGGCTCATGAGACTCGGGGGCCCTTGAACCGGCCGTCCTCGGTCTCCGGCGCGTTCCGGAGCGCCTCGTCCTGGGTGAGCCCCTCGCGAACCTCGTCGGGTCGCATCACGTTCACCAGGTCGGCCTCGCCGTCGACGTCGGGGACGTCGTCGAGGGCCTCGAAGTACTCGAGGATATCGGCGAACTGGTCGGTGAACCGCTCGACCTCCTCGTCGTCGAGGTCGACGCGGGCCAGCGACGCGACGTGGCGGACCGTCGCGGCGTCGACGTCGGTCGCGTCGCCCCCTCCCTCGTCTGCTGTCATGACCGTGCGTCGGGCGGGCCCGCCACTAAGGGTTTCGAAGGCCGCGGCGACGGTCGATGGAGCCGTTCCCCTGTCGGCGATGCGGTAACCCCTCGGGCCGGCCGTCGAACAGGGCCAACGACCATCCGCCGATGTTCCTCGGGGCCTGGCTCGCGTTCACCCCGGAGACGACATGTACGGCGCCGATATCGATCGGAGGGGTGACACGACCGCCAGGGATGGGCTGGTGGCGGTGGGCGGTCGGTCGTAGTGGCCGGACCTGAAGGGTTGAGCACGCGCTTACAGGCCACGAGACCGCCGCTCGGACCCGTTCGACACCTTCCTCGGCCCGAATATTTAAGACGCTGGACGGACAACAAAATATCTAGCGGTTCTCTCAGCAGCAGCCGAGCTGGTATACGAAATGACTGACACATCAGTCCGACGGGACCGAACCGACGCGGAGGAGCGTGCCGACGAGGAGGCCGAGGAGTCCGCACAGCGCGAGCTGGTCTGCCCCGAGTGCGGCGGCGCGCTCGAGGCCGACAGCGAGCGCGGCGAGACCGTGTGCCGGGAGTGCGGGCTGGTGGTCGAGGAGGACGAGATCGATCGTGGGCCGGAGTGGCGGGCGTTCGATA
>CAZATR010000282.1:0-1718 GCA_964488035.1 uncultured Natronomonas sp.
GTGACTACTGGGCCGGCGGGGCGTCATCCGCGGGGTAGGCCTGCTTGACCTGGAGCGCCGCGCTCGCGGCCAGGCCGGTCGCGAGGTCCTCCCGTTCCTCGTCGTCGATGCGATGGTTTGACCCGTCGGGGGCGTAGCCCGCGCTGACGGCCGCGCCGATGGGCGGTTGGACGGCGATGCGGGCCTGCGGGCCGGAGGGGCTCTCGCTGAGCTCCGAGCCGACGACGAAGTCACCGGGCAGCAGTTCGCGCGTGCGAGCAGCGACGCTCGAGAGGTCCCGTCGCAGTGCTTTCCGCTCGGCCGGCGTGAGCTCGGTTGCCGCCGACTCGTCACCCCCGAGCGGGGAGTTCCCGTACATCTACGCACCTGTGCGTGCCCGCGACGTAAAAAGCACGCGCCAGCGATTAAGGGATCGGCTCGCCTCGACCGAGCGCCGCGAGTACGACCGCACAGGTGTAGTCGGTCTGCGCCGGCTCGATAGACTCCACGACGACGTCGCCGTCGTCGACGGTCCAGTCCCGCAGGCCCACAGCGTGGTCGAGGCCGTCCCGGATCGCCGCCCGGACCTCGTCGGCGTCCGTTCCGGCGGCCTCGTACACCACGCCCGGGCCGTCGGCACTCACGGCCCACCCCAGTCCGGCGACAGCGGGGGCGTCCGCGCCAGGGTCCCGGGCGGCCCGGCTCTGGACGACGGTCAGCCGGTCTCCGGCCGAGCCGACAGCGGGCAGCGTCCCCACGGCCTCGACGGCCGCGTCTGCGGGGACCACCGACGACACCGTCACGAGGTTGTAGTCGTGGGCGTCGGCTGCCGCGAGCGCGGTGTCGTAGGCAGCCATACGCGTAGGTCCGGTGGCGCTGCCCCACGCGACGCGAACGGTCGACATGGAACACAGTTCGTGAGCGGGGGATAAGGCGTTTCGACTCGGACATCGCTGCCTGCTACCATACCACATATACCGACGGCACCCCAACGCCGGCCATGGACGCGGAGCATCGACCCGAATTCGAGACGGCCGCCGACAAACGCATCTACCAGTACGTCGAGCGCCACGGCACCGCCGCCCGCCCGGCCGTCCAGCGCGAGGCGAACCTGCCCCCCGAGGAGTTCCGCGAGCGCCTCGAACACCTCGTCGACAAGGGCTACCTAACCGAGGACGGCGGCTCACTGCGGTTGGCGCTCGACGTCGGCGCCGTCGAGACTTACGAGACCGACACACTGACCTACACCGTCCGGCCCGCCCACCACGAGGACTTCGACGGCCTCGTGGATTGCATCCGTTCGGTCACGTCCGAGGAGACATACGTCGTCGCCGAGAGCGTCGCGGAGCAACTCCTGTACGACGACACGGTGACGCGACACAACACCGTCGAGTCCCGGATGTTCTTCGTCGCGACCGTCGATGGCGACATCGTCGGCTGGACCCACCTGGATCTGCCGCAGGTCGACAAACTCAGGGAGGTCGCCGAGCAGACCGTCGGCGTCCACCCGGAGTACCGCGGCGAGGGGCTCGGGAGTCGGCTGTTGGACCGCGGCGTCGACTGGGCGGCGGCCAACGGCTTCCGGAAGCTCTACAACAGCGTCCCAGCGGTGAACGAGGTGGCGCTTGACTTCCTCGCGACTCACGGGTGGTCGACCGAGGGCGTCCGCAAACGGCACTACACCCTCGGCGACGAGCAGGTCGACGAGGTGATGATGGCGTATAGTATCGGCGATTGAG
>CAZATR010000283.1:0-1706 GCA_964488035.1 uncultured Natronomonas sp.
CCGTCCCCGACCGGTCGGACGGCCGGCGTGAGTTCGTCGTCCAGTCGAGCGTCAGCGTCGCCGGCGTCCGCGGTGACGGCGCCGGCGTCGGCCTCCCGGGCGACGCCCTCGACGGCGTCGGCGAGAATCGGGGCGAGATCCCCGATCCAGATGGGCTGGAAGCGCGTCAGGCCGCCGCCCGGGAGCGGGGTGAGATACGGCGTGGCCAGCTGCTTCGTGTAGGGGATGAACTCCTCGCCCTCGCCGAAGACGACGGATGGCCGGAAGATCGTCCATTCGAGGTCGGAGCCCCGGACGGTGTCCTCGGCCAGGCCCTTCGATTCGAGATAGGCGGTGTTCGCCTCGGGGTCGGCACCGAGTGCGCTCATCTGGACGAGGCGACCGACGCCGTGAGTTTCGGCGGCGCGGACGACGTGCTCGGTGCCGTCCCGGTGGACGGTGAAGTGCATCTCGTTGCCGCCCGCGGGCCGGAACAGCGGCGACAGCGCGACGAGGTTGACGACGGCGTCCTGGCCCTCGAAGGCGGCCTCGACGGCGTCGTAGTCGGTGACGTCCCCGGCGACGCGGGCCACGCCGTCCGGGAGGTCGGCCCCGTCGGGATCCCGGGCGAGGGCCGTCACGTCGTGGCCGCGCGCGTCGAGTTCCCTGCTCAGCGCTGTACCGATGAAGCCGGTCCCGCCCACCACGAGGACTCGCATACGTAAACCGTTCCGGCGGCGCACCCATAAAACGTCGTGGCGAGGCAACCGCCGCCGGCTCGCGTCAGAACTCCTCGAGGCCGGACTGCTCGGCGGCCGCCAGGACCCGTTCGCTGGTCGCCCACGACCGGCGCGCGCAGTCCGGAAGATGGCCCGTTTCCGCGACGTACTCGCGGAGGAACGACCGGGTCGCCGGGTCGCTGGGGTAGCCGCTCCCGACGTCGCCGTACTCGGCCGCCAGGTCGGCGACGTGGGCCTCGCGGGCGCTCTTGGCGACGACGCTGGCCGCCGCGACCAGATCGTCGGCGGCGTCGGCGCCGTGGCGGGCCGCGACCGCGACGTCGGCGTCGACGCGCGCCTCCACGCGGGCGGCGAAGCGGTCGGCGTTGACGTCGCCGGCGTCACAGAGCCCCTCGTCGCCCGCCGCGGCGACCGACCCGGCGGCCGCGGCGTGGGCGGCGACGACGAGGTCGTTCATGTTCCCGGCGTCGATGCGGGCCGGCGCAACCTCGACGGCGGCGGCGTCGACCCGGTCGTCCGCGTGGAGCCGGTCGGCGAGTCGTTCGCGATGCCCGTCGGCGAGTCGTTTCGAGTCGTCGACGTCGGCCGGGAGCGCGTCGCGGGGGGCCCGGACCGCCGCCGCGAACATCGATCCGAGCACCGGTCCCTTCCCGGCCTCGTCGACGCCGAACTCCATGGGTGGACGGTCGCGGTGGTGGCTCGAAAAGGTTCGGTACGCGCCCGACGGCCGGTCCGCCCGGCCTGACTGGCGAGGCGTCGCCGGCTCGGGTTACTGCAGGGAGGACAGCGCCGTGCGGAAGTTCTCGTCGTCGAACTGGTCGGCCATGTCCGCGGTCTCGTCGCGGAGCGTCTCGATCTCGGCCAGCAGGTACTGGTACTGCTGGTCGTCGGCGAGCTCCTCCGGGGAGTACTCGTTCTCCAGGGCGATCTGCTTCGAGATGGCGGCGAACAGCCGCCGGACGTTCTCGTCGTAGACCCGTCGATGCA
>CAZATR010000284.1:0-1639 GCA_964488035.1 uncultured Natronomonas sp.
CCTCGCTCCGCTCGGCGTATGCAGGCAGCTACCCGGACCGGTATGTCCACACCCTCTAGCAACCGACTCGGGTTGTCGCGGAGGGCCCGAAGCTAAAGCGTTTTTCAGAAGTGCGTGGCGTCGATCTCCATGATCTCGGCGGCGTCCTCGGGCGTGGCCGGCTCTCGACCGACGTTGCGGGTGAGTTCGGCGGCCTGTTCGACGAGCGACGGGTTGGTGCCCATCTCACCGTCGGGGTGGTAGAAATTGTCCTCGAGGCCGACGCGGACGTTGCCGCCCATCGAGAGCGCGCCGGCGGCGAGCTGCCACTGGTCGCGGGAGATGCCGATGACCTGCCAGTTGGCGTCGTCGGGGACCTGCCGGACCTGGTGGGCGAGGTTCTCGATGCTCGGCGGGATGCCGCCGAGGACGCCCATGATGAGCGAGAAGTTCAGGGGCGGTTCGAGGTCGCCCGACTTGAGGAACGGTCGGATGTTGCCGACGTGGCCGGTGTCGAAGCACTCGAGTTCGGGCTTGACGCCCGACTCGTTCATCGCCTGGAGGAGGTCCCGGATCTCGTTGAACGGGTTGTCGAACACCATGTCGAACACGAAGTCGTCGCGGTTCTCGCTGTACTTCGCGTAGTTCATCGAGCCCATGTTGAGGGCGGCGATGTCGGGCTGGACGCCCTCGACGTACTCGATGCGGGACTCGACGGGCTCGTGGAGCGCGCCGGTGGAGAAGTTGACGAGGATGTCGGTGCGGGCGCGGACCTCGTCGTAGATCTCCTGGTAGACCTCCTCCTCGAACGTGGGGGAGCCGTTGTCGGTTCGGGCGTGGATGTGCGCGATTGCGGCGCCGTTCTCGCGGGCGGCGGCGGCGTCCTCGGCGATCTCCGCCGGGGTATAGGGGATGTTTTCGCACTGGTCGCGGGTCGTCAGCGCGCCGGTCAGCGCGGCGCTGATGACGGCCTTCTCGGGGTCGTTGCCTTTGACGGATTCCTGGTCGATGGTCATGGTGGGAGTGGGTGGTGTGGGTCGGTGTGGCGTCCGGTGGTGGATAGGGGTGTCGGTTGGCGCGCTACTCGTCGTCCGGGCGTCCCTTCCAGTCGGGTTCGGAATCGGTGAGGAAGGAGTTGAAGCCCTCCTCGGCGTCGTCGCTCATCGCGAGCATGGTCACCATCTCGCGCATGTAGTCGAGCGCCTCGTCGAAGCCCATCTCGCGCTGGTTGTAGAAGGACTCCTTGCCGATCTCGATCATGAACGACGAGGGCGTCGCGAGACCGTCGACGAGCTCGTCGAGCTCGGCGTCGAACTCGTCGGCCGGGACCACGTCGGTCGTGAACCCGATGTCGTGGGCGGTCCCGGCGTCGAAGTGCTCGCCGGTGAACAGGTACTTGAACGCCTGCTTCTCGTTCACCGTGCGCATGATGGGGACGAGGGCCTGTGCGGGGAAGATGCCGATGTCGACCTCCGGAGTGCCGAAGGTCGCCTCGTCGCTGGCGAGGACGACGTCGCAGGCGCCCGCCAGCCCCATGCCGCCGGCGAGACAGTAGCCCTCGACGGCGGCGACGGTGAGCGCGCCGGTGTCGACGGCGGCCTTCACGAGGTCCTTCATGCCGGCGAAGCCCTCGCGGTAGGCCTGCGAGCCCTGGCCGACG
>CAZATR010000285.1:0-1632 GCA_964488035.1 uncultured Natronomonas sp.
TGGTCGACCCGGAGCGGTATCGGACCTTTTAGTGCGGGCGGTCCCGAAGCGGCGGGCATGTACGACGGCCTGAAGGGGTTCCGGGATTTCTACCCCGGGGAGATGTCCGCCCGACGGGAGGTCATCGACACGCTCGAGGCGACCGCCCGACGGTACGGGTTCCGGGAGGTCGGGACGCCCGCGCTGGAGCGGACGCGGATGTACGTCGACAAGTCCGGCGAGGAGATCGTCGAGGAGCTGTACGCCTTCGAGGACAAGGGCGGCCGCGAGGTGGCGATGACGCCGGAGCTGACGCCGACGGTCGCGCGGATGGTGGTGGCGAGACAGCAGGCGCTCTCGAAGCCGATCAAGTGGTTCTCGACGCGGCCGTTCTGGCGGTACGAGCAGGTCCAGCAGGGCCGGTTCCGGGAGTTCTACCAGACGAACGTCGACATCTTCGGGTCCGCGGAACCGGAGGCGGACGCGGAGATCCTGGCGTTCGCGGCGGACGCGCTCACCGGGCTGGGGTTGACCGGCGACGACTTCGTGTTCCGGGTCTCCCACCGCGACATCCTCGGCGGCCTGCTGGCGTCGCTGGAGGGCGACGCGGACACGCAGGCCGCGATTCGGGCGGTCGACAAGCGCGCGAAGATCGACGACGAGGAATACTACGACCTCCTGACGGCGGCCGGACTGGAGTACGACCAGGCCGAGGCGTTCGACGAGGTGCTGGCGACCGACGACCTCGGGGACCTCGTCGAGTTCGCCGAGACGGAGCGCGTCGAGGCCGCCGTCGAGAACCTCCGGGCCGTCCTGGCCGCGGCGGAGGACTTCGGGGCCCGCGAATACTGCGAGGTGTCGCTGTCGACCGCCCGGGGGCTGGACTACTACACCGGCGTGGTCTTCGAGTGCTTCGACTCGACCGGCGAGGTCTCGCGGTCGGTGTTCGGCGGCGGCCGGTACGACGACCTCATCGAGGCCTTCGGCGGCCAGCCGACGCCCGCCGTCGGCGTCGCGCCGGGGCTGGAGACGCTGTCGCTGCTCTGCCAGCGCGCCGGCGTCTGGCCCGAGGAGGCACTCTCGACCGATTACTACGTCCTCACGGTCGGCGACACGCGGTCGGTGGCGGCCGACATCGCCCGGGAGCTCCGCGAGCTCGGTCACGTCGTCGAGACGAACCTGACCACGCGCGGGTTCGGCGACCAGCTCTCGTACGCCGACGGCATCAACGCCGAGACCGTGGTCGTGGTCGGCGAGCAGGACCTCGCCGACGACGCGGTCACGATCAAGGACATGGCGTCGGGCGATCAGACGCAGGTTCCCCTCGACGAGTTCCCGCCAGAGGAGGGTCGGCCCACGTACGACGATTACGAGTGAGGAGTCGAGGACCGGCGGTTGTCTCTTGAGTCGACGGACTCCGCGACGGTTCGGTCGGTGTAGGGGTAGGTTGTTGCTGGTGGTTCAGGAAATTGCGACTGCAAGTTATCGTCCACGTCCGAAGCCCTCGGCCGGCTGGACTCGCGCGGCTCGCTGCGCGCGCCTCCCTCCGGTCGCCGTGCTTGCGTCGCCGTGCTTCGTCCAGTCGGTCTCGCCCTTCGAGTCCGCCAGGACAGCAACCGCGACCGCACCACGGGCCTCCCCAGCCGACGCCCG
>CAZATR010000286.1:0-1613 GCA_964488035.1 uncultured Natronomonas sp.
CCGTCGCCGCGCTGTGTCGTTTGCCGCCCTTCTGGGTGACCTGGTAGATCCCCACCCCCTCCTGGGTGCCGTCGTTGAAGTCGTCGGTCCGCGGGTGGCCGACCGACGCGGCGGCGTCGACGAACGTCTCGGAGAGCTCGTTTGGGTCCCGCGGATCCGCGACGTTCAGGGGGCCGTCCGTGCCGTGCGGGTGGGTCTGGAACCGCTCGTTGTGTTCGGCGCGCTTGAAATACGGCACCATGTCGTCCCAGCCCCACCCTTCGTTGCCCGCCTCGGCCCACGCGTCGTAGTCGGCCGGGTGCCCGCGGATGTAGATCATCGCGTTGATGGAACTCGACCCGCCGAGCACCTTCCCCCGGGGCCAGTAGAGCTCCCGGTCGTTCAGCTCGGCCTGGGGGACCGTGTGGTAGTCCCAGTCGACCTCGGTCTGGAAGAGGTCGCCGAACCCGGCCGGGACGTCGATCTCCTGTTGCTCGTCCGGGCCGCCCGCCTCGAGCAGGAGGACCGAGTGGTCGCCGGACGCTGTCAGCCGGTTCGCCAGCACGCAGCCGGCGGAGCCGGCGCCGACGACGACGTAGTCGTGGGTCTCGGTCGCCATGGAGTTCTCCCGAGACTCGCCGGGGGGTCACAAAAAGGTTCGTCGGGGTCGCGACTCAGCTGACGTCGATGTCGGCGGAGTCGTCGGCTCGTTCCAACCGGACCTCGAGGACGCCGTTATTGTAGGTCGCGCTCGCGGACTGCTCGTCGACCGGGGCCGGCAGCTGGACCCGCTCGGCGTAGCTCGCCGACCCGCCGACAGCCCGGATCGAGAGCGTCCGGCCGTCGCAGGTGACGTCGATGTCCGACTTCTCGACGCCCGGCATGTCGGCGATGACGGTGATACGGTCGTCGTATTCGTGCACGTCGACGTGGGTATCGCTGCCCGGGTCGACGTCGACGGTTCCAGCCTCGCCCATCACGTCCGACATCAGCCGCTCGATCTCCCGGAAGAGGTCGTCGAACGGGTCGTCGGGGTCCCGACGCATGGTACGGGGTAGCCCGGGTGGGTGCAAAAGGTTTCTGTCGGCGAGACCGGTCGAAGACCCGGACAGGTCGGGGGCCGTTAAGGACTGCTTAAAGCCGGCCGACGCCGAGGGCCTCGTCCGTGGACGCCATGCTCTCCGCCGCCTCGGCGGTGCCGGCTACCGCCCGGATCGCGTCGACGTTCTCGGGCACCACGTCGGACTCTTGGTGGATCGCCTGGAAGCAGTAGAGGTCGGCGCCTTCGACGGTGATCGACTCGCTCCAGACGCAGTTCTCCCAGAGGTCGCCGCGGGGGCGGCCGGCGTCCAAGGCGAGCTCCTTGGCGGCGGCCGTCCCGTCGACCCCGAGGTCGGGCGTCGCGAGGAAGAGGCGGTCCTCGTCGGCCAGCAGCGCGGTGACCGCCTCGGCAGTCGGCTCCTCCTCGAGGGTGACGTTCACGCTGTGCATGTGCATCAGCGTCGCCGGCACCTTCAGGCCGAGCGTGTCGATATCGAGGTCCGGGAAGATGGTGTTGACGTCCGGGCCGTGGTGGGAAGGGAGCGACACCGGGTTCGGGAGGATGTCGTTGATGGGGCCACGGCCGGATTGGG
>CAZATR010000287.1:0-1561 GCA_964488035.1 uncultured Natronomonas sp.
GTTCGGGTTCGGTCGTCCCTCGCGCGATGGCGGCCGACCGCCGCTCGCGGGGGCGAACAGTCATTCCCCTGGTGGACTGAAAGGGCGAGGCCGGGTGGCGGCCGCTGCGCGGGCCCTACCCGAACGAAGCGAGGGTATCCCGCGCAGCGAGGTCCGTCAGCCGGCCGAGGGCTTTCGGAGTGGTTGCGGTGGTGGTATTCTGTAAGAATTTTTGGTCTACGTACCCCTGCACGGCAAGTGTGTTCCAGGCGGTGACCGTGTACCTCGCGAATATTGCCGAATCGACCGAGGGCGACCGCAATACGTGGCGAACACGCCGGATTTATCACCGTGGGCGGCCGATAGTCGGACGTTATGGGACAGACGCTTACCGAGAAGATCCTGGACGACCACCTCGTGGAGGGCGACCTCGAGACGGGGGAGGAGATCGGGATCGAGATCGACCAGGTGCTCACACAGGACACGACGGGCACCTTCGTGTGGCTGCAGTTCGAGGCGCTCGGGCTGGACGAGGTCCAGACGGAGATCGCGGCGCAGTACTGCGACCACCAGACCTACCAGTTCGACTTCAAGAACACGGACGACCACCGGTTCCTCCGGTCGGCCGCGGGGACCTACGGCGCGTACTTCAGCCGACCCGGCAACGGCATCTGTCACAACGTCCACAAGGAGAACTTCGCCGCGCCGGGGAAGACGTTGCTTGGTAGCGACTCGCACACGCCGACGCCCGGCGGGCTGGGCCAGCTCGCCATCGGCGCCGGCGGCATCGACATCTCCGTCGCGATGGGCGGCGGCGCCTACTACATCGAGATGCCGGAGGTCGTCGAGGTCCGCCTCGAGGGCGAACTCGGCGAGTGGGCGACCGCGAAGGACGTCATCCTGCACCTGCTGCAGGAACTGTCGGTGAAGGGCGGCGTCGGCAAGGTGCTGGAGTACACCGGGCCCGGCGTCGAGACGCTGTCGGTCCCCGAGCGGACGACCATCACGAACATGGGCACGGAGCTCGGCGCGACCTCCTCCATCTTCCCGACGGACGAGCGGACGAAGGACTGGCTCGCCCGCCTCGACCGCGAGGAGGAGTACGTCGACCTCCAGCCGGACGGGGACGCCGAGTACGCCGACCGGATCGTCGTGGACCTCTCGGAGATCGAGCCGCTGATCGCGACGCCGTCGATGCCGGACAACGTCGTGCCCGTCCGCGAGGTCGCCGATACCGAGGTCGACCAGGTCATCATCGGCTCCTGTACGAACGGCGCCTACGAGGACATCCTCCCGGCCGCCAAGATGCTGGAGGGCCGCAGCACCGAGAAGACGACGGAGATGATCGTCGCGCCCGGCTCCAAGCAGGCCAGCGAGATGCTCGCCCGCGAGGGCTGGACCGCCGAGATGATGGCCGCCGGCGTCAACTTCTCCGAGGCGACCTGCGGGGCCTGCATCGGCATCGGCCACGTGCCCGCCTCCGACTCCGTCTCGCTGCGGACGTTCAACCGGAACTTCGAGGGCCGCTCGGGCATCGAGGACGACAACGTCTACCTCTGCTCGCCGGAGGTCGCCACCGCGG
>CAZATR010000288.1:0-1533 GCA_964488035.1 uncultured Natronomonas sp.
CGGCAGCGCCCAGGTCCGGACGACGGTGTAGTCCTCGCTGTAGGGCTCGGTGATGACGGGCGGCTGCCGGGCGCCGATGGCGTCGTCGTCCGGCGACAGCCCCATCCGGTCGAACAGCGCCGCTTCGTTCGTCATGTGGAAGTTCAGCAGGTCCTCGAAACCCAGCCCGACGAGGGCATCCCGGGCGGCGTCCTCCAGCCGTGAGTCCTCGTTGCGGCCGCCGACCGTGGAGACGTCCGGGTACCGGGGGTCGAGGTCGTTGAACCCGTAGGCCCGGCCGACGTCGTCGACGACGTCCATCGGGTGGAGGACGTCGACCCGGTAGGGCGGGATTTCGACCTCGTAGGTGAGGTCGTCGGTCGAGGCGTCCCCGGTCGCCCCCTCAGTTGGCGATCCGCCGCGGTTGCCGTCCGCGTCGTCGCCTGCCGGTCCGGCCGTCCGGGTCGCGTGCGAGGGGACAGCCTCGATTTCCACGTCATCTGCCTCGCCAGCCCTGCCGGGGTCGTCCCCGTCCGTACCGGCGTCCAGCCCGGACCGCTCCAGCAAGTCCAGGACGTCCTCGCCGGCGATGTCGACGCCCAACGTGGACTCGATCCGCTCGTGGGTGACCGTCTTCGTGTCCGTCGAGAGGTCGGGACGCTCGAGGGTGCGGTCGCCGTAGTCGACCTCGACGGATTCGACCTGGCCGCCGCGGGCGTCCAGCGCGTAGCAGACGATGGTGAGCATCTTGTCGATGGTCCACTGGTCGGTGCCGGTCATCTCGATGAACAGGTCGCGGGACGAGGCCTCGACCTCGGTCCGGCGGCCGTTGATCACCGGTGGGAACGAGAACAGGCCGACGGCGTCGTAGATGGCGGGGTAGCGGTCGAGGCCCTCGACGAGGTGGCCGTAGGTCTCGCCGACCGGGTGCTCCGCCAGGACGCCGGCGGGGGTCCGCTCCGCGTCGTCGTCCAGCGGGACGAACGTGTCGCCGTCGGGCTCGACGCCGCGGTAGACGATGCGCTTGTCGTCGGCGCCGTCGCCGGCGGGCTTGAGCATCGCGAGGTCGTGGACGCCGATGGCGCCCTTGGCGCGCTGGCGGCCCATCGTGGCGTGGAGCTTCTCCTGGAGCTGGATGAGCGACTCCAGTTCGGCCTCGCCGAGGTCCAGCCCGCGGACGATGGCGCCGGTGACGTACGGCCGCTCGTCGGGCACGGAGTCGTCGACCTCGATGGTCCACTCGGCGTCCGTCGTGTCGGGGACGTAGACGCCGCGGTCCGCGCCGTACTGGTAGCGAAGCGAGCGGGCGATTCCCTCGACGGAGAGACGGTCCAGCCGGTCCGGCGCGAACTCGAGCTCGAACTCGCCGTCGTCGGTCTCGCCCTCGAACTCGAGGCCGAGCGCGAAGAGGTCGTCCTTGAGCTCGTCGTCGCCCTTGTCCGCCTGGCCGGTGAGCCGCCGGAGCTCGTCGGGGTCGACGTCGACGACGGGCATCAGTGCACCACCTCCACGTCCCGCAGGAGGTCGAGGTCACACAGCGTCCCGTGGACGTCC
>CAZATR010000289.1:0-1529 GCA_964488035.1 uncultured Natronomonas sp.
CGTGGAGATGGTCTGGAGGATCATCTCCGGGTCCGGCCGCGGGATCATGTGCATCGTCGAGCCGTTGTAGAGGTAGGTGCCCTGGATGGCGTTGAGCGCGTAGATGTGGAACAAGGGTAGCACGAGGACGATGCTGTCGTCCGGATCGATGGGGAGGCCGCCCTTCTCGTAGGCCTCGATGGTCTTCAGGAGGTTCCCGTGGGACAGCAGCACGCCCTTCGGCTTGCCCGTGGTTCCCGAGGTGTAGGGCTGGCAGGCGACGTCGTCGAAGTCCCGGTCGACGGTGTCGAAGGTGTCGTCGGCCTCGGCGGTCGCCTGCGAGTAGTTGACCACGCCGTCGTCGCCGACGCCGGAGACGTAGACGGTCGAGACGCCGGCGCGCTCGGCGAGTTCGGTCGGGCCGACGATGTGGCCCTCCTCGGTGTCCATCCCGCCGGCCAGAAGCGGCGACCCGACCATGTGGTCGACGTCGCCGTCCTCGAGCACGAACTCGAGGGTGTTCGGGTCCATGCGGAGGTTCAGCGGCACCGGGATGGCGCCGGTCTTCAGCGCCCCGAAGTAGGCCTCCGGGAACTGGTCGGTGTTCGGGATGTAGAGGCCCACCCGGTCGCCAGCACCGACGCCGTTGTCGGCGAGGACGTTCGCGACGCTGCAGGCCCGGGCCTCCAGGTCGTCGAACGACGTCTCCTGCCCCATGAACGTGAGGGCGGTCTTCTCGCCGTAGCGGTCGGCCGCCATCGCCGGCAGATCGCCCATGTGCTCCAGCGGGTCGCCGTCGTAGTACTCCATGGTGACGTGTGGTGGTTCCGTGGACGACTATTAAAGATTCGGCCGGAAATTCCGCCAACGGGTCGCCGGTCGGGGCCACGACGGCGGTCGACGCCGCCGGCACGCGCGGGAGGGAACGAGTTTTGGCGCCGTCGCTCGACACCGGAGTATGAGCGACGACGCGATGGGGCGGTTCCCCGTCCCGGATCGGGCGGAGCTCCCCGAGGACGTCCGCGACCGCATCGACGAGGAGACCGAACGAGCCGGGTTCACCCCGAACGTGTTCGAGGCCTTCGCCTACAAGCCGAGCCACTTCCGGGCCTTCTTCGCCTACCACGACGCGCTCACCGACGACAGCCCCCTGGCACGCGAGGAGGTCGAGATGCTCGTGGTCACCGTCTCCGGCGTGAACGACTGCCTGTACTGCGTCGTCGCCCACGGCGCGCTGCTCCGGATCTTCGCCGAGGCGCCGAAACTCGCCGACCAGCTGGCCACCAACCACCGGACGGCGGACCTCACCGACGCCCACCGCGAGATGCTCGACTTCGCCGTCAAACTGACCGAGGCGCCGGGACGCGTCGGCGACGCGGACGTCGCGGCACTGCGGGACGCGGGCTTCTCGACGGAGGAGATATGGGACATCACCACCGTCGTCTCGCTGTTCAACCTCTCGAACCGGATGGCGACGGTGGCCGACATGCGGCCGAACGAGGAGTTCTACACGATGGGCCGGGACGGCAACGAGTAGGCGCCCGACCGGT